>JAKACU010000022.1 GCA_021821185.1 Bacillota bacterium
ATCAATAAAGTATTTAACACGTTTTACAAAAAAGAAGAACAAGATCAACCTCAAACCGAACAACAAGATCAGCAAAATGACCTGCAAAATCAAATTAAAGCCTTAACTGAGCAACAAGTCGAAGAACTTAAGGGTTACCTAGAAACAAGCATGCAATCGATCATTCGTGTACAAAACGCCATTTTATCGGAGTTGCAGCAATATCCACGCAAATCTGTGAGAAAGCCTATTTTTTCTCGGTTGGCTGGCCGTCTGTAATTTTTCCATAACGTCCACCTGCACCTGGCGTCACCATGAGTTGTCCAGTTCTCGCTTGATCAATCATCTGAGCCAGAGTATCACCAACAACGTTTCGAAGATCGCTCAGTGAGGTATGATGCAAAATGTTCATCTCTGTCCCAAACGCATGAAACAGTTGTTCACGTTTCTTTTGTCCTAGACCGGGAATAAACTCAAGAGGAACTTGGTGGATGTAAGGTGGTCGATGTAGCGGTGATTTGGATTCTTGCAAATCGGCCACCTCAAGCAATCTTTCCCAGACACCCCTTACTCGCGCCATGGACCCACAAGTGGGACAAGGTTGCGATGGTTCCTCTAAGCGGTTGCCGCACTTCCTGCAAGCGGTACGATGATACTTTCCTAAAGCAGGCATCAGCCCAATATTCATCACAATTCGCTGATCTTGACGCCTTAGCAAAGCTTGTTTATAGGCGTCAAATGTCGGCTCCGTAAGCGATACAACATGATACTCGCGTGCTAATTTGGGCAAAGAATGCGCATCACTGTTCGTCACAAAAGTAAAGTCGGCTAATTCACTTAGGCGATCCGCCATATCTGTGTCTGCTGACAACCCTAGCTCAACACCTGTTACTAGGTTTGTGCTAACCATGTCACTCATCACATTGACGCAGTTTCCGTACAGCCCTTTGTGTGGAGTAAAAGCATGATTGATAATGAAAATCCCCGCCAGATCCTGACACAGCGTTGCCAGTTGTTCGGCTGTACCTGTCGTAATTCGTTGTGAAGATAAGGTAGGGTTTGTCTGACGAAATGCTAACCAAGTAGATAACTCTTGCAATGCGCTTAACGTCGGGACGAAAACACCAAAATGGGCCGCACCACCGTGCGGACCAGCAACCTCCACCTCAGCTCCTAATAAAAGCGTCACTTTTTCTTTATAACCAAGTCCTCCTGCGCTGAGAGCCTCAAGGTCACCTTGCTCCAGCAGTTCACGAATATCACTTTGCACAGGCGGAGATACAGCATCGATGATACCGATGATGTCAAGGCCCTTTCTAACCATAGCCTCTTGCAATATCCCTTCAACAGTCAGGTTATTGGCGGCAGAAATCTTTACCGCTTGTCCAGAGCTTGTACGTCCAATATGAACATGACCATCAACGTAATAGGTTGGCATCATTTGGCCAACCAACGATACAACCCAACCAGTGTTTTAGCATCCACGATCTTCCCCTGCGTAATCCACGAAGAAACCTCTGCCCTTGATGCGACAAGACAATCCACAAATTCATCATCGTCCGTATGTTGCGCGCCATCCACTAAATGGTGTGCCTCATACAAGTGCATCATTTCATCCGAAAATCCTGGCGTTGAATAAAATGTCAACGCATGATGAACCTCACGAGCGTTATACCCTGTCTCTTCGGCGAGCTCTCGTAAAGCTGCCTGTTGCGGATCTTCGCCTGCTTCTAGCTTGCCAGCTGGCAACTCTAGCGTAAATTGACCAATGGCATAACGATATTGGCGTACTAAAACCACCTTATCTTGGTCTGTCGTAGCTAGAATGGCGACCGCCCCTGGATGCTGGACAATTTCCCTTGTTGTTTCTTGCCCATTTTGTAATCGCACACGATCTAATCGTAGCGAAATCATTTTCCCTTCAAAAATGATTTGTTTTTGCAAGGCAACTTCTGGCATCAAATCACTCATCATCGATCACGCCTTTGCATAAAAATTACAGGAAAGGATGTGTACCCTATGAAAATATTTTATCACAAAGATAAGCTGGCCCTATCTGGACCAGCAAAGGAAGTTCTGCATCGTTTGGAAATCCTTGCAAACTTATACCCTCAAGAAAAGGTCCGCACCTTGCTACAAAAGCAAGTACTCTCGTCACACCCGATCGTGTCCATCGTCTTTCGCGATGTCCTTTAAATGACTAGCTTCTAACCTTCTTTTATGCGCAAGCAAAGGGTATGGCAGAGCAATGATCAAAGCCACAAAAAGAGCTGCTGCACCACCCATTCTTTGATCAGAACTCCCTAAAGACGTGATCGTCAGTGCGGCAATCACTACAACTGTCGCATAGATCGGGATATTCCCAGCTCTTACCCAGATCACATGATAAAGATGCTCTTCCTTATGACGTCTTTTGTAAGCGAGCCATGACAACAAAATGACTACCCAATTAAAAAAAGTAATGTACGAGGTGGCACTGACCAAATAACTGTACACTTGCGATGGCAGAACATAGGAAACCATAATCGCTACAACTGCACCTAAGGTGCTTAGAAGCAATGCACTAAGAGATGTTTTAGCATGCTCCTTTCGACGCAAAAAACGTGGAGCTTCACCAACATGAGCCATATTTTGCATGATAAGTACTGCCGAAAACAGAGCACCTGCCATAACCGTAAATGCCGCAACCAAGATAACTGCATTAAATAAGCTGGCCAATAAAGGTAAATGAACCATAGTAAAGGCAAGCACAAATGGACTCGAGGATACACTGATCTTCCACCACGGAACGACGGTCAATAAAGCAAATAACGAGAGAAAGTAAATGGCAAACAGACCGACAATCACCAGCGTCGCACCACGACTGGCATCTCTAGGCCTACGAAGTTCTGACGTAGCCGTTGCCATCACACCGATCCCCGAAAAGGCAAAGATCACGATGAGCATCGATTGCAGCACACCTTGCAGCCCGTGAGGAAAAAAACCACCATGTGAGAATAAGTATTCAGGATGGACGCTTGCTCCCGTGATGACCTGCACGCCTACAAGCAAGATGACTAAGCAAAACATAACTAAGGCCACGATTTTCAGCCCAGATAACATCCCCTCAAGCTTGCTAAAGGCAGCTATCCCAAATGCGTTCAGCACAAAAATCAAACCTGTAAATAGCAAAGCTAAAGCCCACATAGGCATTTGAGGAATCCATAACCGTGCGAAGACAGCCATGGCAATGGCTTCGCTACCAATCGTCAATACACTAGCAAGCCAGTATAACCATCCTTGAAAATAACCAATAAACGGACCGAACATTTCCTCAGCATAAGCACGAAATGATCCTTTGACCGGATGGTTGACCGACATACTTGTCACCGCGCCAAGCACTTGCGACATGATGAGTGCTCCAAGTATAAGACCGAGCAAGATGCCGGGACCTGCTTGAACCACCGCCAAGCCGATGCCTAAAAAGTAGCCAGCGCCGATAATGCCACCTATCCCAATCAGAACCAAGCCACCCAAAGAAAGACCATCAACCGTTTCATGATGGTCTTTGCGGTTTACATCTATCTGTCCAACTGCTATGCCTCGTGTCTTTTGTTTGACCGAATTCATTATGTCATCACCACCGAGACATAGCGTTCCACAACAGGAAACGCTCTATGCGGCAAGACGTTACGCCAGTTGCCCTAAAGCGCCAGGCGTTGGGAACGTCCCTTCAAGCTTTTGACACTCGCGAACAATCTCCAGCATCAATTCAGCGCTCTTCATCAAATCATGCAAAGAGATCCACTCCTCAAGGGTATGATTTTGCTGGTACCCCAAGGCGAGGTTTGCCACAGGTATGCCTTTTCCTGCGATGATATTGGCGTCACTTCCACCACCTGTCGCCCCAAAAATCGGCGAAAGATCAATATGATTCATCGCTTCTACCACGACAGTGCGTAAAAAAGAGTCTTCAGGCAACGTGAAAGCAGGGTAACTATCGATCCAGTGCAGATCAACAGTACCTCCCATGTCATGCGCGGTCTGCTCGAGCGAAGATGACATCGCCAATCGTTCTCGTTGCAGTCCCTCATCATGTAAACTGCGCACCTCCGCGTTAACCTCCACGCGATCGCAAACGATATTGGTCGCAAAGCCACCAGCTATTCGCCCAACATTTGCGGTAGTATACTCATCAACACGGCCCAAATGCATACGAGAAATCGCTTGTGCAGCAATGGAAATTGCATTAATTCCTTTTTCGGGGGCAATCCCTGCGTGCGCGGCTCTTCCGTTAACAACTGCCTGCAATTTGGCTTGGGCTGGGCCTTCCGTCACGATGAAACCAAGAGGTCCTGCTGAATCGAAAACAAAACCATATGAGCTTGCTAAAGATTCGCGCCGTAACGCCTTAGCTCCTAAAAGTCCGGCTTCTTCACAAACAGTAAATACGATTTCAAGCGGTGGATGAGGTTCTTTTGTCGTCCGTAAAATGCGTAACATGTGTAAAAGTCCTGCTACAGCTGCCTTGTCATCAGCTCCAAGAATGGTTTTTCCGTCACTGGTGATACGATCATTGAGTCGAGTAGGTTGAATGCCATAACCGGGTGATACCGTATCCATATGCGCCATCAATAAAATGGTTGGCTGTCCTTCGGTGGTTCCTGGTACACGTACAATGAGATTGCCCGAATTGCCTTGGACATCATCTGCTGCACCATCTTCTTCAACTGTAAAGCCGAGTTCCTCCACAACACCGCGAATGTAAGCCGCGACATGTGCTTCATCTCGAGAAGGGCTTCCGATGGATACAAGCGTCATGAAATCCGCAACCAATCGTTCCTGGTCGATACCCATTGTAAAATGCATATGTGAATCTCCTTTAGCCCAATCATGAATATTGCTCTATCCTTATTGTATTCCATAAAATCTAGCATGAGTATAGCACACAGAACTTGGACAAATGCTGAAGCTAACAGGTTATAATGAATGGATAAACCACAAGCGGAGGGTATACTTACATGTCAGACATGAGACACCGAGACGGCAAACTGAAAATTATGCATACCATTATCGGCGATTTTGCAAAAGTCCTACGGCAAATTGCAAATCTTGAGATCGTAGAATCGATTCTCACAGGGACTATTGCCCCTTCGAAAAGTTATAAAGATACATTAACCTTTCAATACTATACGGATAACGGACTCAAATTATTGGCTAAGACCACAACCGCAGTCCAAGAGATTTTCATCGTCACAGCACAGCCAGAGTTATTGCTCGACGAACTACAGAAAACAGGATTTATCGAACAAGAACGTGAAGATGTTAAACATAATGGACCTAAAAAAAATCACCGCCGCAAATCTTGGGATGACAAATCCGAGATGAATTCCGAATCAATCATGAAAAATTCCACAAAAAACCCAAGCTTGGGTAAAGAGAATGATCCTGTCACTTTAGGCCAGCGATTGTCACCTGATGCACTGTCTGCACTCCTTAAAGTAAAGGAAGACGCAGTTCCAAAACAGCGAATGGCTGAAAAGCCAACACCATCCAAAAAACAGACTACGAACAAAGCTCGAAAAAACGAAGTGCAGGACCAATATGAAGATTTTGCTACTCTTTTTGCACCGAAAGATGAAGAATTAACTTTTGAAGAACTTTTAAATCAATCAAAATTAGATCCAAAATTCTTTAAATGATCGCTTCGACATCTCACGCTGAAAATAGGTTGTGCTCTTTGCTTGGCTGTCCACCTAGCAAAGAGCACAGTACATTGATTATCGTAAGCCATTACTTTTTAGGAGACCGTAAATTTTACTAGTAACATATGCAATGCGGTAATAATCATCGAACTTTGCTTAGCATGATGCTGTGTATCATGCAAGGAGCGCACCATCTGATTCGAGGATTGACTGACATTTTGAGCAAGCCGCACATTTTCCTGTCCAATATCCGCCAACTTCGTAATAATGTTCATCATTTCTTCTGTGCCCCATGCGCAAACTGCTCGCCTCTTAACACCTCTCAAACGTCTCTTCAATTTCGGGCACTAATGAACGATTTCTTTGATACGACAGCCATCCCATAAATCCCATAAATACCTAATCATCTCTACGCAATTAAAAGATGTCTCTTATTCAAAGCGTCCTTCCATAACAAGTATGCTCATCCAATGGGCGTTCCGTTAGCAACGCGTTCATCGACGGACAATAAGACTACATCACCCTTTTGCGGTACCGCTCCAAGAACTAGCACCTCGGAATCGAACCCAGCGATACGTCGTGATGGGAAGTTAACAACAGCCACAACCTGACGGTTGATCAGTTGTTCTGGATCATAGCGCTCTGTAATCTGCGCACTTGATCGTTTGATCCCGAGGGGCCCAAAATCGATTTGTAGTTTGATCGCTGGTACGCGTGCTTCAGGAAATGCTTCAGCTGCTATGATCGTCCCTGTCCGCAAATCCAAACTATTAAAATCATCCACGATAGCCATGCCCTTTTTCCGCCCTTCCAAGAAATGTTGAGACGTTTAGTTTACCTGAGTATATCCAATGCCATAGCAAGATGACATATGGTAAAGTGAAAATAGTTAATGGTAGAGAGGAAAAAGAATATGCCGTTTGATGCCTTGATAGAAACCCTTGTTATAGGCCTTGGAACCTATCTTTTACGTGCGGGATCACTGAGTTTAGGCAGTCGTATCACGTGGCCTGTATGGTTAAAGAATTGGCTACCCTTTGTGACACCGGCGGTTCTTGGTGCTTTGATTGGCCCCCTTCTCTTCATGCCAAACGGTCAGACCCTATCCATATGGCACAATGCCACACTACTTGCGGCAGTACCGACGATCATAACAGCTTGGTTATCCCGACACCTTCTTATCACAGTAACCGTTGGCATCGTATCGTTTGCCGTCATTACACATAGTTGGTGACCAAGTTTATGAAAAAACACAAATCGATCTTTTCCGCCGCCTTGGCAGATGCCATGCCTATCATTCTCGCGTACTTTCCCATTGCCATGACTTTTGGCGTAGTAGCAACAGCCAATGCCATGCCACCTTGGCTAACCATCTTTATCTCCATTTGCGTATATGCTGGGGGTGCACAATTCATGATGATCCCTCTTATCATTTCGGGTGTTACACCACTTTCTGTCATCATCACCGTGATGCTCGTTAATCTTCGCCATTTTCTCTATGGCACGACACTGGGACCACGCTTTTCATTATGGCCAGAATGGAAGAAATGGATTGCATCTTTTGGCTTAACCGACGAAGTTTTTGCTGTCACGAGCAGTAAGGATCACGTCGAACCCATAACACCTTCCTATCAATTTTTGTTCGTCTTTTCATGCTATGCATCATGGGTCGCAGGCACGATTGTCGGTGTTCTGGTAGACCGCGCCGTACCAACCTCTCTATCAGGAATTTTATCATACGCGTTGCCTGCCCTATTTATCGCGCTGCTGTTTATCGGCAAGAGAACAATGCCCTATCTGGTGGCCGCGGCATTCGGCGCTCTTTGCGCATTGGCGGCGACCTGGTTGCACATGGGTAGTATGGGAATTATCGCCGGAACGCTTATTGGGGCTACCGTGGGAGCAGTAATTAATCAACTATGGATCTCATCGATCCATAGAGTGAACCACACCTAAGCTATGAACAACCATCCCAACAATGATCATCGTCACACCAAGCAAGGCCAATATGGGTGGTTTCACTGGTGACACGAAAAGGAAGCTAAGTAGCATCGTGAAGACGACTTCGCCGGACTGCGTCGCTTCAACGGCTGCCAGATCATGCGTGTTTCCTTTCGTGAGATCTGTTGCTGCAAAGAACAGCACCGTAGCAATGACACCGGATGATAAGGCCACGATAGCAGTCTGGGTCACTTGGCTTACAGGAGGTAATCCAACGGTAAATACACCGATAATAGCAAGTACAATCCAAAGTGGGAGACTTACGAGGGTCATGCCAAAGACGCGTTCTATCGCACTAAGCCTTCCTTCACACAAGACAATCATTTTTCGATTGCCCAAGGGATAAGCAAAAGCAGCGATGGCAACAGCCAGCCCTCCAACTATCACGTTGTGCCATGACGATTGTACGCCATGGCTCGCCTCAACGAGCACAATGCCAAAAAAGATAACCATAGATACCAGCAATCCTCGAATAGGCATTTTACTTGATGAACCAAATAACGGTGTAAGAAGAGACCCTGCAATAATCGTGAACTGCCATGCTGCCGCAATTACCCACGCAGGTGCATAATTTGCGCTAAAACATAGTGGGACATAAAAGAGACCAAAACCGATTGTACTCCACAAAATCCAAGATAAAGGAGCCAGCTTTATTTCGCGTAGCAGTTTAGGCAACGTCTTTCGTGCGAAAATGACGGGTAACATGAATGGGATCATAAATAAATAGCGTAACGATGCACTCCAGAGAAAGCTTTGACCAACAAGACTCATCCGTGCGTTGAGCACAAACGTAATGGCAAAGAAAAATGAAGCCAAGATACCAAGAAAAATCGGTCGCAAGCGCATGAGTCCACAAAGTCCTTTCATTACAATAATAGAGAGGCTGATTGCCTCTCTATTATTGTAGACCATCAGGCAATATGGTGACACGCAGTTGCGTGGTTCGTTGCAACTTCAACGATCGGAGGCGTTTTTTCTAGACAAATCTCGGTGACAAGAGGACAGCGATCAGCAAATGGACAGCCTCGGCGATCTTGCAGCAAATTTGGCGCACGATTACTCGTCTCTGGTAACGGTCCGCGAATGCCGCTTCCAGGAGTCGCTGCAAGCAACAACTTCGTGTAGGGATGCAATGGATGCCGAATAAGTTCCTCAGCTGTAGCGGTTTCCATAACTTTACCACCGTATAACACCATAATGCGATGTCCAAAGTATCTCGCTGATGCAAGGTCATGCGTAATATACAAATACGCCAAGTTATAATCCTCACGCAACTGATTCATCAATCGCAAAATACCGGCACGAATCGACACGTCCAGCATCGAGATAGGTTCATCCGCAACAAGAAACTTCGGATTGGCCGCTAAAGCTCGGGCGATAGCTACACGTTGCCTTTGGCCACCAGATAATTCATGCGGATACTTGACACGCGTCTCTTGCACTGGCGTCAATCCCACTTGCTGCAACAGTTCATCCACGCGGGTTTCCATATCAAATTTTTCACGCCTATGCTTTTTGAGAGGGTATACAATATGCTGCTCTACCGTACGTGTTGGGTTAAGCGATCCAAACGGATCTTGAAACACCATTTGCACATCTTTTCGATAAGCTTTTAAGGCGTTGTGCTTAATATGTGTGACATCCTGGCCACCGACTTCAATGGTTCCATGCGCAGGTTCCAAAATCCGCAGCAAAGCTTTACCTATCGTCGATTTTCCAGATCCACTTTCTCCCACCAAAGCGAGGACTTCGCCTGGCTTTATAGAAAAACTGACGTGATCGACAGGATGAATGAACATTTTGCGCTTTCCATCATGTACGGGAAACCGAACAAGAAGATCGTTGACTTCAACGAGATTACTAGTTTCCAATGGGTTGCGCCTCCTTGTCCCGCGAGAACAAATGACATTCCACCATGCCATTTTCATAGGTCGATGTTAAGGGTCTCTCCGTTTTACAAATCGGTATTACTTTTGGACACCGTGGATGAAAAGCGCATCCTGTCGGCAAATTAACCAAATTAGGGGGTGTCCCGGGAATACCTTCAATGATAATTTTGTCGGCCGTCAAATGGGGGATGGCTCGCAAAAGTCCCTCGGTATACGGATGATGCGTTTGTCCCAAAGACAATGTAGTGCTATCTGTCATTTCCACCAATCGACCAGCATACATGATGGCCACTTTTGAAGCCATTTCTGCTACGAGGCTAAAGTCATGACTGATAAATAGTACTGCAAATTTCTCTTGACGCTGGATTTCCCTAATCTGATCGAGTATCGATCGTTGCACAACCACATCAAGTGCCGTTGTTGGTTCATCCATAATTACAAATCCTGGGTTTAAAGTAATTGCTATCGCAATAACCACCCTTTGTCGCATTCCGCCCGACAATTCATGTGGATAACTTTTTAATGCTTTGCGATCAATACGAACAAGATCTAGTAACTCACAGGCTCGTGCTAGTGCTTTATCACGACTCCACTCTTTACGATGAGCAAGAATCGTGTCAAGAATTTGCGTCTCAACTGTCATAACAGGGTTTAAAGCACTCATCGCGCTTTGAAATACCATCGCCATTTGATCCCAGCGAAATTGACGCAATTCTTTCACAGACATAGCATAAACATCTTGCCCCATCACGCGAATGGTACCTTTTGTAATGAAAGCATCACCTTTTAAAAGACGCATTATGGCATAGGCCATCGTCGACTTGCCAGACCCTGATTCCCCTACAAGGCCCACGATCTCTTCTCTAAAAATCGTCAGGTTGACGTCATTTACTGCGTTAACTAAGCCAGACGACGTCTGATAGGCAACAGATAAATCGACAAGTTCCAACACCGGTTGTTGATCAGACATCACGCGTACCCCCTGCTTGAACAGTGTCTGTTTTCCGTACACCTCGCACCTGACTTTTTTGCACACGCAATCTAGGATTCGTAATTTGGTCGATCCCAAAATTCATAAGTGCAAGACTCGTTCCCACAAGTGCGATCGCCATACCTGGGGGCACAAACCACCACCACGCACCATTGAGCATGGCACCACCATTTTGTGCCCAAAATAAGATGGTTCCCCAACTATTTGAAGCGATATTTTCAAAGCCAAGATAAGCTAATCCCGCCTCAGCCATAATGGCTCCTAGACATGAATAGATCAAATTACCGGCAATTTGCGATGTCATATTCGGCAAAATTTCAGCAAACATAATGCGCAGTGTTCCAGCTCCTGAAAGTCTGGCCGCTACAATAAAGTCACGACTTGCAAGCGACATAGCCACTGAGCGAAATACTCTAGCACCCCAGGCCCAACCGGTTAAGGCAATAATCAATCCATTCACAATCGGAGTGGTATTTTTTACGTACGACTCAATTAAGATAAGCAACGCCAACCCTGGCATGACGAGAAAGATGTTACTAAAAGCATTTAGGATCGAATCAGCAATCCCGCCTTTGTATCCCCCATAGACCCCGACAATAAATCCGATCAAGGTTGAGACCACAGCCGCACCAACACCCACGATTAAGGAAGTCTGCGTACCCCAGATAAATTGCGAGAAAATATCTTGCCCAGTGTTGGTCGTTCCTAGCCAATGGGCCCATGAAGGACCTAAAGAAGGAGGAAAATTGGTCGATGCAGGATCATAGGGAGCCAGTAGCCAAGCAAAAACTCCGACCAAGACAAAAACGGAAAAGATAGAAAAACCCACAATTGCTTTTCCATTTTGAAAGAAGGCATGCAATGCACCGTTGCCATGACTCCGTCTACGCCGCGCTCGGCGTACACTGTTGACCACAGGTTTGCCATCCGTACTCATGATGTGGCACCTCTCCTTCGAATGCGCGGGTCTAAACGGCCATACACCATGTCCACAACAAAATTAATAAGCAATGTTGTAACAGCAATGATGAGAAACATACCTTGAATAAGTGGGTAATCCTCTCCAGAAACTGCGTTCGTTAGCTGAAATCCAATTCCCTGATAGGAAAAGACTTGTTCAATCAAGATTTGGCCGCCAATGATAGTTGATAACGCGATGGCGATGGACGTAATTTGTGGCAACAAAGCATTTCTTGCTGCGTACGAAAAGATTAATCGGCGTGTAGAAACGCCTTTGGCTTCTGCGAAAACAACATAATCCTCACCTAATGTCATCATCATATTGTTACGCATACCGATGATCCATCCGCTCACGCTTCCTAAAAAGATAACGACAGCAGGTAACGTGGCGTAATAGATAACGCTTGAGATAAAAGCAAAATTCCAACCCACCGTGACATTGTCGCCGTAACTATGGGCCATCGGAAACCAATTGAGTGTAAACCCAAAAACATATAGAAGAACGAGTGCCAGCCAAAATTGTGGAATAGCTTGAAAGAACATCGTAATAATCGGCGCAATCGAATCTAAGACACCGCCGCGTTTCCAAGCAATAAAAATACCCGTAAACGTCCCGACAGTGACCGATAGTAACCAGATAATACCTAGTAAACCTAATGTCCATGGCAAACTATTACTAATAATCGTTTGCACAGACGTTGGATAGTACGTATACGATAGTCCCCAATGCCCTGTTAGCATACTTCCCAAGTATTGGAAGTATTGAATAATCATCGGCTTGTTGCTAAATCCGAATTGAATCTCAAACGCTTTTAAAGCTTGTGGAGGCATCCTACCCTGAAATTTCCCCAGCATAATTTCAGCGGGATTGCCCGGCATCAGGCGAGGCAAAACGAAGTTCAATGTTAAGGCAGCCCAAATTGACAAGAGTAAAAAACCCAATCGATTAAGAAAATAACGCACATGCTACACCTTCTTCCCATCAATACTTACGAGGAGGCGGGATGCGTCTCCGTCTCCTCGCTGTACATTAGACTTGTTTCATACGCAGGTTATTTGGTTGGGTGCAGGTGCATCACGACAATCGCCTGAGCATAATTCGTCCAAGGTGCTGGATTGATCCACGGATTGGCTTGCGTCGGGAATCCTGTGTAATTGGCGGTGCGATATTCAAACCACACAGGGCCGTAGAATAAAGGAAGACTCGGCATCTGTGTTGCCATGTATTTCTCAATCATGTAAAGGTCTTGCTTTTGTTTCGACAACACACTAGTCTTCGCAAAAGCGTTCAATGCGGCATTTATGGACGCATTGCTTAACTGCTCTACATTGTAATTCCCTGTGTTTGAAAGCAGGTTTTGGTAAAGGAAGTAAGGCGTAGGTCCTGGATTCGTCCACGACATAGCTAATTGATAGGACTTTTTGCCGCCAGGCGAATTCAGGTTATTGTTATAAGCACCGGTTGATTCTTGATTGACCGTCACAGCAATACCAACAGCCTTGAAGTTTTGCTCAATCAATCCGCAGTCTGTATCCCAGTCCGTCCAGCCTGCGGGAACCTGCAAAGTAAACGACAACTTCTTTCCGCCTTTTTCAAAAATGCCCTGCGCATCTTTTTTAAACCCGGCTGCTTCCAAGATCTTAATGGCCTTAGCAGGATTATATTGATACGTTAATTGGGATTTTAGAGCAGGATCAATCCAAGCCTGGTTATTCGGCAACACAAGACCCAGCGGGTTAGCTACCTTCGCATACCCGTACTCCCCTTCGTTAGCGAGTTTACTCCGATCAATCGCAAGACTCATCGCTTCACGAACAGGCAATTGACTTAGTAACGGATCTTTCAAATTCGTATACAACATGACTATGTTCCCAGGAGGAAAGAAATAATGGTTATGTTGGGCGTCCTTATTCACAAAGAGATTTTGGATGTTTGGAATGAACATACCAGCCCAATCAACTTTGCCACTAGCGAGCGCCATGTCCCCGGCGTCATTGCCTGAATAAGCCGGAAAATCAAGCGTCTTAACAGGCGGGATGCCACCCCAGTAGTGGTTGTTAGCTCCATACTTATAATCTTGCGTACTAAACATTTGCAACGTGTAAGGCCCGGTGCCAATGGGCTTAGTCACATTGACTTTCGTTGGATCACCGAGATTAGCCCATATGTGTTTCGGTACGATGAATTGATTTAATGTGTAAGACGCAAATGGTACGTTAGGTTGTTTGAATTGAAAAACAACCTTGTACAAGCCGTCGGCTTTGACGGAATTCAGTTGTGCCCATTGACCAGTTATATCAGCGGCCGGGTACTTTTTAAGTAAGTCGAACGTGAACACGACGTCAGCTGATGTGAATGACTTACCATCAGACCAACTGGCATGCCGCAAATTCACCGTCAGCGTCTTATTGCCATTGCTCCAAGAATAGGTAGTTCCTAAAAGTGAGAAGGTTTTACCGCTCACATTATCAAAGTAAAAAAGCGGTTCGTAAATAAATCCCTCTGTGCCATAGTTCATGTTTGGTGAAAAAGGGCTGAAGTTATCTTGAAAATTACCATTTGGCGATGGAACAATTTCGAGCGGTATCGAAGATTGCACAACGCGTTTGATATGAGAAGTGGAACTCGCTGCAAAGGCACTGCTAGAACTACCGACCAAACTTAGGACAGTTACCGCAGACATTGCTAGAGTAGCTGCTAGATGTTTCTTAATCACATATCTTCCCCCTTATCGTTTATCGTCCACAATTTTTCAACCGAAAAGGTTTCCGAAATTGCTAAGAATAGATTACAACAAAATGAATTCGTTTTCAAGTGGATTCTCGGAAAATATTTCAATGTTAATTTCCATAAAAAGTAATATTTATCCAAAAATAATAATATTCACTCCTTAAAACTGTCAATTATCAAAATTATATGTTAGTATTTTATACGTATTCGTGTCAATATCAAAAACGCTTTTGGGTACATCCTTGATAAACTGGACATTACGTTACAAGGA
Organism: Bacillota bacterium; assembly: GCA_021821185.1. The sequence continues at coordinate 14,507 of JAKACU010000022.1, forward strand.
ATGACAAGCGGACAACGCGAAATTCGATCAAGTGGAGGGATAAACGTATGGGAATTATCGGAGGGTCATTAAAAGTCATGCCATGGCAAGACAAGCCTGCTGGTTATGATGGTGTAATTTGGCGTCACAATAACAATCCTATTATTGATTGGAATCCGACGAAGCGGACCGCTCGTATATTTAACAGCGCTGTCGTGCCTTTTGGAGATGGCTACATGGGAGTATTTCGGGCTGATCATAAGGACGGCAAGGCGCGCTTGCATGTGGGCAGCAGTCAAGATGGTCTGACTTGGAACATTGTAGATGAAGAAATCCAATGGAAAGATGAACGTGGCAACCCTTATCAGCCTTACTATGCTTATGACCCACGAGTCGTTTTGCTCGATGGTACCTACTATATCGTGTGGTGTTCTGACTTTGGCGGTGCCTCTTTAGGATTTGGCAAAACCAAAGACTTTAAAGAATTTGTGCGACTTGAAAATCCTTTCATCCCTTTCAATCGCAATGGCGTTTTATTCCCAAGAAAAATTCATAGCAACTATGTGATGTTGAGCCGGCCAAGCGATAGCGGTCACACACCTTTTGGCGATATATTTCTCAGCGAAAGCCCAGATCTTGTCTATTGGGGCAAACATCGTCGCGTGATGAAAAGTGGAGGATCCGGTTGGTGGCAAAGTACGAAGATTGGTGCTGGCGCAGTGCCTATCGAAACGACAGAAGGATGGTTACTGTTTTATCATGGCGTCACGACAACGTGCAATGGGCTTGTGTATAGTATGGGTGCTGCCATTTTAGACATTGATCATCCTTCTAAAGTATTGCACCGCACAAGGGAGTATCTACTTACACCAGAAAAACCTTATGAGACAACCGGATTTGTGCCTAACGTGGCCTTCCCGTGCGCAACCCTTTGTGACGCAGAGACTGGACGTATCGCAATTTATTATGGTGCTGCCGATACGTACGTGGCTGTGGCGTTTACGCAAGTTGATGAATTGTTTTCTTACATTAAGAATAATTCCGAGCTTGTACCGGGCGATAGCGAAGACTTCCGATAATCACTTTCAGCTTTATGTGTAGCCTTAAAAGCCGTATGCGTCAGGTTATTTGGTTGCATACGGCTTTTTGCTCTGTATTGTATTGCGTCTTATGCCTGTTCTTCAACAAATTGTGTGGCCTGTTGCGCTTGTTCATGCGCATGATAAGAACTCCTTACGAGTGGGCCACTTTCCACATGCCGAAAACCACGCGCTAAACCTTCTTTGCGAAGTTCGCAAAATTCTTCAGGCGTATAATAGCGTTCGACGCGCAAATGCTTACGCGTCGGCTGTAGATACTGTCCTATCGTGAGAATTGTCACATCGCGACTACGTAAATCATCCATCGTTTCTAAAATTTCCTCGTAAGATTCACCGACACCCACCATAATACTCGACTTCGTCGGCGTTGTTTTACTCATCTCACGAGCTTTTTGCAACAATTGCAACGATCGATCATATTTTGCTTTTGAACGTACTTGATCCGAAAGTCTGCGCACAGTTTCTATGTTGTGGTTTAGAATATCAGGCTGCGCATCCATAACGATCTGCAAAGATGCTTCACTCCCCATAAAGTCTGGAATGAGAACTTCTACTTTGCAATTTGCATCGCTCTCTCGAATCGCCGTAATGGTTTGAGCAAAAATAGACGCACCACCATCTGCTAGGTCATCACGGGCTACTGACGTTACCACGACATGACGCAAACCCATTTGAACGACAGCCTGAGCTACCCGAGTGGGTTCTGCAAGATCAAGTTCTGTGGGCCTTCCTGATGTGACAGCACAAAATCGGCATGCCCGCGTGCAAACACTTCCTAAAATCATAAAAGTTGCCGTTCGATGTGCCCAGCACTCATATAGATTAGGGCAGCGAGCTTCCTCACACACCGTGTGTAGCCCTTCTCGCCGCACCACCTGTTTGATTTCGCGAAACCCTTCTCCCGCCTGGAGCTGTACCTTTAACCATTCCGGTCGCCGCAAAATACCTCGTGTCGAATTGTCTGATACGGTATTTTTCTCTTCTATCATAATGCACCTCACCTCGCTGATCTCAAACCCATGGCTTTTCTCAATACAAACTGGTACTATCATCCATTGCTTCGAGTTTATCTTTGATATACCGCATGAACCGTCCAGTGACGAGTCCGTCTAATACACGATGATCAATGCTGATGCATAAATTTACCATGGATCGAATAGCTAGGCAATCACTATTCACCACCACAGGCCTTCTCACAATCGATTCAACCGAGACAATGGCTGCCTGCGGCGTATTAATGATGGGCATTGATTGGATAGACCCAAACGCACCTGTGTTATTGAGCGTAAATGTACCACCTTGAACGTCCGCTATAGTTAGTTTGTTTTGCCGAGCACGCGCAGCTAAGTTTGTTACAGCTGCGGCCAATCCAAATACACTCAAGCGATCCGCCTGGTGAATGACAGGAACAACCAAGGCATCTTCCGTTGCCACAGCGACAGACAGATTAACTTCCTTATGAAGGATAATATGGTCATCTGTCCAACTAGAATTGACCATAGGAAAAGCTTTTAACGCTTCCACCACAGCTTTCATAAAGAACGGGAAGAAGGTTAGGTCAATTCCTTCCTTTTCTTTGAATGAGCACTTATTCATTTCTCGTAGCTTCACCATATTCGTTACATCGACTTCTACCATCATCCACGCATGCGGAATATCCCGAGAGCTGTCGGTCATTCTCGTTGCAATGGTGCGACGAATAGGCGTAATCGTCAGCAATTGATCGTTTGCCTGTTGGTCATGGAAAGTGTGGCTTAAAGGTGCCTGTGGTTGCAACACCGTTGCTGGCCTTTTTTGAACACTTTGATCCACCAGTGGAGTCGATACAGCTAGTAAGATATCTTTTCTTGTCACGCGCCCACCAAGCCCGGTACCTGGCACGGATAGGGGATCAATATGGTGCATTGCTGCCAATTGACGCACAGCCGGTGAGAATCGTTTGGTATTCTTTTGTGGTTTCAGCGCCGTTTCTTGACGATCCACGACAATTGAAGAAGCAGAAACAGATACTATAGAATCTGGAATTTTATCCACAGTTGTGATACGTGCAATGACGGTGCCAACAACCACGGTATGATTTTGTTCGACTAAAATCTCTGAAAGCACACCGTCAACATCAGAAGGGATCTCAGCCGTCACCTTATCGGTAACAACTTCAACAAGCGAATCGTATTTTTGCACAGGATCGCCCACTTGTTTTAGCCACTGTCCAAGTGTACCTTCAGTTACACTTTCTCCTAGCTTGGGCATTAATACGTCAACCATGATCACATTCTCCTTAAAACCTAAATCCCGCTCAAAATGCCGCCAAAGTACGCATCGCATCAGCAATTTTTGCTGGGTTTAGCATATAAAAACGTTCCATGGAAGCATTAAACGCCATCGCTGGAACATCTGGCCCACCAAGTCTTACAATCGGGGCGTCAAGATCGAACAAGGCCTCCTCGGCAATGATTGCCGAGATCTCACCACCAACGCCACCCGTTTTGTTGTCCTCGTGAACTACGAGAACCTTTCCTGTTTTTCTAGCAGCGTCAACAATAGCATCCCTGTCAAGCGGTAAAATCGAACGCAAATCTAAAATATACGTTGAAATTCCCTGCTTTTCAAGTTCATCAGCGGCTTGCATCGCATAATGAACCATCAAACCATAGGTGATCACGGTAATGTCCGTACCAACCCGCCTCACCGCTGCTTGTCCAATCGGTACAACGTGCTCCCCATCGGGAACATCATCACGAATCGAACGGTACATCCCCTTGTGTTCAAAAAACAAGACCGGGTCAGGGTCACGAATCGCTGCGGTCAGCAGCCCTTTAGCATCAGCCGCAGTTGATGGAATGACGACTTTTAAACCCGGGATATGATAAAACATCGCTTCTAAACTTTGCGAATGGTATAAAGCTCCATGTACACCCCCGCCAAATGGTGCACGAATTACCATGGGGCATGTCCAATCATTGTTTGATCGATAGCGCATTTTCGCTGCTTCACTAATGATCTGATTGACAGCAGGTAAGATGAAGTCCACGAATTGAATCTCTGCAATGGGTTTTAGCCCCATCGCCGCAGCGCCTACAGCTACCCCCACAATACCAGATTCTGCAAGAGGAGTATCCATGACACGTTGTTCACCAAACTCTTCGATCATACCTTGCGTTACACGAAAAACCCCACCACGCAAACCGATGTCTTCACCTAAGACAAACACCGACGGATCCGAACGCATTTCTTGAACCATCGCGTCACGAATCGCATCAATATATAACTTGACCGTCACAACCGTTCCTCCTCAATTGGCGTACACATGCAAAAGTGTGCTTTCAGGCGACGGGTCAATCGCATTTTGGGCATACTCTGTCGCTTCATTGATCTGCTCCATCAACTTATCTTTGATAGCTGCTTCTCGTTCAGGCGTGAGAATACCTGCAGTTTGCAGGTATGTGCGAAAAACTGCAATGGCGTCATTGCGTCTAGCCTCGTCCACCTCTTCTTTTGTCCGGTACACACGATCATCATCATCACTTGAGTGGGGCGTCAAACGGTACGTCATAGCCTCAATCAAGGTGGGACCTTGACCGCTTTTCGCACGCAACACAGCTTCTTTCATGACACGATAAACTTCGAGTACATCATTACCATCAACGACAACGCCCGGAAAGCCATAACCAATCGCACGATCCGCTACATGCTCACAAGCTACTTGCTTTTGTATAGGGACGGAAATGGCGTAGCGATTATTTTCACAAAAAAAGATAACGGGTAATTTGTGTACACCAGCAAAATTGCATCCTTCATGAAAATCGCCTTGGTTACTTGAACCCTCGCCAAATGACACATATGTCACATAGGATTCTCCACGCATTTTAGCTGCCAGTGCCATACCAACGGCATGCGGTATTTGCGTAGAAACTGGACTTGAACCACTTAAAATGTGATGTCTCTTCGACCCATAATGACCCGGCATTTGCCGTCCGCCGCTGTTGGGATCTTCGGCTCTTGCAAACATGTGCAAAAACACATCGCGAGGCGTTTGACCAAAAGCAAGTACAACACCTAAATCACGATAATAAGGCGCAGCATAATCCACTGCTGGATCCATCGCAAATGCAGCGGCTACTTGCGGACCCTCCTGACCCTGACATGAAACCACAAATGGAATTTTCCCAGAACGATTGAGTAACCACATGCGTTCGTCCACCATTCGAGCTGACAGCATCAACTCATACATGCGCAATACCTGATCGTCGGTTAATCCAAGCTCTTGGTGTCGACTCAATAGCTTTGTATCTCCTTTCATCCATGAATCCCCCGTTCATCTGCCATGAGAGCCGCTTCTCCCAACGCCTCTGAAAGTGTGGGATGGGGATGAATCATTTGCCCTAATTCCCACGGAGTAGCGTCCAGAAACGTAGCCAATGCCGCTTCAGAAATCAAATCAGTGACATGCGGCCCTACCATATGTACGCCAAGTAAATCATCCGTTAACTCATCAGCAATGATTTTTACGAATCCTTCAGGCTCTCCATACACTAGAGCCTTACCGTTTGCCCGAAAGGAAAACTTCGACGTCTTTACTTTCCTTCCCTGCTTATGTGCTTCATTTTCGGTGATGCCAACGCTAGCCACCTCTGGTCGACTATACGTACAGCGCGCAATAGACGAATAGTTGATCGGATCAGGCGCCAGTCCTGCAATAGCCTCCATCGCCACGATACCTTCATGTGACGCAACATGCGCTAATTGCAATCCTCCAATCACATCACCAATTGCATAAATTGATTTTTCGGCAGTCTGCATCATGTCATTGACAACAATCGCGCCATGTTCCACAACCACACCGGTGGCTTCCAGACCGATATTATCAGCATTCGCTGTACGGCCAATGGCCACCAAGATGAGGTCAACTTGAATCGTTTCACGTTGTTCGCCAATCACGATATCAATGTGCCGTTGATCATCTTTTTCGTTTGCCGACGATGGATCTACAGTAGTACTGGTAAGCACACGCACATGACGTTTTTTTAGTGATCGAGTCAGTTCTAGCGAGACTTCTTCATCTTCTTGCGCCAAGATGCGCGGTAATGACTCAATCAACGTCACCTGAACCCCAAAATCCGACATCATAGAGGCCCACTCTGTTCCAACAGCGCCTGCGCCAATAATCAAAAGAGAAGAAGGTAATTCGCTCAGTTCTAGGGCCTCTTGAGATGAAATTACCCACGTCTTGTCAAAAGGAAGACCAGGCAACTCACGCGGGCGTGATCCAGTCGCTATCAATGTATGTCGCGGCGAAATAATTTCAGACTCACCATCTAGATGTTCAACACGCACAGCACCAGAACTTGGCGAAAAAATTGATGGTCCCATGATGCGACCAAACCCATGGATCACGGTAATCTCATGCTTTTTCATCAGAAATTGCACGCCCTTGTGCAACTGAGCAACCACTTGCTGTTTTCTCACCATGGCCTTTTGCAAATCAAATTGAACATCACTCGCCATAATGCCAAAATCATTATTGCGCGTACTTACGAGGACTTCAGCCGAACGTAACAATGCTTTTGATGGAATGCATCCGTGATGAAGGCACGTGCCGCCTAATTTATCCGCTTCAACAACAGCAACCTTGAGGCCAAGCTGCGCTCCACGAATTGCAGCAACATAACCACCCGTACCACCACCCAATACAACCACATCATACGTCTCAGACACATGCACACCTCTTTTTCACAGAATGACATTTACACCTATACCAAGATGATCTATCGTATCCTTTTCGCCTATCTCTTGAGTCCTATCACTTTCGGGCTTATAGTAGAAACACAGGAAGTAAGGGGGTGCCAAAATGCGCGCATTCATATCTTGGGCGATACTGATCGCGGTTTTTCTCATCGCTGGTGAAGGCATCAACCTTCTTCGAATTGGCCTCTTTAACGTTATGGCTGGTGTGCCTTCACAGCTTTGGAGATTCGTCCTTGGCATTTTACTTGCCGGACTTGGCACAGCGTTTTTAGGAGGCTTTATCTATTATCGTGCAAAAAAACGTGGGCAAGTCAAGCGCCCTGATTGGATGAAACAGCGATGACTACTCATTGTCACCCGACTCATCGTGATGAAAAACCTGACTTTGCAAGATGGTCAATGCATGCGGCAAGACATCTGCAATCGATGCTAATGAGTCAACGGCACCGTCAGGATTACCGGGAAGATTGACGATCAATGTTTTATCCCGAACACCCACCATACCGCGTGACAAAAGAGAAAACCGCGTCTGTTGCAATCCCTGTCGACGTATTTCCTCGGCAAGTCCAGGCACTTCACGTTCTATCACAGATTGCGTCGCCTCAGGCGTCACATCCCGAAGTGAAAGTCCTGTGCCCCCAGTAGTTACGACAAGAGGTGCTCCATAGGCAACGAGATCACGCAACGTCGACGCGATCAGATCTCGTTCGTCTGGAACGATTGTCTGCGCGACGACGACAAAGCCGAGCTCCTGTAAAAAGAGAGCCAAGCGCGGACCAGATGCATCTTCGCGTTCACCATCATAGGCGCTGTCACTGACAATAACAATCGCCGCTTGCTTTACCACGTCCGGCATGTCGTCCCTCCTCAAAAACTATTCTTGGCGCGTAAAGTGTCCACTTTTTCCACCATCTTTTTCAAGTAACCCAATAAAGGTAACGGTCATGGCTCGATCAATGGCTTTGCACATATCGTACACGGTCAATACCCCAATCGAAGCTGCCGTCATCGCCTCCATCTCAACACCAGTTTGTCCGGTCGTGCGCACGGTAACATCGAGCACCAAGGTACATTCATCGGGAAAGGAAAACTCGACGTCAATTCCACTTATCAAGATCGGATGACACATCGGAATCACATCTTGCGTTTTCTTCGCGCCCATAACAGCCGCCACCTGCGCTACGGCGAGTACGTCGCCTTTAGCGATTGCGCCCGAACGTAACGTAATTAGCGTCGCTTTTAACATCGACATGACAGCGCGCGCTTTCGCTATGCGTACAGTCAATGGTTTATCGCTCACGTTGACCATATGTGCTCGGCCTGATGCATCTAAGTGCGTTAGACGTTGTACACGGTCACCTTCAAGATCCACAACATGTCCCCCTTCACCACGCCCTCAGTATACCATGTACGCAATTGACTTGTGATCCATATCATCGCAATGAAGTGCAACTCACGTTATACTACAATCACTATGAGGAAGTGAGGAAATATCGATGACCATCATTGTAGACTTATTTGCATCTGTTGCCGAATTGGCAGGACAAAGCAACGTCGAACTCAGTGTGCCTGATCAAAACGTTACGACCGTGCGAGATGTTGAACAAGCGCTGCTAACGAAATTTGTACGGCTAGATCCTCTACTATCTCGTTGTCTTTTTGCCATTAATAATGAATACTGTAAACGCGATCGCGTGGTTCATCAAGGCGATGTGGTCGCTGTTATTCCACCTGTTAGCGGCGGCAGTGCAGATGCCACAGACGAACCAGGCACAAAAGATGTTGACATTGTTTTTGACCCTTTGTCGCCACAACAGATGTACGATCACGTAAGTGACGTACGCGCAGGTGCTGTCGTGGTATTCGTTGGCACCGTCCGCGAATTTACATTAGAACGACAAACGGCCTATCTACATTATGAAGCTTATGACTCTATGGCGCGCACACAACTGCGGCGAGTCATCGCAGAGTGTAAAGTCAAATGGCCGATTATGAAAATTGCGATCTGGCATCGCATTGGAGACTTAGCGATATCCGAGATCAGCGTTGTTATTGGTGTTTCGACAGCTCACCGTAAAGATGCATTCGCTGCAGCAGACTATGCGATACAACGTTTAAAACAAATTGTTCCAATTTGGAAAAAGGAATACTACGTTGACGGAGAGATTGCTTGGGGAGGACCGAAAGAAGGTTGGGATATAGATCCATAAATGTGACAAACATTATTGGAAACGGTTACATTTTCGTGACAGGCAGAATCGCCTGCATTGCTTATTTCCCTTCCTCATCTTCCAAGAGAAAAGGCGTAAGTCGTTCTTCGCGCGCTACACGTCGATAAGATTCCGACAAGGCAATAAAAGGATCTGCTGCAAACGCAGCTTTGCGCAATAAGTTTTCGGCTTCGCGCAGGTTGGCC
>JAKACU010000135.1 GCA_021821185.1 Bacillota bacterium
TGCAAGGTGGGAGCGTTTTACAACACCTGTGGTGCAGTGCAAACGGTGGTTGAAGTTTCAGCACATGCGGAATATAAAATCACGATTTTGCTTGGATGCGCAACTTCTCTGCAAGAGGTACAATCTTTAGCTACCCAGTATGGTACGTCAAAAGCGTTTGATGAAACGTATTTTGCCGTAGTAAAACACTGGAGGCAAATGACTGGTCAGGTACAGGTTAAAACACCCGATCGGGCGATGGATATTCTGTTAAACGGTTGGCTGCTTTACCAAGCTCTCGGTTGCCGCCTTTTGGCGCGTACTGGATTTTACCAAGCTGGGGGAGCGTACGGGTACCGAGATCAATTACAGGATACCTTGGCTTTTTTACACTCCGATGTAACTATTTTAAGGAAGCAAATTCTGCGTAATGCAGCACATCAATACGAAGAGGGTGACGTACAGCATTGGTGGCATGAGGAGACGAAAAAAGGCATTCGAACAAAGTACTCAGACGACCTGCTGTGGTTGCCGTATGCCGTGTCGCGCTATATTGTCCATACTGGTGAAGTGAGCCTTCTAAAGGAAAATGTACCATTTATTCACAGTACACCGCTTTCAGACATAGAGCTAGAACGGTATGAAGACACAGTTTTATCCAAAGAATTTGGCACTCTTCTTGAGCACTGTGTACGCGCTATTTCACATGCTGCAAAGTTTGGTGAACACGGTATTCCACTCATGGGCATTGGGGATTGGAACGACGGAATGAATCGCGTGGGCGCCAAGGGGCGCGGAGAAAGTGTTTGGTTGGGGTGGTTTTTACTTCACATTGTAAAGCGTTTCAGTGAATTGCATACCGATGTAATTCCAGCAGATCTTGTTCAAGAATTTGCAGGTATGGCTTGCACACTTCAAGCTGCCCTGGACAATACGGCTTGGGACGGGGCATGGTTTCGTCGGGCATTTACGGATGATGGGGCGTGGCTTGGATCAATTGTCGACAAAGAGTGTCGGATTGACGCTATTGCGCAGTCTTGGTCTGTGATTTCGCAAGGTACCACCTTGGATAAGCAAAGCAAAGCTATGCGGTCATTTGACCGCGAGTTGGTCGATCAAGAGTTAGGTCTTGCGCGTTTGCTGACGAAAGCGTTTGATGAAACCAGGCCCAGCCCAGGATACATTCAAGGATACCCGCCAGGTATTCGGGAAAACGGCGGACAGTATACTCATGGAGTTATCTGGAGTATTGTGGCATGGGCTATGCTAGGGCGCCAAGACAAGGCTTTTGCGTTGTTCTCTATGCTTAACCCCATTTCTCATACACAGACAGCAAAAGAAGTGTTGACCTTTTGCAACGAACCTTATGTCATGTCGGCTGATGTCTATACAGCCGAACCCCACCAGGGACAAGCAGGATGGTCTTGGTATACAGGCGCAGCTGGGTGGATGTACCAAGCTGGGTTAGAGTATATTCTTGGCGTTAAACGGGTTCAAGATAGGCTTCTCATTGAACCCTGCGTTCCGCAAGATTGGAAGATTTTTACTGTGTTATACAAATACGGAGAAGCGTCCTATCACATTGATGTTCACTGTGATCGGGATGGTAGCAACGTCATGGCGCTTGATAACGCAAATTCAACATGGGTTGTTGATGGAAGACAAGTATCACAGTCATATTTGCCCTTGATCGATGATGGACAAGAACATCAAGTTACCGTGTACTATAGTAGGATGTTCAGTATGGAAACGTAGCGGGCAGCGAACAAAATTGAGATCGAAATCATAATTTGGTTCGCTGCATGTGCAGTTTAAATTAATGATTTACTCGGTTTTTTTTACTTGTCCGATAGACAATATAACCGCCAAGAAATACTAGGGGAAGCAAACCGGCGTAAGGAATTTCGGGAAGTGCACCTGGATTGGTTGATGTCGTCGTTATGGGGAAAGAATCAAAACCATTGACTGGATCATCTGAATCAGAAAAACCATTTGTGTTACTGACTTGAGTTCCTAAGGAAGTGTTTGATTTCGGTTGGAACATCGTTACACCGTCCGTGTTGACTTTAAAGGTGCCGGCACGAGCAGGTAGTGCTACTTGATAGGTGCCACTGTAAGATTGGTCGAGTTTATCAGTCTCATACGTTCCACCTGAAAGAATAGTTCCCTTCTCTGTTACAACACTGCCGCCAGAACTTGGTGTAAATGTAAAGCTAACTTTTGGTGGAACAGCATGCGGATGATTTTCACCACCGCCTTGGTCCATAGTAGTTTCTGATACATTTAACGTAATGGATACTTCTTGACCAGCCACATATTTGCCAGCAGAAGGTGCACTTATTCTCAATCCCCCATTACTTGCAGGCACAAAATCATTTGTGTCAGCAAAAGCAGATGTTGGTATTAATGCGTAACTTGCTGTGGCGACAAGTAGTGTTACTGTGGTCAATGCACTGCGCATTTTTGCAAATTTTGGGATCATAAAGCCACTCTCCTAATAAGATATAATTTAGTAATTTCTATAATAAAACAGAATTTCTCAATAGCTAATCAATTCTTGTTTTACTAGATAAAGAAATCTTAGAGAATGCAACGCCCACCAATAACTTTTTAATGTTCGCTGTTTGCGCCCCACTGGTAATTTGAACCTTGATACGCTAAAATTTTAATGGAATTATCGAAAAGAGGGGATATTGTGGCAGGTATACGTCAAGTCATCTCAACGCTTAGTAACGATGGCAAAGAGGCCATGGGACCAAATATCTTAGCTTATCATTATCCGGACAACTCGATCGTTTCAGGATCATTACTTACTGTTGAAAGCAATCATTTCGCTGTACTAAAATCCCGTGGTGCTATTTTGAACGTCTACGATACGGGACAATACCCTATTCAAACGCCAGACAAACCACTCATTGGCGCATTTCAACAAGCTTTTTTTGGCGGTCAAAGTCCATGGCAGTACGAAGTACTGTATGTCAATCGGGCAAAGTTGATCCTTGATGTACAAGGTACCGCGTATTCGCGTGAAATGGCGGAGATGGGGTATCATGTCAGTTGTTATATTCATGTAGATACCAAAGATGATGCCCTGAAATTGGTTCAGCACATGCCATTATCAGGCCATTTTCTTACCATTCAAGAAGTGAATGAGTACGTTGGCCCTGTTGTTGAGCAATCCATTAACCGTATCGTGCAATTGACCGCTTTGGAACGTGTCAATGAAAAGATGCCCGATATCCTTGAACTCGTCAAAGATCATTTACAGGAATTTTTATCGGTGTACGGCATCACGTTAAACGATGTGAAGGCACTCGTTTTTCCACGTGATCCGCGTATGAAAGAGCTAATCGCACTGCGCGCATTTGGATTATCGGAAATTGATGCCGTTCGTTACTATACTGCGATGATGATGGCACAGCGCGGTGTTGTATCGGCACCCAATATGGCAGTTGGTCAACCATTTTTTGTTGGTAATCCGCAGGTTGCAGGTATACCCATTATGATCGATGAGTTGGAAAATGAACAAAAAGATCCTACCCATGAGTGATACGTTCCAACGATACGGCATTACGCTTGCACCAAGTTCTGTCATCACGACGCTCTTGCTAGGTGCGTTAAATGCATGGACGTACGACTATCGTAAGCCACAAAATGAACTGCGTAATAGAAGTCTGCAATTGCGCAACTTGGCAGATGAGGCGTTAGGCAAGTATAAAGTGCAATTGTCTCAGGAATTAAGTCGTTTGCGTAAGTTGCTTCCAGAACCGACGCGGGAAAATTCAGATCCACCGATGGAGGGCTTGGCAGCCGTGAAAGCGCTCGACGCGTATATCCGCAGTGTCGAATCTTTGCGCGTTCGAGTACAGGGGGCTGCTATCCCACCTCAAGAATTTGTTCATCACAGCCAAGCGGGGAATCAAATTCTATTGACGGAATTGCAAAATATAGATAGCGATATTTTGCGTGTCTTGTCTGAATTGACGCCAAGTACGATCGAGCAAGTAACGGATTTACTCGCGAATCGTGATGATCTTCTTTCACAATTTCAAAAGAGTTAAAAATTAAATGGCGTCACTCAATAGAGGACGCCGTTTTTGCAAAACCAGATTCTAATCGAGGGAATTCAACGCGGCAGCAGATGACTATGCTACAATATCAAAAAAGATAGCGTTATCAGGAGGCGCAGTGTTGTTTCAATCACCAAGATTATCACAACGACTTCCTGGCTTTGTGGTTCTAACCTTTATTATCACACTGTTAGGCGTTGGTGTTTCTATCTCGCGGCCCTATTTGTCTTTGTTTAGTTCCAATGTTATCCATATGAATCCTGTACAATTAGGCATTTTCATGTGTCTGAATTCGTTAGGTGGTATTGTCGCGAGTACCTGGCTCGGGAAGTTTTCTGATACGCACTCAGCAAGAAAAACAGTCATGTTATTATCTGCGTTTTGTTCTATATTTGGTTACCTGAGTTTTGTATTCCTGCATAATTATATAATCTTGTTGATCGTATCAACGATTCTATTGGGGCTTGGTTCTTCGACGTATCCGCAGGTATTTGCTTATGCGAGGGAATCTGCCTCGCGATCGATGAAACAGGATGCAACCTTTGCTATCTCCGCTCTACGTTCTTTTTTTTCTTTAGCTTGGGTGATCGGTCCTCTTGTGGGAGCGGGAACTTTGGGGCTTGTTGGATACGATGGATTGTTTACTTTGACAGCCAGCCTTTTCGTCGTCTCCTTCTTTTTCATCGTCTTTAAGATTTCCAAGAATCAGGCTAAAGTGCAGGAGCCTCATGAACGTCAACCGGTATCCTTGCTAACTACGCTAAAACGTTGGGATGTCCTAGCGTCTAGTATTGCTTTTATCCTTGCCAATAGCGCTTCACAAATGAACGGGTTGTATATGCCGCTTTTGTTGACGAAAGTGATCCATGCACCTGA
>JAKACU010000136.1 GCA_021821185.1 Bacillota bacterium
CTTGCCATATGAATCATTTCCAAGGCAACGGCTACTTTAGCCAGACGTTCTCGGTCATACTTTCCGAAAGTACCAGACAATAAAACAAAAACGGGACGCAGTCGTTTGCCCCCCGCACTCAACAGTTGTAACGATGCCTGCTCCAAGACAGGGTGTGCCGTGTACAATTGATGATGCAATTGCTGTTCTACGAAGGCAAGATCGCCTTCCAAGCCATTGTAAAAGTCTGCAATATTCAAGCCAACTCTTCCACCTTAGCGTCGTACCTAGGATTCACTTGGTTTATACCCAATGTGCAACGCGCAAATTCCGCCGGTCAAAGCATAGTCCTCTACACGCTGCAGTCCCACTTCTGAAAAGATATCAGCTAACTTGCGCCGATCAGGAAAAGCTATCAACGACTCCGGAAGCCACCGATAGGGTTCGGATTTCCCGACAACTAATTTTCCGAAAAATGGCAATATATGATAAAAGTACGCATAATAAAGTGCACGAAACGGTTTCCAAGCAGGTTTTGATAGTTCCAGACAGACAACCTTAGCTCCCGGTTTTGCCACGCGCATCATTTCTCGAAGTACTTGACGAAGATCAGGCATGTTGCGAAGACCAAAACCGATCGTAACAAAATCGAAGCTGTTATCGTGAAAAGGCAACTGCATGGCGTCACCTTGCATCATCGTCACGCGGCCGCGCACGCCCTCTTTGACAAGTTTGGGTTCAGCAACGTCCAGCATTTCTTGACAAAAGTCCAGGCCCGTTACTTTGCCTCGGTCTCCCGCCGCGTGTGCAAGTGCAATAGCCCAATCGCCAGTACCGCTTGCTACGTCAAGACATACAGCACCAGGAAATACATCCATCTTATTCATGGCAAAACGCCGCCACCACTTATGTTGATTGAAACTAAGCACTGAGTTCATTACATCATATTGTTTGGCAATATGGGAAAATACATCGTGCACAAACTCCGAACGTACTTCTGGATGCTCAGCAGCCATCCTGTCAGCCTCCCTCTCCCACCCGTACACGATCAGCCATGCCACTGCTTGTCACAAATAAGCTTTTGACAGTAAGCCAAGACTCAGCTCCAAGGATATCGGAACTAAGACGGTGCAAATGATCGAGCGTCTCTGAGAATCCTTGATAAAGCCGCGACAAGGAAATGCCTTTACTTTGTTGCAGTGAGTTATGATGTAATTCCACATCGTAGACGCTTGCCATAACAGCTGCGTCCACCAATTCTCTTGATCGTGAATCAGGGGGAAACGCTTCGCATAGAGCCTCCAGCAATCCACCTTGTACTGTGCGCCTATGCATTAGATACGATGCCTCATCTTTGACCAGATAGTGCGGCTGTTCTTCTAGAGAACACTTTGCTTCATTAATCTGCGCAACAGCTTGGGAAAATGCGCTAACCAGATCGATCCGATTGGCTTCCATCAACAGCCGGTAAAACAAACTGCTAAAAAATGCACCACCCAAGATCGTTAATTGTCCCTTTTTCGACTGAGGCGCCGCAGTGTCTTGAATCCGTTCGTGAAGTTCCAATCCATGGTGCATAAGGAGCATGGCAGCTAATACGCGATCTCTGACAGCCGTCGAAAGCTCTGTTTGCGAAAGCACCAGTGCGCCTAGAAAAAGCTGCAACTGGGATACGACAGGCAAAATCCGTTCGTCTTGCAACACGGGATGAAACATCAAACGCTCCACAAAAGCCTGTACTTCTTTTAAGCGCAGATGGGTCCACAATGGTTCTTCGGGTGCGCTCATTGGTTTATCACTCCCACCGCCAACGCAAGAAGCGGCGGCACAAATTCGCCTTTCTAGTATAACACAAACCCCAAATGACTTAGAGCTACTATTCGTCTGTGTCGATCACGCCGTGTTTTGAATAGATCAGCGCTGAGCCTCGGACTTTAATCGCTGACGTAAATTCGGTAAACTGCGCAATCATGATTTCGCCTTTATCCAACTTTTCCAAGTGGTTAAACTTTGTTTCTTGACCTCTTGTTAAACCAATCACTTGGACACCGTTGCCTTTGGCCTTGATGACGACGTAGTCTTCCATGCAGGAGCTTTCTCCTCTCAGGTGACAAAAAAAATAGCCCACCAATGCGGGCTGAGCTATGGTCGGAATGCCGGGATTCGAACCCGGGACCTCTACCTCCCCAAGGTAGCGCGCTACCAGGCTGCGCTACATCCCGTCACTGCACAAGTGCTAGTATAACAGGACACAGATAAACCTGCAAGGGGAACCGCAGCGCAGTTCCCCAAACTGTTACAAGATGATGGCAATCAGACCGCCGCTTCCTTCATTGATGATGCGTTGCAAGGTTTCTCTTAGCTTATATTGCGCATTTTCCGGCATGAGCGATAATTTTCCGGAAATACCCTCCCTTACAATGGCTGCAAGAGACTTGCCGAAAATGTCTGAGTCCCAGATCTTTAAAGGATTTTCCTCAAAGTCTTGCATCAAATATTTCACCAGTTCTTCGCTTTGCCGTTCCGTTCCCACGATGGGCGCGAATTCTGACTCCACGTCCACGCGAATCATGTGTATCGATGGTGCGGTAGCCTTTAATCGTACGCCAAATCGCGATCCCTGACGAATCAGTTCTGGCTCATCTAGCGTCATCTCTTCTAGTACGGGTGGCGCAATGCCGTATCCCGTTAACTTGACCATACGCAATGCGTCAGAGATCTTATCGTACTCGCGCTTGGCGAATGTAAAATCCTTCATAAGGCGAAGCAGATGATCCTTACCGCGAATTTCTACACCGACGACCTCCGTTAATACCTGATCGTACAACGCATCAGGAGCTGCTATCTCAATATCCGCTATTCCGTGACCCATGTCGACGCTAGACAGCGCAGCCCGTTCGATAAATTCAAATTGGCCAAAGGCACTTACGACGCGGTCCACATCGCGCAAGCGCCGGATGTCTTGGATCGTTGTGCGAACGGATTCTTCTAGAGAGTGACGCAACCAATGCTCTGGATCAAGCACCATAACCCATCCGGGAAGGTTTACATTGACTTCATGCACAGGAAACTCAAATAGTGCTTCTCGCAAAACCAGCATAATGTCTTCCGTTCCCATGGTGGCTGCGGACAGAGCAATGACAGGAATATCATAGCGATCAATCAGTTCGGAACGCAAAGCCTGCGCCTAAGGCCCATAGGGGCGTGCGGAATTGATTAGGATGACAAACGGCTTGCCAAGTTCCTTGAGCTCTGCGACCACCCGTTCTTCCGCCTGTATGTAGCTTTCACGCGGAATTTCGGCGATCGTTCCATCCGTTGTGACAACCAGTCCAATCGTCGAATGATCAGCAATTACCTTACGCGTGCCAATCTCCG
This sequence comes from Bacillota bacterium, assembly GCA_021821185.1. The sequence continues at coordinate 3,358 of JAKACU010000136.1, forward strand.
CAGCTTCTTGAAACGGAATAGGATCGTCATACCATGGTGTTGTCACCATGCGTGGCCCATTTTCATCCTCATAACCACGTACGCCCTCAACTGCGTAACCTACGCAATCCACCAGGCGGCAATCGATCGTTATCCCCTCAGCTACCGTAATGCGTGCTGCCTGATTCGGCACAAATTTGGGTTCTGTCGTCATAATCGTTCTGCCTGCAGCACTTTGCGGCAATTCGTCGATGGCGCGCATGCGTTCACCCTCGTCGGCCATTCCAGGTAACACAATGAGTTCCATAAACTTTTTGATGAACGTCGATTTCCCGGTTCGCACCGGCCCCACGACACCCAGGTAGATATCGCCGCCAGTACGCTCCGCAATATCTTTAAATACGTCGAATTTATCCACGCTTTTCCCTCCCTGACCCTGAAGACCGCGTAAAAATGAAAAACTGTTGTTTACTACTGCGGGCGCCTGACGGCATTTTATAAGCCACCACCCGTTTTGGACGTTACCATATATATGATGCAATTTGGGCATTATGCAAGGTATCACATAAGGCCCTTAACTGCCCTCGATCCTATTTGCTCTATGAATACGCAATTAGAAGAAAAACTAGAACCAGCCCAAGATGTCTTCGCAATAAAAAAGCACTGTCTTAACCGTGGATGTTCCACGCAAGACAGTACCTTATAGGAAGAATAGGCAAAAATGCCTAACGGCGAAAGTTCCATTCAGGTGATTCGTATTTTTGCTGCTGCAACTCTAGTGCAAGTTGCAACTCTTTGTCTGTTACTTCACCTGGTGTCAAATCACAGGGTAGACCACGTTCCATCCCGACTGCAAATGCTTTGGCCGCCGCCTCATACGAGACATCGTTTCCTGACAATTGCTTTACACTGACCGCCCGTGAATCAAACTCCTGGCGAAGCAATTGGCGGTGCTCTGCTGATCGAAATAAAAGTACGTCAAAGAGGTCGTCAGCACATAAATCGAGCAAAAGAGAACCATGCTGAAGCAACCCTCCGTGTGCACGCACCTGGGCGCTGCCAGCAATTTTTTTGCCTTCCACTACTAGCTCATACCAAGAAGGCGAATCAAAACAAGCCGCAGAATCCAGAGAGCGAAACTTCTCTCGTACCGCTTCATCACCAAGTGACACAACCTGTGCTTGCAAGCCAAGCTGAGAAAATCCTTCACGAAGTCCTTCCGACAGCATCCGGTACGATTCCATCACAGACGCTCTGGCTAGTTCATGATCTCCAGGCACCATCACGCTATACGTCAATTCTTTATCATGTAACACGGCCCGACCGCCTGTCATGCGGCGCACCAGCGCAAAATGCTTCTTCTTTAGCGCATCAAGATCAATCTCTTTTGTGGTTCGCTGAAAGTAACCAAGCGTCACAGTCGGTCTTTCCCAGCGGTAAAAACGCAGTGTAGGCGGTGCCTGTCCTGCACTTACTTGCATCAGGATGGCTTCATCCAGTGCCATATTGAAAGACGCGGACCCGACACCTGTATCCAATAGTCGAAAAGACCAGGCCATTTATTCGTGCACATGCTCCTGATACGCA
>JAKACU010000137.1 GCA_021821185.1 Bacillota bacterium
AATTTTTCCATCAAGCAGTCGACTGTGTCCGGCAAGAAGCACATCCTGCATGTCCTTAGCTTCTTGAAGCAGCGACAGTAACTCATGCTTGGCAAAGGACTTCGCACTGATCACATGGTTCATAGAATACCCTCCCTGCTTGACAACTCTACTTTTTTAAATACACGCTGTCTCGACCATCCACTTCACTGACCAGCACCTGTACGCGCTCGGCCCTTGAGGTCGGTATGTTTTTCCCAACATAATCGGGACGAATAGGCAGTTCCCTATGCCCGCGATCGATCAGAACCGCCAATTGGATTAAGGCGGGGCGCGCGGTACTTGTTAAAGCATCGAGTGCTGCACGAACCGTTCTTCCCGTAAACAGCACATCATCGATAAGCACGATGGATTTCGCGTTGATTTGCGAGACAAACTCCGGGCCTAAAGACATATTGTGCTGCCTGATGGCAAAATTATCGTTTGGCGGTTGTCGGTCGTCGCGATAAAGTGAAACATCGACATCAAAACGCGGAATACTGCGCCCTTCGAGCTCCGAAATCTTGACAGCAAGCCGCTGTGCCAGGTAGGATCCGCGCGTGCGTATGCCACATAACACCAATTGGTCAAGATTCGTGATACGCTCAACGATCTCATACGCAATACGCGACATCGCCCTGCGCATTCCATCGGCATCCAGCAACGTAATATCATCTATTTCCTTCACTTTTCTTACACCTCCAGAAACGCGACAAAAAACGGTTGCCTTCCAAGGAAGGCAACCGTCAGCATGCGCACAACAAGGCCTGCGCGTACCATGTCTCCGTTTCCTTGCAAGTCTCTCTGTACTTGCTTAAAGGACCCATAATTTTTTTCATTATAGCAAAATGTCATTTCAGGGTCAAACGTCATGGCGTGAAACATCGTCAAGCACCGTTTGTAACATTTCTGGCAACGGGGCATGAAACTGCAGCCGCTCATTCGTTCGGGGATGCGTAAATCCCAGCGTTTTCGCATGAAGAAATTGACCGGCTAGCTGTAATGGATCTTGTCGATTATAGACTGGATCTCCAACAAGAGGATGACCAATATAGGCCATATGAACACGTATTTGATGTGTTCTGCCTGTTTCAAGACGCAGTTCTACGTAGGTATAATGCAAAAAGCGTTTTAAGACACGAAAATGGGTTACTGCGCTTTTCCCTGCATTCTCTGCTACAACGGCCATCTGCTGGCGATGATAGGGATCACGGCCAATAGGCGCATCAATCACGCCTGTAGCATGGCTGATCACACCATGGACAAGTGCTTCATACAATCTTGTAACACTGTGTTCTCGCAATTGTTCCGTCAAACTGTGGTGCGCTAGATCCGTTTTTGCAACGACAAGCAAACCGCTTGTGTCTTTATCGATGCGATGCACAATACCTGGCCGCAACGCACCGCCGATGCCCGACAAGTTTTTCACATGCCAAAGCAGCGCTGAGACAAGTGTGCCTGTCTGATGACCTGCCCCGGGATGTACGACCATCCCTCTTGGTTTGTTGATGACGATCACATCATCGTCTTCATACACAATATCAAGAGCGATGTCTTCTGGCGCAACATCGATCGGCTCTGGCGCCTTAAGCAATACAACAATATCGTCACCCTCAACAACTTTTCGGCTGCTTTGCACAACTGGCGTGCCGTTGATCAAAACCCGTCCTTGATCAAGAACAGTTTGCAAATACGTCCGGGACAGATCGCTCGCTTGGGCCAAAAATTTGTCCACGCGCTGTCCAGACTGTGCGACCTTAAATACTAAAACCTGTTCGCTTGCGTCATCTTCTGCCATACTTTCGAGGTCATCATCCAGGGTTTTGTGTTCCATGATCATCCTCCCCTTCTGACACCTCTTTGCCATGACTTTTCCATGATCGAATGACAAGAATGACGACGGCGACCACGATCGCACTGTCAGCCAAATTAAACACAGGAAAATGGATCGCTTGTATAAACAAATAATCGATCACATAGCCATGCCACACACGGTCGATGAGATTTCCGACCGCACCGCCTAAAAGCAGACCAAGCGGTATCTGCAAAGAAAGCTTGCCTCTCGCCATCTTGCGATCAACAAAGACAACACCGACAATCACCACAACGGCGACTGCGATTAAAACGACACGCTCATTGACGAACAAGCTAAAAGCAGCACCGGTATTCCTGACGTAGAGAATCTCAACTACCCCATGTAACAAGGGAAATCCGGTATCAACCGTGATATGTGTCGCAACGATCCACTTGATCCACTGATCAAGTATAACAACCAACAATCCGATGAGATACACCAAGTCGAATTTGCGCCCCCTCACCTTGCCACATGGTACCATGAGACAAACCAGAGGGACAAGTCAATGTGCCCACATTCAATCCGGCAACTGTGCTTTATAGTCTGTATTCGATACCCGATCAAGTGGATCCACATAACCGCCGCCTTCATAATACAGTTCATCATCGATCCCTGATTCAGGATCGCCATGACGATTGTTCATCGCAGCCACCGCCTGCCAAGAGTCTTCACCGTCAAAACCGGTTTGATCCAAGTCATCCATATTGGTTCTGGCAAATGGAGGGTACAGCAGTTCTTCTTCAATCGGGCGGTCATGCGGTCGTGTAGGCCCGTCCTTTTTCTGTTCACATTGTATACATAAGGTGGCTGCAGGTTCAGCCTCTAAGCGTAATCGCTCAATCGGCTGTTGGCAAACATCGCACGTGCCGTATGTACCACTCGCAAAATGCGATAACGCTGTTTCCACCTGCTCTAGACGAAACAGGTCATGTTCGCGCAAACTAAAATCTTTAGCGCGTTCATACATTTCGGATCCAAGGTCTGCCGGGTGTTGATCATATCCGGACAATTCGCTGATCGCATCATTCATCGCATGGTCAAGTCCATACGATCCATTGTCTTGCAGTCTAGCCGAAAGTTCATTGCGCTCTTTAATGAGAGCCTGCCTCTGCTCTTCAAAACGATCCATGGCATTCACGACAGCCACTCCTTCCAACAACAAGTACGCATCGATTCATCCATGTAGTGTATCCGTGGTTTATCGCCCTATGCTTGTCAAAAGAAGTTCATAGCCTGAGGCCAAACAGAGGTTGTCAATAGTCCAAACGGGTGGGATAGTAAGACATGACAGAAAGGGGTTTTGGTATGGGTCGCCGATGGCTTCGATCTCTGGGTACCATGCTCATCTGGATTGCAGGGATCGAAGTGGTTAGCAGTTTCGCCGTCAAGTATTTGTACAACGATGTATTAGGCTTTACCTCCTATTTTGTCATCATTGGCCTAATCGGCCTACTGTTCGTTGTGCTCACGGAATTTGTATAGTCCTTAGGGGTTCAGCCCACAACAATCGGCTGAACCCCCTTAGACAAACCCATTACTGCTGATGCAGAATCTGGGCACAACGACCGCAGACATCCGGATAATCGGGATCGCTCCCTACATCCTCTCTCATATGCCAACAACGTCCACATTTTTCACCGGACGCTACACTAACAACGACGGCCGCGGCATTCGTTTTAACCGCTTGCGCTGGTGCTGCCTCGTGCGAATCATGCAATATTGCCTGGGAAACAATCAACAGATCCATCAACTCATTAGCGTACCGCGCTATTTGGTCATGGTGTGAGACATGATACAAATCGACACGAGCTGCGAGCGACTGCCCAATGATCTTTTCCTTTCGCGCAGCTTCTAATGCTTGCATAACGGCATCACGTAGATTAAGCAACGTGGTCCATGAAGCAGCAAGCTGATCATCGCGGTAGTAAGACGGTAAGGCTTCCCACTCGGTCAATTGAATGCTGGGCACAGTGACACTCTTTTTATAGCTCCATACTTCATCAGCGGTAAACGTCAAAATGGGTGCAATAAGCTCGGTCAAAACGCGCAAAGCATCATCAAGAACGGTTTGCACGCATCGTCTTGCCGGCGAGTCAGCCAATTCCACATACAAGGTATCTTTTGCGACATCGAGATAGAAACTGGATAATTCGTTGGCACAAAAATTCTGCACGGTATGATAGACCACGTGAAATTCATAGTTGGCATAAGCCTCAAAGCAACGTTCTTGCACTCGTGCCAAGCGATCAAGAATAAAGCGGTCAATCTCACGCAAATCGTTGAAATCCACCCGATTTTCATCTGCGAAGTCAGACAGGTTGCCGAGTAAAAAGCGCAGTGTATTGCGAATTTTACGGTAAACCTCTGACACCTGCTTTAAGATACCGTTTGAAATACGGACATCGGCCCGATAGTCTACCGAGGAGACCCACAATCGCAAGATATCAGCGCCCATCTGATCAATCACCTTGAGGGGATCGATACCGTTGCCAAGGCTCTTGGACATTTTGCGGCCTTCACCGTCAAGCGTAAACCCGTGCGACAATACTTGTTTGTATGGAGCCTGGCCTGTCACCGCGACCGCTGTAGATAAGGAAGAATTGAACCAGCCGCGGTATTGATCGGAGCCTTCGATGTAAAGGTCAGCCGGCCATGATAGCTCAGGACGTTGCCGTAACACAGACATATGGCTGGATCCAGAGTCAAACCAGACATCCATAATATCCTGTTCTTTACGAAATGCCGTACTTCCGCATGAACAGTGAAAACCATCTGGCAGCAAATCGGCAGCATCCATCGCCCACCACGCTTGTGAACCATGCTCACGAAATACATCGGCAACATGATTGATGGTCTGTGCTGATAGGATGGATTCGCCGCACTTCTCACAATAAAACACCGGAATCGGCACACCCCACGTCCGCTGCCGGGAGATACACCAGTCGGTTCGATCGGCCACCATGTTGTGCAGGCGAATTTTCCCCCAAACAATTGCCCAATCGACTTTTTCAATCTCATCGAGCATCTGATC
>JAKACU010000138.1 GCA_021821185.1 Bacillota bacterium
ATGCCCTGGTTGCAGGCTGCTGGATACCCCATATTGGTCGAATTCTCGATCAAAATCACATCTTCCATCTTTCGAAGTTCAGCAACCGTCTCGTCAGTCGAACCGTTATCCACGATGATTAGCTCATACGGGCTGGCCGTGAACTGCCGAATGCTGTCAATACACTGCCGTGTATATTCAAAGTGATCTCGAGTCGGAATGATGATACTCGTGCGCGTGGTGTAGGCTCCCACTTCCATCCCTCCAAAATGGCTTATCAAATCCATTCAAACAATACGAAGCGGATCCATTTGATAAAACAGCGGTAACTCCGATTCGACTACAAGTAGTGTGGTACGAACTTCATATATTCCATTCTTTTCAGGCTTAAAATCTGTTACTTCCCAGAAATTGCGTGTCACATCCCAAAATCTTTCACCGATGACGAACGGAGACATGCGTAAAATAAATTCCACATTCCCATCTGGATCGACGAGTTGAATTTCTTCCGTACAAGTCAGAGGATGGTCGATCGAACAACACCACTCATGGACGATATAAAAAGGACGTGTGGCATCTTTCCATGAAAATTCGTAAATCCAGTTACCAATCGATATTTCCCCCTGTTGATACACAATTTCCCGGCAAAAGAGGCTCGCCTGCAGACGGATAAAGAACACGTCATCCAGCTTCGATTCCATGTCCTCGTCTCCCAGTAAGCGATGAAATATGAGACAGGCACATCGCGTATTCGCGCATCCAACCCTCATACATGAACGGCGTATCTAGTTCACTCAATTCAAGCAGCAGGGCGGCTATCGACTCTTGATCTTTTAAATGGGATCGCAATTTTAATTCTGCAAATCCCCTTTGCATCGTTTGATCCGTTTCGTCCGTTCGGGCAAGCCCTCGCTCGCACCATTTTTCGCACTCAGTCCAGCGCTTTAGCTCTAAATGGCAAAGGCAAAGGGAATAGCATGCCTGCAGCCAGAAGGCGGCATCGGGCGCCTGATCCAATACGCTTTCAAACAAGGTGGCAGCAGATAACCAATTTCCTGACTGAGCCCATTCGGTCGCCAAGCAATAATCGGTTAGAGGATTTTCGCCATGATCCCTTCGTTCCAATGTAAGCAGATGAATGTTGCGGGACGGTTTATTTCGCCGAATCATCACTTCATCCAAATAACCGAGGTGATCGACCACAATCGGCAGTTTTCCAACTCTCAATGAAGATCCGTAGCGCGCATGAAGACTTTCAGACACATCTTCATGCACACGGCGGGAAAAATGAACGGCGGGGTCTCTGCGGAAGGCGACGATTCGCTCATCGTAAAACACTTCGCGTTCTTCCATGCTGCTGCCCGTAAAACTGCGAACCACACTCGTCCAGGCGTGGTTATCGGTTTGCTCAAACAATTTGCGCAGTATGTCAGGGGAGACATTCAGGCGGACTCTTTCATCTGCGTCGATCATCATGATCCAATCACCTTGCGCGTACTTTAAGGCAACATTGCGCGCAGCGCTAAAATCGTCCTGCCATTTTGCGCTATATACGCGACATCCTAATGATTTGGCCAAAGACACCGTACCGTCAGCGGAGCCTGAGTCTACAATGACGATGTCATGAGTGATTGGCCATAAACTCTCGACACACGCCTGCAAAAATTCCTCTTCGTCGCGTACAATGAGGCAAGCGGTGATCAGCATCGCAAGTCCTCCAAGCAGGTTAGGGTCCATCGCCAAAAATTCGACAATGCCTTATACAGCCATGGTTGTTCTGATAAGGATCTCCGGCCGTCATTTGGAAGCTGATAGAAAATACTGCCCACTACATCGTTGCGATCAAAATGAGACAAGGATTCTAGGGCGCTAAAGAGTGAGGATTGGTGAACTTCTTTTGAAAACCAGTCAAGGGACAATCTACGCGTCGCAAAAATGTCTGTGAGATCGTACAACGCATCAATCCAGGAACGATTGTTGTTTTCAATCACCGCTTCGGTGGCTTGTAAAATGGATCGCGCTTCATCAAACGCATCCACGATCCAATCACACAGGCAAAGTTGTACGATGGCCGGTTGAAATGCCGGACAATAGGAGATGGCCTGAACAAAACCCCGCCGACCACCCTGAAGATCATCCTTTTCTAGCGCGATGAGTCCCAAGTAGTAAGATGGCCGAAAAGTGCCGACACCCTCCAATGTCTGATAAGCGCTCGGTGCCTCTCCCAGTTCCAAACATTTCTCAAACGCCTGGCTGGCTTTCTCTAATAGATTCTGATCATAATAGATCATCGCAAGGACGTACCAAAGATCCGTATATCGTGGTGTGTGGAGAAGCCCTTGTTTTAATAACTCAATACTCTTTTGTAAATCTCCGGACTGCCACGCGCTGGTAGCGTATTTTAAAGGGAGATCTGGGATCCAGACCTCATGCTGTAAATATTGCAGTGCATCCGAATACCTCTGATCGGCTTTATACGGGTGATCAGCCCGCAACATCTCATTGCCCAAATAATAATTCAACCATGGATCCTTGGGCCTTTTGCTGAGCGCTTTTTCTAAGAGAGTGATATTTCGGTTGATTTTATTCCGGTTCGTGACCTCTTCGTTCAGATAACCCCTGTGAATAATGCGAATGGGGATCATCTTGGAGCGCGCCTCAGATAATGCCGGGATGATCTCGTGAATAACGCCCTCATAGCGAAAATCGATTCTGTTGCGAAACAGTCGTATTTGGGCATAACGGATGGACAAGGGATCTTCGAGACTTCCCACCCAGTTTTCTGTCACAAAAAAATATGCATCGGCGGATGAGTCATCTAAAAGCGGCCGAATTTTAAGCCGATCCCGAGGATCCACTTCGTCATCGGCATCTAGAACGAAAATCCATTCGCCATTCGCCCTATCCAACGCCGCGTTTCGCGCGCGGGAAAAATCATCTTGCCAAGGTTGCTGCCAGACACGAGCGCCCATGGCCTCGCACAGCGCCACCGTGTCATCGGTCGAACCCGTGTCAACGATCACGATTTCATCGGCTACGCCTTGAACGCTGTTCAGACACCGCGCTATGTTTTGAGCTTCATCGCGCACGATCATACAGAGACTGAGTGAAGTCACGGCCCCCACTTCTCTTTGAATTCGTCGCGAAGACTTTGCAATGAAGGATCGTCTGGGAACCGCTTTAATCCGTCATCCAACACGGCTCGCCCCCTATCGATCAGGTAATTGGACACTTTCTCTTTGACCGATCCATCGACATCTACTTCTGATAACCAGTCAGACAAAGTTCTCAAATCCCCCAAACTGGCATACACGATACCGAGAGGCAAAAAGGCGGCGGCATGCCCTCTTACCTTCTCTAAATAGGGGCGTGCGAGCGCAAAGTGATCAGCATAAGCCAACGCTGTGCCAATCCAAATGTTTTGAAGATCCTCTCCCGACGCTGCCGAAATCTGATATAAATACTCTAACGTTTGTGCATCCGCGCTTTCAGATAAGAGCAAACGAGCGAACCGCAAAAATGCTTCGGCAAAAGAAGGATTCGATTGGGCAGCCTCACGATAGGCCACGATCGCCTCCATCTTGTTTCCAGTGGTCTCATAGATCTGTCCCATTGCGAAATAAGGTTTATAAGACGAGATACCTTGCTCTACCAGGTAAGGCGGGATGGGCGGATCACCCATGGTGATGCATGAAGCAAAATCCCTTAAGGCGAGCGCCCACTCTCCGGACTGATAATAGTAGACTCCACGAAGATAAAATAAATCTGTGTACGCGGCGAATTTTGAAGTAGCCACATCCAGCGCCCGTTTTGCGGATTCCCAGTCGCCCAACTTCATCAGAGATGAAATGAGGACTTTGTGGCAGCGGGACGCCCACATCGCCATGGGATCTGCCTCTGAAGTGGCCAGTTGTAAAAACTTCACCGCAGCTTCCCAGTCTTCTAAACGAGCATATTCAACACCTAAATTAAACGCGCGAAACCCGTCTTGCGGATGATCTTCAAATTCGCGTTTGGCGATTTCAATATTGCGGGCCGCCTTGGCCTTGGCCTTCACCACTTCCGCCTTATATCCGTTGTGTTCAATGGCGATATTGGAAGGAAGTAGTATACCGGGGGGAGGCCCGTTAGTGATTTTTTCTGCGATTTGTTCATGCAAAGCGCCTGAAAATCGATAGTGGGGACGGTTTCGAAACAACCGCACACTCAGTGAAACCTCGGTCTCATCCCAACCGCTTGAATCCGTATGATTATGAATCGTTACGAAAAAGCCGTCGGCTTCCGGATGATCGTTCAAAGTTTGGCGAAGTATCGACGTCATCCCAGGCATCAGCTTTTCATCGGCATCCAGCACCAAAATATAATCTTTCGTCGCGTGCTCTAAGCTGATATTTCTCGCTTTTGAAAAGTCATGTTCCCAGATTGCGCTGATGCACTTAGCACCTAAGGCTTCTGCAATTTCTACCGTATGGTCTTGCGACCCCGTATCGATAACGACAATTTCATCCACTGCACCGGATACACTCATGATGCTATCTCCGATGCAGTCCGCTTCATTTCTAACAATCATACATAGAGAGACTTGAGGTGTTTGCACGCAACCATCTACACCTTCAGAAGGAATTTAGATTCACAACATCCTATGGTCACAACATGATATTGGATCCGCACAACGGCCCAGCACATCGATCACGATAGAACATATGAATAAGCACATAGGTATCCAAAATAGTGTTCTGCCGCGGTTCGTCGCGCTCTTTTAGGGAATACAGTGCTGTATCAAACTAAAGGAGAGCGATGCTCACTGTCGAACTTCCAGGTATTTTCTGACAACCCTG
>JAKACU010000139.1 GCA_021821185.1 Bacillota bacterium
AGTTCGAGTGGAACGATCGTGGGACCACTCCTTGGCGGCATACTTGCTCATCTGTTTAGCAACCGCATTGCCTTTGCAAGTGCTGGAATTCTTGTACTCATCTCAACGGTACTGGTCATTTTTTGGGTAAAAGAGGACAAATTTGTCCCGGCAAAGACTCGTTCGTCCATGCTCAAAACTTTTCGCGATGCAGCAGCCAATCGCCCGCTTATGGCGGCCCTTTTGCTCAACATGTTTACGGCACTGTCCATTATGACTGTCGAGCCAGTCATTACACTCTACATCACACAACTCATTCATTCGGTCAATAATGCCTCGCTGATTGCTGGGTTGGTATTTTCGCTTTCCGGGATCGCAAGTGCCCTGTTTGCACCATTGTGGGGACGATTGGCTGATCAATTAGGCTTTACAAAAGTACTTCTCATCGGGCTTGCGGGAGGTTCTATCTGGACATTCATGCAATTACCCCTGGAAAACATCTGGTGGTTTGCGTCCGTTCGATTTATCTACGGTGTTTTTTTTAGCGCGGTGTTTCCCGCGATAAACGGGCTGGTTGTAACGTCTACCACCCCGTCGTTTCGCGGACGTGCTTTTGGTCTCAATCAAACGGCCAATCAATTGGGCAGCATGCTCGGTCCGATCATTGGCGGATTGGTGGTTGACGTCACGTCCATTCATGGTTTGTTTTGGGTTACAGGCGCTTTTTTAACCGTGATCACCACGATCAGTTCCTTTTTTGTCCTTCATCCAAGAAATACGGCACACGGCGAATCATGATGATGACGGACCACGTTTTAAGACTTGTAAAAGCTGCTTCACCGACATGCCTTCACGAAAGACATAGGTGCCTGGTTGGACAGCTTGGTCAATGCCCGTGTTTTTCATCGTCATATCAAAACCCATCGCGTTTGCTACCAAATGATGTGCAAACAGAAATTGTGCGAGATTGAAAAGAGGCATCCCCAATGCTAGGTGAAATGCGTACGATTTTGGCTGCACCTTGGCTGGCGACGGCTGGTGGACGATTTTTGCATGCGGTTTTGTCAGATTTGCGGTAGCCGAAATCAGAGCTTTTGTTGCTGAATGCACAGATGGTGTCACAGATTTCGTCGTTTTTGTGGCACTGACCTTCGATGGATGGACAACTGTCGGTGCGGGTGCTGCGGCACTGACTTCAGACGGGTTTGGTGCGCCAGCCTGCTGATGCAGCGCAAAGCCAACACCCACCGCAATCAGCAACGCAAGCACCGCTACACTGCGGCGAAACCAGAGAGCTTGCCTCATGGTTCGTTCATAAAGTGATATCAGCGATTCAACATGCCAAGCGTTATGTTGAAAGATCAATCGAACAACAAGACCGGTTGCTTTATACCCGGCTCGCACATAAAACACCGGAGCGTCTTGCCAAACATCGGTCGCGATAACTTCGCCCTTGCCAACGGCATTCCATAATTTTGCGAGCAAATCCTTTTCCCATGAAGACGGATATTTAGCATTTTGAAGATAGGGTATGATTTCGTTCATAAAAGTCGTGCGAGCCAGTTCGGGTAGTCCAAGCTGTTTAGCAGCCTTGCCAAACGTCATATGCACCGTTCCAGCCATAAACGATCGTGCGAACGAACCTGAATCCACAAAATCTTCTAGCACAGCATGTTCACCTCTTCATTTATTCTTCCCGCTATTTTTGCTGTTGTTCCCGTTCTATTTGTTCCACTTTTTCGTGTAGATAGGTCCAGCGCGCAAGCAAGGCATCCAGTTCACTTTCAAGTTGTTGTTGCTTTGCGTACAACGTTTGCACTCTTTCGCTGTCATCTCCTGCCTCTTGCATCTCTTGTGTAATCTGGCGCAATGCTTGTTCCATCTGCTCGATTTGATCATCGATCACGTCATAGTCACGTTGTTCGTTAAACGTGAGTTTCGTATGTTTCATCCCATCGCTGCGCCGGGGACGAAAAGTGTCGTCAGATTTACCTGCCTTTTTTTCAACAGGCTTATCTTCATCAGTTGATCGCGCCAAATAGTCTGAGTAATTTCCCAAGTAACGCTGTATCTTCCCATCGCCAGAAAAAACAAACACATGATCAACCACTCGATCCAGAAAATATCTGTCATGGGATGCTGCAATGACAGCCCCTTTAAACTCATCCAGGTAGAGTTCAAGCGCTGACAGCGTCGGGATATCCAAGTCATTGGTTATCTCATCGAGCAATAATACATTGGGAGAAGACAGCAAAACGCGCAAAAGAGCCAATCGGCGTTTCTCCCCGCCGGAAAGTCTCTGAATAAGCGTTCCATGCATAGAACTTGGAAAAAGAAATCGTTCCAACATTTGCGCAGCTGATAGAGTTTGTCCATCGTCTGTGACCACGTACCGGGCTGTCTGTTGAATCCACTCTATGACACGGACGTGTTCAGGCAGTTGTTCATGGTCCTGTGAGAAGTAGCCAATTCTTACGGTAGCTCCCGTCTTGATAACACCCTGATCCGGCGTCTCAAGTCCGGCAAGAAGTTTTAAGAAAGTTGATTTTCCGGTGCCGCTTAAGCCAATAACACCAATACGATCATGGCGTTTTACAAGGTAACTGAAGCCTTGGATCAAGATACGCTCCTGATACCCTTTCGTAACGTGATCGATCTCCAAAATACTATTTCCCAATCGCGTCGAAGCCACAGACAAGTCCAGTGTACTGCTTTTTTCGTCAGGTGTCTTCTCCAAAATCTCGTAATAGCGATCGGTTCGCGCCTTTTGTTTTGTTCCCCGCGCTTTAGGCCCTTTTCGTATCCACTCAATCTCATTTCGCAAGAAATTCTGTCGTTTTTCCTCGGAGGCTTGGTCTTGCGTCACACGCTGTATTTTGGCTTCTAAAAATGCTTCATAATTGCCCGGATACTGATACAGCAATCCTCGATCAAGTTCAATAATACGTGTGGCGACGCGATCCAAGAAGTAGCGATCGTGCGTGACCATGAACAGTGCACCTTTGCGCTTTTGCAGATAGGTTTCAAGAAATCGCACAGTTTCGTGATCAATGTGGTTAGTAGGTTCATCTAAAATAAGCAAATCACAAGGTGAAAGAAGCGCACGTGCAAGCGCAATACGCTTTCTCTGTCCGCCAGACAAAAGCGCGACAGGCACCTCATAATCGCTAATGCCCAGTTTCATTAACATGTCTTTTGCAGCATACTCATCGCCATCGTGAACCACGTTGGCCAAGGCTGTTGCCTGCAGATCGAAGGCAGGTTCTTGCGGTAAGTAGTGTACAACCACATGTTTGCCAAACGCTATCGTACCTGTATCTGGCTCTTGGCAAGAAGCGAGAAGTTCTAGCAGCGTGGACTTCCCCGCCCCATTGGCACCGATAAGGCCGATGCGGTCCTGATCATCAATCCCAAAGGATATATCACGAAGCACCATGCGGTCGCCATGACTTTTCGACAGGTGCTCTGCCGATACAATGTTCAAACACCATTCACCTCATTGCTCACAGCCATTAAAACACTATACCATGAATACATAACAGAACAATGGCAGAACTTTGCGAATCTCGCGGTAGTCTTTCACTATCGAGCCTGCCATGCTAACCTACTTAGGTCACCACAGGTATAAAGGAGTGCACAGCATGATCACAGACGGTTTGAATCCCGAACAACAACAAGCGGTAACCACCACGCAAGGGCCCTTGCTCATCGTGGCAGGAGCTGGATCGGGCAAGACCAGTGTGATGACCCGCCGCATCGCCTTCATTTTACAAGAAAACCTTGCTGAACCCTGGCAGATCCTCGCGATCACCTTCACCAACAAAGCGGCGCGAGAAATGAATGAACGCGTCAAAAAACTTATCGGTGATGTTGCTGACGACATCTGGATGTCAACGTTTCACTCAATGTGCGTAAAAATTTTACGTCGTGAAGCGGAACATATCGGGTATGACAATACCTTTTCCATCCTGGATGCTGATGATCAATTAGGGACGATCAAGCAATGCATGCTTGATCTCAACTACGACATCAAAAAATTTGACCCTGCGACCATACTGTGGAAAATTTCCTCAGCAAAAAATGAGTTAAAAAAGCCGGAACAAATCAAAAGGCGCGGGCAAGCTTCCTTGATCGATTCGGCGGCCATTGATGTATACCGCGAATACCAAGCAAAATTGCGCACGATGAATGCCCTTGACTTTGACGATTTAATCGGTAAAACCGTGGAATTATTTGCGGAAAAACCCGCAGTCTTGCAAATGTACCAAGACAAGTTTCGCTATATTCACGTCGATGAATATCAGGATACCAATCATGCGCAATACCTGCTGGTCAATATGCTTGCCGCAAAGCATCGCAATTTGTGCGTAGTGGGTGACTCTGATCAGGCTATTTATCGCTGGCGCGGCGCTGACATCTCTAACATTTTGCATTTTGAACGGGACTATCCTGACGCAAAGATGATCAAGTTAGAGCAAAATTATCGATCCACACAGACGATTTTGGACGCCGCCAACGCGGTCATTAGACATAATGAGAATCGCAAGGATAAGCGGCTCTGGTCTGCTTCTGACAAAGGCGAGAAGATCGCAGTCTATGGTGCACTCGATCAAGAGGATGAAGCTGTTTATCTCATTGCCAAGATTCAAGAACACGTGGGACAAGGCGGAAAGTATGAAGACTGTACGGTGCTTTATCGTGCCAATGCACTGTCTCGCGCCATCGAAGAAGCCTTCATGCAAGCTGCAATCCCTTACAAGATTCTCGGCGGCATGACATTTTACGATCGCAAAGAAATTAAAGATGTCATGGCCTATCTTAAA
>JAKACU010000140.1 GCA_021821185.1 Bacillota bacterium
TGTGTTTTTTACGTGATTTCGCAGCAAATCCTGCGGATCTGCTTCTTTTACGTCACTTGCAAGCGTTTGCTCACTATCACTGGAACTCACGTATCCGCCAAATCCCACCACTTGCAAGAGCCGCTGCATTCCGTCTGGATCCAAGACCTCTTCGACCGCAAAAAACGGAACGCCAAACACCTGCGGCCGAATCGATCCTACGATCGCAGCGGGCTCTTTAGCAGCGCTTGCAGGAACCTCCCTTCCACCTCCGAGTTCGATCGGAACCACGGCAATTAACGAACGCATCATCTCTGGCAAAGCCTGTTCAATGAGTCTGGAAATAGCAGAAGCCGTCCCTCTGCCCGTGAGACTGCAGGCCCATATGACACGTTTGCCGTTCATGGTAAGCGGATCCGCTCGCTGGGATAAAAACACCTGCAACCAGGAGGTCACCTGATCTAGCGTCTCTGTTCCTGACTGCACTGCATATAAGGCGCGTGTAATCGTGGCTAAATCGGGCCGAAAAATAATCCGCGTCGCAAAGGTCGGTCTACGCTGTTGCCATGTATCCTGCCATGACCGAATCGCTGGTACATCGGTCAGCAACAGCAGCCCTCGACGGCAATCAAGGCGCGTTACGGCTTCATCACACACCTGCGCAAGCCATGGTTCCGTGAATTGCAAAGGGACTTCTATCGCGGCAATAGTCCCCTCTCCACCAGCAAGTAAAACGGCTGCATTGACCATGGGTCTGGCAATCCCTTGCCCAAATAAGACAACCAGGATCCCGATGCGTTCAACGGCTCTTGTGGTGTCATCTTGCAACAAGAGCGCCACAACGGCTTTTGCCTCTTGCGCAAGCGGCATAGGTAACTGCTCTTGAATTCGCTCAAGAAAGCGCTCTGCCATCCGGCATAATTCCGGCAATTCATCTTGCACAAGCTGCAACCACGCAAAGCCGTGTGCTGCTGTTTTAGCAAAGGTGCGGTGAATCTCTCCATAAAGGTAAAGCGCAATGCGTGGTAAAGCGTGGTTGGTCACAAAAGGCGTGAGCCCTTTTTCGATCTCTGACCATGCTTGCGAAAACGCTTGATAAAACACGGAGCCAACATAGGCTTTTAGATCACTCGCCACTGTCTGAAGGTCTCTTTTAGCGACTCGGCGATTGACTTCCCGTCCCAAAGCATCCACGATTTCAGGAGAAGAAAACCCCAGATCACTCAAGGACACGTGCAATTGCGACAAACTGTCCAGCAAAGAAGCGTCATGCGGATTCCATATGCCTTTAACAGGCATCGACGTCGGTTCCGCCACAATATCCTGCAAGGTGTCGACGAGCGGCTTATCCCAGTATAATGAATCCCCTTGAGATAAGTTCACATGCTGTCTTGTGATCAGCACCTCTTGCTGATGGATATTATGGATAAAGGCACTGGCACAAGCCAGCTTGAGCACATTTTTTAATCCCCCAATATTGGCTGAAAAATCGGCTCGCAACAGATAGTCCAAGGCCTCAGCGGTTAATCGAAAACATTTGCCTGTTTCTTTGGCTTCTCCCAATAAGAGCCGAAAAATCAATTCATGCCGATCGTGAATAGACCACTCACGAAGTGCCGGCAACCGAATCACCATCGGAATGCGCCGCAAAAAGGTGGACAAAAGAACGGATTCCGGTGCTTCGGTGGTCGCGGCAAATAATCGGATGCGGCTCTTGCGAAACGAATCGGACTCACCCAAGCGACGAAACTCACCGTAATCTAACAGATGAAAAAGCATTTCCTGACCTTCAGGGGGCAGTCGATGCACTTCATCGAGAAACAAAACGCCTCCGTCTGTATACTCCACAAGACCAGGCTTATCGCGCTGCGCGCCGGTAAACGCCCCTTTGACATGACCAAAAAGATGATCAAGCAAAATCTCAGGATTATTGGAGTACTCAGCACAATTGAAAGCGCTAAAGACGGCACCGGGTTTTATGAATCCGTTTTCAAGAGCGTGTGCGTACATCGCGCGCGCAAAGGTAGACTTTCCTACGCCTGTTTGCCCTAAGAGCAAAACGTGCATGCCATGCGGCGGGTAGCGCAGCGCCATCTTGGCTTGATCCATCGCGGCCTGAAGACTTTGTTGGGAACCCATCGCTGACTCAAAAACATCATCTTGCATGATGGCCCTGCCCGAGAAGCGATGCGGTGTGAGTGCGGCAAGAAACGAAGATGCGCCATCATACGCTGAAGCAAGTATGGTGTTACCGCCAGTAAACCTCGTTTCAAGCCATTGCTTGGGCAAATACAAGGTAGGCCGTCCCCGAACGCAGACGACCCGCCCTTCGCGCTCTAATTGCTTCAAATCGGCACTGCAATTATTGCGCAACAACGACAATTGCTGCGCAATATCACCGGCGCTGACGCCCATGGGAATCCCGGATTCATCCCTTTTGCACTTATCGGCTAATTCTTCTAATGTTTTAAGTACACGGTCTTTTCGAAGCATCCAGAGAACCTTCCTCTTCTTGTTCCTGAAGGCGAAACTTGGATGTAATCCTGTAGAGGACCGTACAAATTATACCGTAGTTCAGAATTTGTCACAAGATTGTAAAGTTAGACTCGTACCGCCCTATTCTGTTCAAGCCACATCAATTCACCTGCATGCAGAATGGAAAGTCGGTCGCCATGCAATAAGCGGTACGCTACTCCATTTCGATCGACGACAACCTCGATCGTGCGGCCTTGAAACTGTACACGAAACTCGTAACCTTGCCACTGTTTTGGCAGCACAGGATGAAAAGACAGGCGGCCCTGATACTCTCTAAGCCCCCCGAATCCAGCTACAAGCGCAAGCCAGGTACCACCCATCGACGCCGTGTGGATACCGTCTTTTACATTGCCATTGAAGTCATCCAGATCCATCCGCGCTGTTTGTGCAAAGTAGTCATAGGCTTTGTCAAGGTTTCCTAGTTCTGCTGCCATAATGCTATAAATACAAGGAGAAAGCGAAGAGTCATGTGTTGTGATTTTTTCGTAATAGGCAAAGTCGCGCTGTTTTTCCTCCAGCGTGAAACGATCCCCTTGCAAAAACTCCGCCAGCACCACATCAGCCTGTTTTAACACTTGGTAACGATAGATGACAAGCGGGTGATAGTGCAATAAAAGCGGGTAGTTTTCCGGTGGAGTATGCTTAAAGTCCCACACGGCCTTTTGCAAAAACGAATCATCCTGAGGATGAATACCGAGCTTTTCGTCATAGGGAATATACATAGCTTGTGCAGCAGCTTGCCACGCCGTCACTTCATCCTCGCTAAGCCCGATCGTCGCAGACAACTGGCGGTATGCGTCGGGATACTTTTCCTTAACGTAATTCGCAACCTGAAAAGCGTATTCCAAGTGATCTTTGGCCATCACGTTCGTATACAAATTGTTGTTGACCAGTGCCGTATATTCATCAGGGCCTGTGACCTCATTGATACAAAAATTGTTGTCAAGCGAAGGAATGTAATCACCCAAATCAACCCAAAAACGGGCTGTCTCAAAAAGCATCTCGGCGCCTTTTTCCAGTAAAAAGCGATCATCTTGTGTGGCATGCCAATATTTTTTTAAAGCGTAGATGACGTCAGCATTGATATGGTAGGCGGCTGTGCCAGCAGGATAATAAGCGGATGTTTCCTCGCCGTCAATCGTGCGCCATGCATACAGTGCGCCTTTTTGCGACAGCTCTTGCGCACGCTGTCTCGCTTTATCCAAAATGTGGTATCGATAGTCAAGCAGCCGTTTTGCCATCGCAGGTTGTGTATAAAGAAAAAACGGGAAAATATAGGTCTCTGTATCCCAGAAGTAGTGTCCTTCATACCCCTCGCCCGTGATCCCTTTGGCACCAATATTTGTTTTTCCATCGCGCCCGACGGATTGCAGCAGATGAAATGCGTTAAAGCGCAGACTTTGCTGCAACGCTGCGTCTCCGTGAATTTTCACGTCGCTGTCTTGCCAATAGGCTTGCATAAAGTCAGCCTGTTCGTGTAAAAGCGTGGCGAACCCGTCTTTTGCTGCTTTTTGCACATCGTCTTTGGCCAGTTGCAACAGATCTTGTTCGGGATAATCTTTGGAGGAATAATAGGCAATAAACTTTTCCAGGCCAATCGGAACATCCGTTTTTGCCTCCACAGCAATGCGAAACTCCGCTTGTTGTCCGTCTTTTTGTTGGGACACGCTATAGACTGCACGGGTATTAACGTTATGCTCTACAGCACATAAAAGAGCAAAAGCCGTTTGCTTGGTCTTTTGCAAAACAGCCGCAAACGTTTCATTTTGCAAAACGTCAATTGTCTCCAACACCTGATCAGAAAAACTTGAACCCACACGAGGATCGCCCATTGTGACCTGATTTCTCACATCGCCGCGAACCTCTGACACGATATCGATACGCCCGTCAAACAGCGGCACGACCTCATAAGATATTGTCGCGATGTGTTGACGGTTCAAGCACGCCATGCGCTTGATGCGCAACATGACGCGTTTTTTTGCGGGAGATTCCCAGGTCACTTCACGCTTCATGACACCTTGGCGCATATCCAGTTCACGGCGATAGGCAATAATCGTCCCTTGTAATAAATCAAACGGTTCACCATCAAGATAGAGACGGATGATCTTGCTGTCCGTCACGTTGAGCATGGTCTGGCTGTTTTTCGCATAGCCATAGGCGTGCTCACCGTAATGAATCGGCTGCGATTCGTAAAACCCATTGATATATGTACCTTGCAGCGAGGTACCCAAAGGGCCGGAGTAGCCTTCCTCAAAATTGCCCCGCATGCGGGGCAATTT
>JAKACU010000023.1 GCA_021821185.1 Bacillota bacterium
CAGGATATCACCCATAGCTTTCATTTCCTGAATCATGGCCGCTAAAAAGCCTTGCGCATACCGTGCTTTATCCACCATGGAATACGCCGGAAATGTACAATAAGCACAATGCGTCGGGCAAAAGGGAATGCCTACATAAACACTGACTTCCCGTGTCAAATCATACAAGTCAGGAACAACTTCAAGTTCCTTCTTAGCCACTTCGACAAGTAAATCAGCACGCGACGGCGCCAGCAAAAACTCGGCTTGCAAACGGGCAGACTCATCAGCAAGCACGTAACGCCCCATGTTGCGTACTTGTTGATGAACGAGTTTTGACGGACGAACTCCCGTCAAGATACCCCATGGTTGCGCCTTATCCAGAATTTTTTCCAGACAGATATGAAGTGCATACAAAAGCGCCCGTTTGCTCATCTTGCGCAGTTTGACTTCATCCAGATCAGAAGCTTCAATCGTACGGGTATACCTTGTATCATGTGAAACGATCACGACATCAGCTACGACAAGAAGCTCCTGGATCGTCACTTGTGTTTCAAGGAGCATGTCAAAGTCATCATGCTCCTTGAGACTTTCTTTTCCATCTTTGAAAGTTACCGTAGCTTGCGGCAAAAACAACCCTATCATGCGAGCGACTTCAGCGTTATAGGCAGGACCAAGAAATGTAACTAAAACCCGCATTATGCCAACTCCTGAACTACCTCAATAAATCCAGGCGCTATCTCTTCGACAAATTCACCAATTACAGCCGATCGTACCATCCCTGCCGCTTTCAGATCCTTAACCAAATCAGCCGCCTCACCAACTGGCACTGCAAAGAGCAAACCACCTGACGTTACAGCATCGGTCAATATCGTCGGCATCAATTTATCTAACCCCTGGGCAAACTCAGCCGCCTCACAGACAAACGCCATATTTCTTTTACTCCCTGCAGGTACGAGTCCTTGCCTTGCATATTGAAACGTCGGTTCGCATACTGGCACGTGAGATGCACCGACGCGAAGTCCGAGCCGTGATCCGCGCGCCATTTCAAGTGCATGACCCAATAAGCCAAAACCTGTTACATCCGTCGCAGCATGTACGTGGTAGCGTTGCCCAATCTCAGCCGCAGCTTTGTTTAACATAGACATCCAATGAATCACTTCATCGGTAGCTTCAACACTTGCCACGCCTTCTTTGATAGCTTTTGTTGTGATGCCCATGCCAATAGGTTTTGTCAGCACTAAAACATCGCCCATCTGTGCCTTGCTATTGGTCCAAATCTTATCAGGATGTACGATACCTGTCACAGCCATGCCAAATTTGGGATCCACGTCATCGATGGAGTGTCCACCCAAAAGCGTCGCATGCGCTTCTCGAACTTTCTGTGCGCCGCCTTGTAAAATACTGGCGAGAATCTCTTTGTCAAGTTTGCTGATCGGAAAGCCCACAATATTAAGCGCCGTTAACGGTGTGGCGCCCATTGCATAAATATCGCTTAACGCATTGGCAGCAGCAATTTGACCGAATGCATAGGGATCATCGACGATCGGCGTAAAGTAATCGACCGTTTGTACGAGCGCCGTATCCTCACTCAACCGATACACACCAGCATCATCGGAGGTTTCCAAACCGACTAACAAATCAGGATTAGGTTCTGCTTTTGGCAAAAAAGCTAGTACATCGCGAAGGTCCCCCGGACCTATCTTGCATCCTCACCCAGATTTCTCCGTCAGCGTGGTAAGCCGCACCATCTCACGCTTATCTTGCAACGGCTGTTTTGATGCCTTGGATAAGGACTTCATATTGCCAGTCAAAGATTGTTCTGACATCGATAATCACCTCCTCCCTAGCAACGCGCGCGACAATCGGCGGGTCACTTTGACGAAGTTTTGTGAGAAGTTGAGTAGGCGTCATTCCTAAAGGATAAATTGCCAGTGCGCAAGTGGGCAACTGTTCAAGTGGCATTGCGCCGCCACCTACCGCCGATGTCGTTTCCAGGACGCGGCATCGCGCATAGCCGCCGATCGACAGTGTGACTTCGCGAGCCAACCGCTCTGCATCTGTTCGCAATGTTTCTATATCTTTTGTTAACATATAAAGTGTGGGAATACGTTGCAAAGCCTTGTCTTCATCACGGTACAACCGCAAGGTCGCTTCCAAAGCGGCAAGGGTTAATTTGTCGACGCGAACTGCACGCGCCAGTTGATTTTTTTTAATTCGATCAATCCATTTTTTCTTGCCGCAGATAATGCCTGCTTGGGCCGAACCCAATAACTTATCCCCTGAAAACATGACGACATCGACACCAGCATCGATACTATCCTTGACGGTCGGCTCATCACCAATCCCTTTACCACGTAGATCAAGCAAAGAGCCACTTCCGAGGTCTTCGATGATGGGAACAGCAAATTCTTGCGCGATTGCCACAAGTTCCGCCAAAGGTGGTTGGTACGTAAATCCACAGATGCGAAAGTTTGACGTATGCACACGAAGCAGTAGTTCTGCTCCGTCTTCTAACGCCTTTTTGTAATCTGCTTCATGCGTTTTATTTGTTGTGCCGACTTCAATAAGTTTGGCCCCGCTTAAACGCATCACCTCATTGACACGAAATGAGCCTCCAATTTCTACTAGCTCTCCGCGTGAAATGACAACATTTTTATCAAACGCCAATTCTTGTAAAGTCAAGTAAACTGCGGCCGCATTATTGTTAACGACAAGGGCAGCCTCAGCACCCGTCAATTCGCAAAGTATGGATTCCACATGATCAAAACGATAACCGCGTTCCCCTGACGCAAGATCAAATTCGAGGTTGCTATAGCCTTTGGCCGCCTGAACGATAGCATCAATGGCGTCCTGCGCTAGAGGAGCTCGCCCCAAATTCGTGTGCAAAATTGTACCGGTTGCATTAATAACCTGCGTAAGATGCATAGCTGTACGCCGTTGTAACGCTTCGTATACTTTTTCTAGGATTTCTTCGATCGACAAATCTACTGTTTCCCCAAGCCGCAGCTTGTCTCGCAGTAACTCTAGCGTGTCTTGTACGACTGCTATAACGTCGCTTCTTGCGTAATGATTCAGCCAATCCTGTACTTGCTCTGTAGATAGCAGTCGATGTACGGCTGGCAACTCCCTAAAACCGCTTTGATCCATGGGTTTTGACACGCTCCAGTGAGAAAGATAAGCTAGAAACGCTATAGCTATTATAACAAATAATTTTAAGGAGGATTTTTCACTTGGAGCATTTGCAATCTGACGTGTGGCATGAACGAGCAAAACAATCGATCATTGGCGGTGTAAACAGTCCATCGCGATCCTTCAAGGCAGTTGGTGGTGGATCTCCTGTTACGATGGTTCGTGGCCAAGGCGCCTACATGATCGATGTTGATGACAACTCCTACATCGATTATTTATGCGCATTTGGTCCAGTCATTGCTGGACATGCACACCCGCACATTGAACAAGCTATGACGCAAGCGATGCGTGACAGCAGTCTCTTAGGGACACCAACGATCTGGGAGACGCTCTTTGCCGAGCGTCTACAAAAAACTATCCCGCCACTTGAACGCGTGCGATTCGTGAATTCCGGTACAGAGGCGGTCATGTCCTGTATACGTGTCGCAAGAGCCTATACGCATCGCAGTAAAATTCTAAAATTTGCCGGTTGTTATCATGGACATTCGGATCTCGTTTTAGTAGCGGCTGGGTCGGGCCCTTCTTCCATAGGTATACCTGACAGTGCAGGCGTCCCTGAATCAATCGTTCAAGAGGTTATCACCGTTGCTTTTAACGATGAAAATGTATTGGATGAAGCCATGCGATTATTCGGTGACCAAATTGCCGCCATTCTTGTTGAACCCGTTGTCGGTAATTTTGGCATTGTCGAGCCCAAACCTGGTTTTTTACGCCACATACGCAACAAAGCCAATGAGTATGGTTCACTGGTTGTTTACGACGAAGTGATTACGGCATTTCGTTTTCGTTTTGGCGCAGTGGAATATGACGAAACCACGGCTGATCTTTATGCATTAGGTAAAATTATTGGTGGTGGACTACCGATCGGCGCCTATGGTGGCCGGCAAAACATCATGGAGCAAGTCGCACCCCTTGGACCCGCCTATCAGGCAGGAACGCTCGCGGGCAATCCAGCTTCACTGCGTGCTGGTATGGCCTGCCTGGATCTTCTTGAGCAACCGGGAATCTACCAAACGATGCAAAGTTTAGCAGTGACGCTAACCAACGGCATCTCCAGTATCGCGAAGCACCACGGAGTTCCCATCGCGATCAACGAATACAAGGGAGCCTTCACCGTATACTTCAATATTCCATTTGTTTACAACTACGAACACGCAAAGTCATCAGACAGTGGTATGTTTTCGGTTTTTTTTCATGCGATGTTGGCACAAGGTGTCTATCTGGCCCCATCAAAATACGAAGCGTGGTTCTTGACCATAGCTCATACCAAGGACGATATCGAGAAAACGCTAGAGGCAGTGGATAAAAGTATGCCTGCTGTGTACTCTTTGCTCGCAAAAAGGAAATAAAGCAAAAATGAAAAAAGCCAGAAGCCCGAGTTATTACCCCGGCTTTCTGGCCCAAATGACCACCATCAACCTTGTGGCAACAAATCAGAAAGCTTGTCGTACAATTGTTTTTTGGGCATATAACCAACAATTTGTCGGACTACTTTACCACCTTGGAAGATAAGCAAAGTCGGAATACTCATAATGCCAAATTCACGAGCAGTTTGCGGATTGTCATCGACATTAAGTTTCCCTGCTTTTAATCTAGGGGCAAGTTCTGCCGCGAGTTCCTCAACTACAGGTGAGAGCATTTTGCATGGTCCACACCAAGCAGCCCAAAAATCAACGAGTACGGGTGTTTCACCTGAAATAAATTGTTTAAACGACTGATCGGTCACTTCATGTACCGAGGCCATTTTGCACACCTCCAAATCAAAAACTTATCTTGTCTTGCCAATGTACATTATAGCACACTTATTTTCTACAAGTGACTTTCTAACAGTTGCTCAGCGATACGCGTCGCTTCGACAACATCAGCTTGCATAAATAACACGACAAAGTCCTCCCGTTCGGCATCAAGGCGAGCTGCAGGGAACATAACAATGGTACCTTCCTCGCCGCGAACGATAAACTCTTTCGCGTGTTCCAATCCCACCACATCAGCCGTATATTTCACCTGTTCCGCTAATGTAGCGAACAAATCAATGACCGTTTCATCATATTCTTCTGCTCGCAAACCACGACGTCCATCAGGAAATACCGTCAGCCAGCCAAGTACTTCATCGGTATGCAAAATGCGCTCCAACCAATCACTAAAGCCTTCTATGGCATGGATCCTATCACGATCCACGCCGTGTTCCAACTCAGGCAATGATGTACTTAACGGGTTGCTTACATCCTCTTCTATTTTCACATCGTCTTGTTCTACTGTAGAATCTGCCTCACGAGGTGATGCGTCATACGGTGCTTCATCAAGGTCTGGCGTCACCTCGGTTCGTGGTGCCTGTACCGGTGCTGTCATTTGTATATCCTTGCGCCTCTTTTTCTGGCGAGGTGGCGCCGCTTTCGTGCCAGTTTCTATACCCCTCATGTGAAGTGTCGTCCAGACCATCATCACGACAATAGCAACAATAAGAATAATTCCTGCAAAAACCAGATACATAGTGCCTGATGACATCGCGTCCACTCCAGGATAGATTGATCAATCCACTTTTCTTAAAAAATAGCATATTGGCCAAACAGCAGCAACTCATGTCTTACCGCAATAACCACCGTAGCAACCGCTTTTGCGTTATCGTAAATGTTCCTGGTCGCAATCGCCATGCACAAATCACAAGAAGCAAAAAACTACCTAAAATGTAGATGGTAGCATAAATCAACCATGACGGCGCGCTCATAAGATTATGCAGTTGCACCGTGGTAAAAACAGATGCAACAATCGAATTGTGGAAAGCTGGTGTAATAAATCCTAAACTAGCTTCCAGACTGGCTTGCATATATATAGGGTTAATCGTGTAGGCTACAGTTCCTAAGTCTACCCAAATCGTTTGGTCAGGACTATGAGCTGCAATCGTATCAAAAAGATAGCCAACCACAGAACCTCCAATAAACACGGCGGCCACGGTAGCATACGACAGTACCGTACTCCAGCCTGTTCGCTGCACAATAGTGGACCAAAAAATACTGATACTTGCAATAGCACCAAGTGTCATGAATTGCAGTCCAAAAACAGCAAGAACTTGCGACGGAACAACACCGCCAAATAAAAACACGATGCTATAAAGCGGAAACGTCATTAGAATCAAGAGCACTAAAAAAGAAATCGATGTCATCCATTTTGTAAAAATGACTGACCATGGAGAAAGCGGTGTAGTCAGTAAAACAGGCAATGTTTGCCGTTCTCTTTCTCCGCTGATGACACCTGATGCGATTCCAGGCGTCACAAAAGAGATTAAAGCTAATTGTAAATAGGATAAAAAAGTAAATAATTCTGCAGTTCGTGTCGGTTGCAATAGCAAAGTCTGTCCCTGAACATTAACATACATAAATGTAAAAGCCACGGCACCGATGACGATCAGATACAACGAAACAGCCAATACCGTGCGTAGCGATCGCATACGTTGACGCAATTCTTTACGCAAAAGCGGATTACTCAAGAAATTTCCGATGCGTTGCCACCATACACTCCACATTGGCAACCTCCTATCAAGCCATTTTGCTGACAGGTTGCCCCTCGTCAGACTCTCGGGTAAGGCGTAAAAAAAGCTCTTCTAAACTCGCACCGACCTCATGCACAGATTTTAAAGAATAACCAGCCACAGCAAGCTCATGAATCAATTCTACCTGATCTTCTTGCGAACCAGAAAAAAGCACTTCGACATGCTCATCATCAAAAGAAATTACGTCACTGATATGTTGGCGAGACGCAAGATAATGAGCTAACTGCACCCCACCAGACAACACTTCAACTTGAAGCTGCCGTTGACCTTGAACCCGCGCGTTAACCACTTCAACACCCGCACAAGCTACAAGCGCGCCTCCTTGAATTACACCAATTTCATCGCACATTTCCGCTAGCTCAGGTAAAATGTGTGAGCTAATCAACACCGTCTTCTGACGTTCCCGCAAGCTTTTAATGATCTCTCGCATCTCGATTCGAGAACGAGGATCGAGCCCCGATGCAGGCTCATCAAGAATAAGCACAGGTGGATCATGCATGAGACTACGAGCCAGGCCAAGTCGTTGCTGCATGCCTTTCGATAGTGTGTTTACATAGAAATCCACTTTATCACTCAAATTGACCATCGCGAGTAACTCTTTGGTCCTCTTTTCGATATCTCCATGAGATACCCCGTAGGCAGTTCCATAAAAGGCCAAGTATTCCTTAACGGTCAAATCATCGTAAACCCCAAACTGGTCTGGCATGTAACCGATCAATTTTCGCACTAAAGCAGCATCTGTGGTTACTTCTGCACCAGCTACATAAGCACGCCCTGATGTAGGCAGCATCAGCGTCGCTAAAATCGATAAGGTTGTCGTTTTCCCTGCACCATTTTCTCCCACAAAACCAAATACCGTTCCAGAACGCACATTAAGGTTAAGGTCTTTCACAGCTTCCACGCGATTAAATCGCTTGCATAAATTTTCCGTCACGATCATTGATTATTCAACCACCTTGGTAACCGACATAAGTTGGCGAACGATCCACTGAGGTTCTGCAGGGATAGCTGAATTTTCTTTGGCAAAGATGTCAGGTTCCGTATTGGACCACCCGACAAGAAGCACCATACCGGATGGCACAGATACGTTAGTAAATGCACTCAAATAGGGAAAGAGTGCTCGTCCAATTCCATGGTTCGCACTACTAAGTCCTGCACCAAGTTGCGTCAAAAATGGTCCTCTAGCATGCGTTTTGAAAAGCACATCAACATTGACGCTTGCCCCTCGTTTTAGATGCCCGAGAGGAAATACTTGCCGTCCATCGATCAAAACCATATCGGAAAAGTCGACGGAAGAATGATTAACAAGAAATCCACCAAGGGAACTTTTATTGGCAAATAATTCACCTTGCAGATCACCAAACGTCGATACTGTGCGTGTCGCATAGATGAACCTCCCACCCCAGGCGCGAACGTTTGAAAATTCCGTCGTTGGTGCCTTGGTCTTCATCGTCACCAACGCATCACTTTTCACAGCGCCCGTCACGCGATCAGTCAAAGGAACCATCCACGTATCAGGGCGGGTAATGATGCTGTAAGACCGAGTTTGCGGAGACATTAAAGCCTGTACACCAACCGCTTGCGCCAGATGACCATCGACAACATCAATAAGACCAACACTCTGCGTCAAGATACCATTAGGTCGCTCCTCTACGCCTTGGATATAAATCGCAATCGCAACGCCAAGCGATACCACAGGTAAGATAGCCCATGCCCATTCGTTTTTACGATATTTACGTAAAATAAGATACAGCAAGGGCCCAGTGATCAATATATAAAGTCCAAAAACAACTTCCCAGATCCATAATGGCGGCATATGTAATTGTGGGAACAACTCGGCCGCATTCATCATCGTCCACAGTCCATTTGTCCCAAAGAGATCAAACGTGACTGGTAAACTATTATGATGCAATTGTTGCAAGAGGGTGTCCCAAAATACAGCGTTTCCCGTCCATGTCACCAAGGTCGATGTATTGGCTTGAATGCCAAGATAGGCAACTTGTCCACGTCCAACTGACGATACAGCGACCAAAGCATGATTGCGGCTTCCGACCAACACCGTAGCACCTGCATGCGCCGTCCCATAGAGCATGGGGATCATGCCGTGCGGTGGTCCTTGCGAAGCAAACTTGGCGAGGGCCGTCGCCTGACCATCCACAACAATCATACCAGCCACAGGGCTTAGCGTCGCAAGTGTTCCCACTTGTCCGGCATTAGGTTCTAAACCTCCAAGCAGCAAAATGCCGCCAGTATAAACCCACTGCTTAATCGCTTGCACCTGTTTTGACGTTAACTCTGATGCACTTTTACCATCGATATAGAGATAGGATAATCCTTGCAATAATTCACCAGACGTAGGCACCGTTGACGGTGGAATGTAGGCCGTAACCACCTGTGCGGTCGAATTGGCTGATGATACCCCAGCCAAAAACTGAACCGCTTCGGGTTGATCGCTTATAACGCCTGCGATGTCGGAGCTTGCCACAGGCACGCCAGACACGCGCACGGTCGAAACCAGCTTATTGGATTGCAAAAAACGCACAGATTGTCCGGTTTCCAGCAATTCACCGGGCAAGCCGAGCGTTACCGTGCTTGTCCCTTTAGGCACCCAAATAGGCCAGGAAAAAGTCCCTTCATACGAGAAACCACTTTGATTGTGTATAGGAAAGATGAGGTGGCCAAAAACAGTTCGACCACCCGGGTTAAAAAGTGTTATACGCACAGGAGCCCATACATGAGGATCATAAAATGTCTGAAAACCGACATCGGCATGCATGGTTATTGGTTTGCTTGCCGCTATCGCCGGGATAAAGGCATGGGTCGCACACAAAATAATCACAGTTGCAATAAATAAATAACGCTTCATAAAGAACATTTTATCACGGATGGTCAGCGAAGTACTATCGTGCAACGCTTATACAGAGAAAAAGGTGATGGTTGACAATAATACTGACCTGGACAATAAAATAATGATCATGATAAATAAAACAATATGATACTACACGAATCAAAAAGATAAGGAGTTTTGCGCTATCGACCAGCATTTACTTGCATTCGTCACCGTTGCACAGGAACAAAATTTTACTCGTGCAGCTGAAAAGTTGCATATTAGTCAACCAGCCATCAGCCAACATATCCAAAACTTAGAACAACGCCTTAATGTGAAACTCCTTGATAGGACGAACAAGTATGTGAGATTGAATAAGGCGGGTGAACTTGTTTATCACCATGCTAAAGACATTTTAAATTTGTACACACAGATGGATCGACTCATTGAAGACTTACAGCATAACGCCAGCGGATCACTGATTGTCGGCGCTAGTTTTACTTTTGGGGAATACGTGTTGCCACACATCATCGCAAGCTTTCGCCTTCGTTACCCAAAGATCACACCAATGATTAGCATTGACAATACACGAACCGTCGTCGACAAAGTGAGTCGCGGCGAACTCGATATCGGGATCATTGAAGGCCAATCTCAATCACAAGAAGTAGACATCGAATCATTTGCCAAAGATACGGTGGCCATTGTTTCCTCGATCCATCATCCATTGGCTGCAAAAAAAGAGATGAGTAAGGAACAATTAGAAAGTGAAACGTGGATTATTCGCGAAAAAGGGTCTGGCACGAGGGAAATTACTGATTATGTGTTTTCTACCTATTCCATAAAACCCAAAGTCATCATTGAGTATAGTAGCACTCAAGTCATCAAAGAATCTGTCGAAGCTGGTTTAGGCTTGTCTGTCTTATCAACATGGGTGGTTCGCAAGGAATTAAAATGGGGTACCCTTTGTCTCCTTCCTATGAACCATAATGAAATACATCGTCAGTTTTCCATGGTTGTGCGGAAATCGGATTTTCAGACGAAAGCAACCAAAGTATTTCAAAGTTTTCTGCGTGAAGAAACACAGGGCATCACGCAATCGATTTTATAGTAGAAAACAGGCGTAAGTTGCTGTCTACCAGCGCAACCAAATCATTTTCGTTGCGCTGATTATAGACTACAGTTAGCGATTTTGTGCCAGATAATAGGCAAAATCGACAGCCAAGTCACCAGCTTTATTACGCATTTGGGGGAACAGCAAACGACGAGCCGGTTTGGGGTTCATCTCGATATACCACACGTTTAAGCTATCATCCACGCCAAGATCATATCCAACAAGACCGAATGTCTTGTATCTTTTGGATAAAGCATAGGAGACCACTTTGGCCGATCGGATAAGCCGATCGCTAATCTCCTCTGTTCGCGCCAGACCCCACACGTGTGCGAGATCGTTCATCGACAAACGATGCCCCCCGGCCACAAGATTGGTGACCACTCCATGTTTAGCAGCTACTTTCGGGACGATACCGACAACTTGCCACTCTCCTTGGCGATCACGCCCCAACACGACGCGAAAATCAACATTGGCCCCGTCTACTTGTAGCAAAGGAATCTGTTCTTGAACAATGTGTGTTCTTTTAGCGATCACTCGCTGATAAAATTGATGAAAATCAACATTCGACAGAACTGCAGACAGTTTTTTGTCACCTTGAAACCGATCACACTCCACCCGTATCCCCCGCGGCACCGAAGTCAGGCGAAGCACGCCGCGCCCACCATAGCCCCCCGTCGGTTTCACATATACCGTCCGATAGCGATCCATCATGTCAACGACTGTAGATTCATTTTGTACAATTTTAGTTTGAGGAACATGCATCGTGGTACCAGAAATCTGCGAAACAAAATGCGTTATTGCGCCTTTCCCTGGTAGAGATGGGTTAAATAACGGAATGTGGTGTTCTTTAGCATGACTGCGAAGAGGATGTACCAGCCCTTGTACGGCAAGGTGAACAAACACATTATCATAGAGGACATCAGGCATGTCTAACGTTTGTCGCGTCCATGTAGAGGCAAAAATCGGTGACAGGACATAACCTGTGACAATTCCTTTTTGCAAATTCATTTGTTCTGGATGAAATACAATAAGACGTGCCCCCATTTGTCGAGCACGCATCGCCATTCGTTCAAAAAACAGTGCTTTGCTTCGCCCCAAACCATCACATGGTTTAACCGTCGATGCAACGCCTATGGTTATTTGACTGCCCATACAGGAGCCTCCTTGGGGGCTTTCACACATAACCCTCAATCTCATGTCACGAGAGTGTATGCCATGTTTCCCCAAGGGGCACCGGACAGGAGCCTATTGGACTGTTATGAAGCGCTACTTTGGCCCTCGCTATATTCCACGCGCACCGTTGTAGCAATCCCACCGCGAACACTAAACTTGCCAATCACTTCAAGATAACGAGGTTTTGCAAAACGAATAAAATCATCAGCGATAACATTCGTTACTTCTTCGTGAAAATGACCTTCCTCACGAAAACTCCACAAATAGAGTTTTAGCGATTTTAACTCGATAATATAAGGGCCCGGACGGTACCGAAAGGTTATGACACCAAAATCAGGTTGTCCTGTCTTTGGGCATACGGTGGTAAATTCCGGAGCTTCGATAAATACTTCATAGTCACGCAGAGGGTAAGGATTAGCAATTGGTTCTAGTTCCTTTGATGGCTTAGTTGACATGACGATCATCCTCCGTAAGATCATGTTGCATTTGCAGTGTTTTTAACTCTGCTTTTACCATACCAAGTTCTTGCACAAGACGAATAGAGCGCATCGTGAGCCGCGATAAGACGACGGTCAAATGTAGCATAATACCAAATAAGAAAAGAAATCCAATCAAAAAAAGCAAAGACGGCGGATAAGCGATCTTTAAAACATCGGCAAGTGGGTTTAACCATTGATGGAAAATGGATAGAATTAACAGAACCAATCCCATGCCAAGCCAAAACAGCGAATACTGTTCCATCAATACGCGACGTCGCATTAGATCAATAACGGCAACTAAAAACACAATCGCGAAAACAGCCACGATCACAAAGACATTCACGAGCGCGCCTCCCCTTTGACGCTGCCTTTGCGAAGGATCTCAAGCAAAATGGCTAGAGACACCTTTAACATATAATAACCAGACTTAAACATCGTAATGGATGACACACCCGCTTGGCGTTCCTTCATCTCAACAGGAATCTCATGAATCGTCAATTTATGGCGATGTAACAACACCAGCACTTCTACTTCAGGATAGTCGATGGGATAATATTCGCTAAACAAGCGAATCACGCGATCGTTGACGACTCGGTACCCTGAAGTCGTGTCATGAATCGGATAACCTACTGCCACACGCACCAACGTCGCTAACAAAATCATGCCAGCGCGCCTTGATCGTGAAGAACGATACGCTGTCTTTTGCACGTATCTCGACCCAAGCACCATATCACCGTGATGTTGTCTTGCTTCATCAAGCAATCGTGGCAAGTCAGCCGGGTCATGTTGACCATCTGCATCGATTTGAACTGCAAAATGATAGCCCTTATCAAAAGCATAGCGATAGCCTGTCTGCATGGCACCACCGATACCTAAATTAACCGGTAATTCGATCACTTGTGCTCCTGCACCCCGTGCTACATGTGCCGTATTGTCCGTAGATCCGTCAGAAATCACCACGATGTCAACATTAGGCGCAGAATGAAAAATGCTACGGATTACGTCAGCGACACTGCGTTCTTCATTGAGGGCGGGAATAATCACCAAAGCGTCGTTCATGCATGAGATCTCCTTTGAACGAAGATGTGCCAAACTTGCACGACATAGGCGGCAAGGATAATCAACCACAACACAATAATAGGGTAGCCGTATCGCGCCGTAGGCAAAAACCCTAACTGCAATAGCAAAAGTGCAAGCGTCGTAAAGCTGATTGTCCGCAGTTGGCGCCAAAACAGTCCCGCAAACATAAGGATAAAGCCCAGCACAACTACCACATGATGATATAACACAAATAGCGCCATATAGCCATAGAGCCATGGTTGCCAAAAAAGATAACCCAGTTTGCCAAATAAAAACCAGCCTACAAAGAAAAAGAAATGATGAGTTAATCCTTGTTCGATATAATGAATCGCAAATGTCTGCTGACTTTCATGCAGATTGCGCGACATTTGAATCAAGGTGTCAATCGGCACCTTAAAGTACGGGTCCGCGCCAGCTAAAAGTGGGTTGCCTGCTTCTGTTGAAAGTGGGATAAAGCGATGAAAATCCAGGGCGTTTCGCACCCACCATGGCATCATTGTAACGATAAAAAGAACAATACACCAAGCGAATTGCTTAAGCCAGGTAACAGCTCCTGTAACCCCCATTCTTCGAGAAGGCCACCACGACAACACGGCAAACAAAATGAGGAGCGGCAATACCGTCGGTCGCACCAAGGTAGTCAGTCCTAATAGAAACCCAGAGAGTGCATAATATCTCCTGCGATTTGTTTTTTGAGCAAAAACAAATGCCAAGATCGTCGCGATAAGCAAGGGGATAAACAATGCTTCCGTAAGCAACATGAGCCCGACAAAGGAGTTCGGTAGATAAAATAGGGATAATAGAGCAGCGATGACTCCCGTCAGTTTGTTAACCATGACGGTACCTAACATATAAATAAGAAGTAATGTAATGATCGAAAGGACTTGCTGTGCCAGGTACACTTCATGAATGAGTCGCTGATGCGATAATCCACTCGTGTGCAAGATGGAGACAAGTTTCATGATAATGGCCACAAACAAGGGATAACCGGGCGTCACAAAGGCGTCAGGGACTGTACCGTTACCTAAGTAGCCATGCCAAACCACGTGCATTGCCATGGCATCATAACGCAACATATCGCCGTATTCGGCAACGCCAGTTTTTTTCCACAAGTATATTCTGAATAAAAATGCTAAAAGTGCAATCACTATAAATGGGATATGAGATCGTAAGCGAGCCAATGCATAATCCTCCTAGTCTATTTCATTAAAAGTACCGTTTTTTCCTGTTCTTTGTCAAACCTTTTTGCCACTTGGCTAAGGTATAATACATCCATACAACCATCAAGGAGTCATATAATCATGGCGGATATTCCACAACTTTTTGCACAAATGTTTCGCGCATCTTTTGGTGAAACAGCTTGGCAACAATATCAAAATTCTTTAGAGCATCCTCGAGTGCGTGGTTTGCGGATAAATTCCTTAAGAGCAGTGAGTGACCGTCTAACCTTTCACCTTCCTGTTCCATGGAACCCAAGAGGTTTTATCATTGATCTTCAAGATCGCATTGGCAACGATCCATTACATGCAGCGGGCGTCGTGTACCTTCAGGAGCCCACCGCAATGGCCCCAGTCGCTGTGCTTGAGCCAAAACCAGGCGAACGAATACTTGACCTATGTGCCGCACCTGGTGGTAAAACAACGCAGATTGGCGCCGC
The DNA here is from genome assembly GCA_021821185.1 of Bacillota bacterium. The sequence goes on from JAKACU010000023.1 coordinate 15,046, forward strand.
CATGGACAACCAAGGTTTTCTTCTTGCCAACGAAATCAATCGATCGCGCGCCCAAGCTCTCGTGCAAAATGTCGAGCGCATAGGACTAACGCATACCACTGTGTCGGCTGTTGCCCCAGACAAACTCACGGGCGCGTATAGTGCATTTTTTGATGCTGTCTTAGTCGATGCACCGTGTAGCGCCGAAGGACTTTTTCGCCGCGAGCCTGAAGCAAAACTTATGTGGAGTATAGAGCGCGTCGAAACGCTCGCACAACAACAACTAACCATATTGGAAAGCGCCTATACCATGCTGAAGGAACAGGGACGAATAGTCTACTCTACATGCACATTTAACCCCATAGAAAACGAATGCGTTGTAGCCAAATTTATCGCGTCTCACCATGATCTGAGTCTACAAAAGTTATCTTTAGCACAGAGCGATCAAGGCCTATCATGGACACAAATCCTGGATGCGGCAAAGCACAGCGAGTGGCTCCATACCCTTGTTCAGCACAGCGAAACCGCTCTTAAACACACAGATACCTCATACTGTGCACGTTTTTTTCCGTTTCATTGCGAAGGAGAAGGACATTTTCTTGCCCTCATCGAACGTAAAAGCCATGATTCTCTAAAAGCACCGCACATAAAACGCGAAGCCGCAAAACACCGTGCATCGCAACGTGATGAGCAGGCACTATTGGAGACTTATGCATCATTTGCGCGAGACACGTTGACACCAATTGCCATCAAACAAATTCAGGAATCTCGTCATTTTCTCGCACAAAACGGGGTGTTGTTTGCCGTTTCCAAGGACACAGCGCCCATGCCCGCCTACTTACGCCCCGGCCTACCCTTGCTTCATCTTGTGAACAAACGCGCGGCACCGGAACACGCCTTGGCCATGACCTTGCAAAAAGACGATGTGTTACGCGCGTGTTCTTTACCCTACGGCGATCAAAAAATTCTCGACTACTTGGCCGGTCACCCGATTCCCTGCGACAGTCAAAACGGATGGTGCCTCGTACTTATCGATGATGCTCCGATTGGATGGGGTAAAGCGTCTCAAGGCGTATTGAAAAACCATTACCCAAAAGGGCTACGTCGACAGTATGAATTTGCTCGCTAGATTTTCTGCAAACGTGTGCACAACAGTTCTATCCTATAACGGCGGCGAAAATCCGCTCGGTCGAAGGAGTTTGACACAGTTAATGCTGTATGTTCGACACAGAGAAATCTCTTAAAAACTGAGCTATAGTGCCTTTTCTATACTAAATACCATACAATTACACACTTTTTACATAAAATAATCTTATCGTAGAAGCAGGAAATGAAGGGTCTTATCTAGAAATTAATTTTGTCAAAATCAATGCAAACGATTGAACTACTTTTTGACGTTGCTGTAAGCGAACCCAATGTTCTTTCTATTGACTTCGCGAGGCAACGGATAAGGAGTAGAAAGCGTGAAAACGCTTGGGCAATCTCTAGCATTGATGGAGGCGCAAATTCCTTGGGGGCAAATGCCGTCCGATGAGGACGAAACCCAAAACAGAGAGGGGCAATTTTCAATGAAACGTTTGTCAAAATTTACAGCAACCGCACTTGCAGTTGGAACACTCGGTACGGTACTTGCTACTGTAGGCGGCGGGCTGGGTGCTACCGCAACTCTCAAAGCAACACAAGGCGCATCTGTGCCGTCGGGTCAACATCTTACGATATGGTCTTGGTGGGGCGGCCCTGAAGCACAATTAATGCAACAAACAGCCAATGCGTGGGGCAAATTGCATAACGATACGGTAACCGTCATTGATAAATCAGCCGATAGTAATTTCAATGATTTTGAAAACGCTGTCCGTAGCAACTCCGCAGACATGGCCATTGGTATCCCGCACAATAACTTAGGGCCACTGCAATTAGCTGGAGTTCTTGCACCCGTACCCAATGGTGAGATCAATAAAGCAGACTACATCACCCCTTCACTCAATGCCGTATCTTTTGCCGGACGCATGTATGGGATTCCTCTTGCAGCTGAAACATATGCACTTTTTTATCGCACGAATAAACTTTCAGCGGCTCCGACAACATGGAATCAATTTATTACAGATGCCAAAAAAGTCGGCTTCGAGTTTCCAGATAATAACTTTTACTTCTCGTATGCGTATATTGGTGGCATGGGCGGTTATGTGTTTGGTCAAAATCACGGTTATACAAACGCCGGTGACATCGGTCTCAATAGCAAAGGCGCCGTCGCTGGTTTGAATCTTCTTAAGGATTTTGTCTTTAAATACCACTTTATGTCCAAGAACTTCAACAATAATTACGCCTTAACAGACTTTCAATCCGGAAAAACTGGGATGTATATCTCGGGTCCTTGGGACACGCCCGGACTGTTGAAAGCTAAAGTGCCTTTCAAAGTAGTTCCATTGCCGCTTTTACCAAACGGAAAACACCCACAAACCTTTGAAGGGTATCAAACCATGGTCGTGAGTTCGCGTACGCATAACGCTGCGGCTGCTTGGAGTTTAGCGCAATATATTGCAAAGACAACGCCGCTCAAAGAATTGGCTATTGGTCACCGCCTGCCAGTCCTGAAAGCTTTGATCAATGGACCACAAGTGCGTCAAAACCCGATTAACGAAGCTTTTGCGAAAGCTCTGCAATATGGCGTACCTATGCCTAACGTTGCTGCCATGAATGCTGTGTGGACACCAGCTGGCAACATGCTCACTTTTATCACGCAAGGTAAAGAGGCGCCTCAAACAGCAGCAAATAACGCCGTCAAACAAATTCGCGTCGGCGAAGCCATTCAATAATCACTTCTCTCACGAACGATATCAAATTTATGGAGGCACCTGCACGTAAGGTGCCTCCATATCTCCTTACAGCACAGTCTTTTATAGAGGAGGCCCAGATATGGCGACGTCAAGTGCAAAATTGCGCGCCGCGCATGGCCAAAGAAAAAAAACTCAACCTACCGCCTATGTATATCTCTTACCGGCGTTGATTACCATTGCCATCCTAAGTGTTGGACCTATTATCTACACGATCGTCATTTCTTTTACGAATTACGACAGTGGTCCTCACTTTTTTAACTGGAATTGGGTAGGATTCACCAATTATCAAAATGTTCTATTTGGCGAATGGGGTCAGTACTTTTTACCTACCATTATATGGACTTTTGTTTTTGCCATTCTCACGACCGCTCTAAATTACTTTCTTGGTCTGATTATGGCCGTCTTACTCAATAACAAACATATGAAAGAGTCTGTCGTTTATCGCGGTATCTTGATTATTCCCTGGGCTGTTCCAGCCTTAGCCTCTCAATTGGCTTGGAGTGGTATGCTTGATTATAGCCGCGGCAATATCAATCAACTCCTTCATTTTATTGGGATCGCCCCAATTCCATGGCTTATCAACACATTCTGGGCCAAAGTAGCCATTTTACTTGTTAACCTATGGCTCGGTTATCCGTACATGATGAACGTTTGTCTTGGCGGTTTGCAAGCTGTCCCTGGCGAGTTATACGAAGCGTCAGCCATTGACGGGGCCAGCCCCATCCAACAATTTTTCAGCATTACGCTTCCTTCTCTTTGGAGAATTAGCCTACCGCTAATTATTCCAACAATGGCATTCAACTTTAACAATTTCGGCGCTGTCTACCTTTTAACAGGCGGCAATCCAGCGAGTCAAACCAACCAATTTGCCGGATCGACAGACATATTGATCAGCGCCGTATATAAGATGATCGATCAACTTGCCATTTCACCATATGGTTTAGTTTCCACCTTGGCGGTCCTCGCCTTCATTGTCGTTGCCGTATTTAGTTACATCAATATGCACTTCACTCATGCCTTTGAGGAGGTCGACTGAAGATGGCGAAGTCAAAAAAAACAATGGCCCCAGGCGAACGTGTCGGCCTCTATATTTCGCGTGTGGTTGTTTGGTTGGGGATGCTATTTGCGATTATTCCCATCTATTTCGTCGTAAGAGCTTCATTTTCGCTCGGGACGTCATTTTACCAGACGAATCCATTCGATTGGTCCAACCTAACATTAGCTAATTATCAGTCATTAGCTACGCCATTCACCTCAGGCTATACGTTTGCGCAATGGCTAGGCAATACATTTCTTGTCGCCACATTAACATCTCTTGTTCAGGTATTTATTACGGTGACCGCAGCTTTTGCTTTTAGTCGAATGAAGTTTTGGGGTAGACGTTACGGGCTTATGTTTCTGTTGTTATTGCAAATGTTCCCAACTTTAATGTCAGCTACCGCTTACTACATCGTCCTGTCAGACATTCAAGGCTTAAATAATCTGTGGTGGTATATGGCTATCTTGTGCGGTGGAAGCGCCTATACGATTTGGTTGATGAAAGGGTATATGGATACAGTTCCACGGGACCTTGACGAAGCTGCTATTGTTGATGGCGCAGGATATTTCAGGATATTTTGGCAAATCATATTACCTCTTGCCCTTCCGATGGTAGTTGTCGTCTTCATTTTCTCCTTTATCGGTATATTTACAGAATATCCTTTGGCTAATTTGCTTCTTACATCGCCAAGCAATTATACCGTTGGTTTAGGATTGTATTGGTTGCTCAATCCGGCATCCCATGCACAGAACTTTACGCAATTCTCAGCAGCTGCATTGGTCATTGCAGTTCCCATTACGGTGGTATATATGATTTTTCAAAAATGGATCGTTCGGGGTCTTACAGCCGGTGCTGTGAAGGGTTAATCCTTCACAGCCCGTCAGGGGGTTGAAACAGTGTCACTCAAACAGGATATCGCTGCATCTATTTACCATGAATCGGTAGAACCTTTTGCCTATTCGTATCAAAATGATCTCTATGTCCGATTACGCCTAGGCAATCGCGTAGCAGATCATGTTGACGTTATTCATTTCGATAAATTCAAACCAAAGGATACTCGCATTGTAACGCCAGCTCTTCCCTATGCAAAGCACGGAACGACACACGAGATTTACCAGGCGTGTTTGCAGCGCGGTACCAAACGCTTCAAATATATTTTCGCTATCCACGTCGATCAAGAAACGTATTTCTACAGTCGAATCGGGTTAACCGATGCGGAGCCAGAGGACATTAATGATACGTTTGAGGTTCCTTATCTTGGTGAACGAGACACCTACAGTCCACCCGACTGGATCGTCGGAACCACCTATTACCAGATTTTCCCAGAACGATTTAACAGAAGTGAAACAGGACCAGAACATAGTCGTACGTTAGTGCCATGGGATTCTGTACCGACGCGAGACAGTTTTTATGGCGGCAACATTCAAGGTATCATCGAAAAAATCGACTACATTGCCGATCTAGGCGTCACTGTAGTGTACTTCACGCCCGTCTTTGAAGCACCATCGAACCATAAGTACGATACGATCAACTATTTTAAAATAGATCCTGACTTTGGTACAGAAGATGATCTAAGACAACTTGTGGACGCATGTCACGCACGCGGCATGCGCGTAGTGCTTGATGCGGTGTTCAACCACATGGGTGTAGAACATCCAATATTTAAGGATCTCCTGCAAAATGGACCTGATTCAACCTATGCGGATTGGATCTATCCAAAATCCTGGCCGCTTTCTATCGAGGAACGCAACTATGAGACATTTGATTTCGTACCGCATATGCCAAAATGGCGAACAGCAACACCTGCTGTAGAAGATTATCTCAGCAAGGTTGGTGAATACTGGATTGACAAAGTGGGTATCGATGGTTGGCGACTTGATGTATCCGATGAAGTGGAGCATACCTTTTGGAAGCATTTTCGCTCCCGTATCAAAGCAAAAAACCCTGACGTATTGATTTGCGGAGAGATTTGGCAGGTTGCGACACCATGGCTACGTGGTGATGAATTTGATTCCGTCATGAATTATCCTTTTGGTTTTGCAGTTCTTGAATGGTTAGCTAAAGGCACACTAAATGCTAAAGAATTCTTCTACCGTATCGAACGTATTCGAGCGCTCTACCCAGAACACGTCCTTCCTGCCTTATGGAATCTGCTGGATTCTCACGATACGCCGCGACTTTTAACGCTATGTAATGATGACAAGACGCAAGCAAGGCTCGCAAGCTTCTTGCAATTTGCCGCCGTTGGGTCACCAGTGCTATATTACGGAGATGAAGTGGGTATAAACGGTGGCCCAGATCCTTTATGCCGTGGTGGAATGGTTTGGGATGAAGATGAACAAGATCAAACGTTGCAGGAGTATTACCGTGCACTTCTGCGCGCTAGGAAAGATCACAAGGCACTTGTTAAAGGAAACTTCCGACCTGTTTTTGACGGACTGTCGAAACAATTGTATGGCTTTGTACGATCACTGAAAGATTCTGCCACTGATGAACGTCTTGAGACCATCGTATGTTTTGTAAATAATGATGACGAAGCTGTGTCCTTCCAATTCTCGGATGCGGCCCTTACACCAGGTGTTTACAAATGCATTTTCGGGAGTCTCAAAGGGCACACGGCCAGCACAAAAAATGTGCTATCCTTGCCTGCTAAAGATGCTTCCATGTGGCTATTGGCTGGTGAATAGACGTGGGTTTTAACATTAAAGATGTGGCGTCACTCGCGGGAGTTAGTCCTTCGACCGTTTCTCGGGTAGTGGCTAACCATCCGCGTATCAGTCAAGAAACTCGAGAACGTGTTCGCGCAGCGATGAAAGAGTTAGATTACCATCCTAATGCCATCGCTCGCAGCCTAGTAAAAAAGACATCTGACACCATTGGCTTGCTGATTCCTAGCCCGATCGATCAGTTTTTTCTGAATCCCTTTTTTACAGAATGCCTACGTGGGATTACTTCCGTGACGCAACAAGCTGGTTATGATGTATTATTATCGACGGCCAATTTCACCGGTTTTAATGATGAAACTCGTTTACAACACATGCTTGGCAGCAAACGAGTCGATGGTGTCATTTTGCTTAGCTCAAAAATCCATGATCCTTTGATTCCTATTCTTGAAGAAAATCATGTGCCATCGGTATTAATCGGTCGTCCTGCCGTTGCTTCCTCAATCAGTTGGGTCAACAACGACAATCAAAAAGCATCCTATGATGCCACAACGTATCTGCTTCAACAAGGGCATCACCGCATTGGATTTCTTGGTGGTTCACAAGATCTTGTTGTCAGTGTCGATCGCCTGGCTGGCTACCATGCTGCTCTTCGTGATGCTTCAATCACTTTAGAGTCAAATCTTATCGTGTCAGCTGAATTTCTTGAAGAAGGCGGCTACACCGGTATGATGAGACTTATGGCACTTGTCGAGCGGCCGACAGCTATCGTCGCATCGGATGATGTATTGGGATTCGGTGCCATGCGAGCAGCCGGAGAACTTGGTTACCGCATTCCTGATGATCTTGCTATCGTTGGCTTTAACGATATTCCACTTGCAAAAATGGCTAATCCACCGATGACTTCGATGAATGTGCACATTGATGAATTAGGTAAGATAGCTGCAGAAGTGATCATCGAGCAGATCTCGCAACCATCGCGTGGCAAAAGAACTGTCATCATCCAACATGACCTCGTCATAAGACGATCATGCAGTTCTGCGGCGCCTCCTTACTTTGGCTCTGTTATTACATCGTAAGTAACGTAACTTTCGCGACCCTTAACGGGTCGTTTTTTTCGTTACGCACGCTTTTATGGTGCGGTGCATAGCCTAAAAATCGCCTACCCCTCAAGAAGGAG
>JAKACU010000024.1 GCA_021821185.1 Bacillota bacterium
GGAGACACCCAAGATCGCCACACGCGCTACCTCTTTTTCTTGGGCTACACCAGTTACCACACGCAATCCTTCCATTGTGCTCATATCTGTTATCACCGTGCCTTCCGCATCACTAAAACTCGAACGCACAACGAGTGCAACCTTGTGCCTTTTTGCTGTTTCCACCGCCCTTGGATGAAGGACTTGCGAACCAAGGTTGGCAAGTTCAAGCATTTCCTCGTAACTCACCCTCGGCAATTTACGTGCAGTGGGAACCTTGCGAGGATCGGCCGTATACACACCATCGACGTCCGTATATATCTCGCAACGATCTGCATGCAGCGCAGCGGCAATCGCGACCGCTGTCGTGTCTGAACCACCACGGCCAAGCGTTGTGACAGAACCTATTGCGATACCCTGAAATCCTGCAACAATCGCCACGCCGTCTTCCTTCATGAAGTCCGTTAAAGCGCGTGGATCGATATCCTCAATACGCGCTGCGCCATGTACGGGTTCAGTTTTAATACCCGCCTGCCAACCTGTAAACGAATGGGCTCTCACCTGCCGGCTTTGCAGAGCCATCGCAAGCAAGGCGGTTGATACTTGTTCTCCAGTAGCTAACAGCGCATCCATCTCACGCGCGCTAGGTTCTGAAGTAATCTGTGATGCCAACTCAACTAAGGCATCCGTAGAATGTCCCATCGCAGAAACGACTACGACTACTTGATGCCCCGCGACACGTGTTTTCACGATGCGATCTGCGACAGCCTGAATGCGCTGCGGGGATCCAACCGATGTGCCACCATATTTTTGAACAATAAGCACGACCATCCACTCCTATATCTATGGCTCATTGGGGCTTTCATATAGTGCTTATCGTAACATAAACCAGACTTGATCTTAACTAGGCTTCCCCTATCCATGTCTTATTTGTACAATGAATTAAGAAGCAACCGTGAAATCGGCACAAGAAAAGGAGAGATTATGAAGACATTACGACATTTTTTGGCGGTGTTCATGCTTTGTATCGTCATGGTACCAACGGCTCATGCGGATGTTATCCCCTTACCGCCCATGAATCAAGCCTTCAATGTTGCAAAAGATGCTACCTACTCGGTGTCGAGCACCGACACGACAGACACGTATTTTCAGCAAGTACAAACCAAGACTTATCCAGAACCACCTGGCGGATTGCTTGGAACGAGTCCTACCTGGAACGGTTTCTTACGGCAATTAAACCGCACCGTTGTCGTTAAGCTTGCTCAGCCCACTGTTTTAACGGGTGCATCTATACAATTCATGGAGCAAACATCACGAGGTATCTTATTCCCTACACATGTTCAATTCTCGGTGTCGATGAATGGGAATCGCTGGTATGATGCCGGTAATGTAACATCTCATGTGCCACCGTATTACTCAGGCTCTCTCGAACAAACGTTTCGCACGACGATTCATCGAGTAAACGCGCAGTACATACGACTACAATTCCCTGTCGACGTATGGGTCCTGGCGCGCAATCTCAAGGTATTCGGCTCACCTCTTCTATCACCTAGCTACACACAGTTAACAGCGATGCCATCTAAACCCTTTGGCGTCGGCACACTGTCTCCTGGCGCACCTGCTTCAGCAGGTGTTAAAAATGCCTTGCTTGTCTACAGTGGTGCTTATGGTGCGGAAGGAACCTGGACACAAAAACAATTTTCCCCCATGGTTGCCTATCTTAGTGGAGCTGGTCAAGTAAGTGGTAGTATGTTTGATACATTTTTATTCTTACCTTACGGATCTTCGTTAACAACGATAGGTGGTTGGCAACATTACATGCATGGATTGTTCACGCCAAATGAACAACTAAGCGCGCTCAATGCCACAATAGCTAGCTATCAAAGTTCATTTGCGAACTTGGGTATTCACGAACCCACCGTCAATGTCATCCTAACGATTCCCTATCCAAATAGTTCAATCACCAATTTCGGAAAGTTATGGAGTAACCAAAGTCTCTCCTTTAGCAGTAAGGGGCAAGGCACCTACGCAGCTTATGAGAATAGGCTACGCGCGATGGAATGGTACGTCAGTAACCTTTTAGCAAAATGGAAGGCTGCAAATTATACGCACCTTCATCTTGTAGGACTATATTGGGACGCAGAATCCGTATCCTATTCTGCGCCTAGCGAAGTCAAGCTTATTGAACACGCATCCGATCTGGCCCATAAAAATAACCTGAAACTATTTTGGATTCCGACCTACAATGCGGCGGGACTTGTTTCATGGTCAACATATGGTTTTGATGATGTTATTTTACAATCGAACTACTTTGAGACGCGTTCCTTGTCTGTACAACGTATGGAGACAGCATCTCAAGAGGCGTTTCAGTATGGTCTCGGGGTAGAGCTTGAAATGGGACCATCTGTTTTAACAGAACAAGCCGCACGGGATCGCTACTACAATGAAATGACCGCAGCGTATAACAACTCTGCTGAAAAAAATACCGTACACGCAGTCTATGCAGGTAGTCAGTTGCTTGTACGCGCTGCACTCAGCACCGATCCAAACGTGCGAAGCATCTATGTGAATACGTATGATTTTCTCATTGGTCAATTTACCAACTCAAGCTATTTACCGTAAGTAAAAGGGCGGTAATCCACCCGCCCTTTTACTTACCGTTGATTGAACCCTTCCTGACTGGCCTTCTCGATCAGGTCAGATGTCTCATGCAACCAAACTGTAGCCGTTGCGGCAGACAAATCAGCAAGCAGTTCATCTCGCCGTTCTTGATAATCTTTGATACGTTCCTTTAGCTCATCAAGAGCATCTTGTAAATAAGCGAGTTTTTTCTTTAAAATAGTTTGCTGATCAATCAATTCTAACCGCCTTTGCCTACGTTTGCGTCGCTTTTCAAGAAGTTCCTTTGCCCGTTGTTCATCACCATCGCCCAATGCCTGCGTTGCCTCTGTTTCCAAAACCTGCTCTTCTTTTTCCAAGGATGCTATCTGTTGCGCCAATCGTTCAAGCTGGCTAAGTACATCACCGATGAGAAGTTTAATCTCACCAACACGTGAAAGCATCTCCTGGTATGCTGTCTGCAATTGCTCCTGAATACCAGGTTCTTTCGTAAGGCGATCTTTTACCTCACTCTCGATAATCTTTGCCGCGCGCCGAAATACGCCCATCGTTATCACCTCGTACGCATTTTACCTAGTCGTTGAGCGATAGTATCAATTGCGGTTTTGCTATCGTATGCTCACTTGACGTAGGTGTAATTGCTGTACCCACGGCAAAAAATTCAATCACATGGCTTCCCCAGCCGTGGCTTTTTTCCTGTAAATCCACGCCGACAATCCCTTGGGCGTGCACTTCGTGTGCTTCCATTTGCATGCGTTCCATCGCTAATTCCCGTGCATCGTACAAACTCTGGGTAAAATTGGGCATCTCCATATTTTGACCAACGGAACGCAGATATTGTCGAACTGACTGGTGCGCCACATGATATACACAACTACCCATGACAAGCGACAATGGGCGATATCCCGCGGAAAGCAACGTCCAAAAATCCTGACCAGAAAGATCACTTGTAAACGGTTTGCCATTATCCAACCGATAGTTACCTTTATCGCGTGCAGCAACAGCCGTTCCTACCGCGATAAATTCAGCCAGATCTTCACCCCATTCATACCGTCCCACATCAAGGCGTACGCCTACTACACCATCCGCACCAAGTGCCTGTGCTTCTTCTTCCATGCGTGACATGGCAAGTTCTCGTGCATGGTACATGGCTTGGCTAAGTACCTGCATCTCTTCGTTATTACGCCAATTGGCCTGTTGAAAGCCAATATGATAAATCGAACTGCCGACAACCATGCCGATAGGTTCAAAGCCAGCCTCTCTCACGAGTAAAAACTCATTGACACTCAAGTCACTTGTAAAAACGCCCTGGGGATGATTTGCACTGCGCAACCCTTGCAATCTTTCCAATGCATGTTTTGGTAAATCCTGAAAGTTATCAGGCATGTATTAACCTCCCGATTGGTTATCTACAACTCACGCGATGAATAATCTCGTAGATTGACTGTCATCGATACAGCAGGCGAAGGCTGAAATGATGTAGTGCTAAGTACAGACCCTAACATGGAAACATCGATAATATGATCAGTAACCGACTCATTTTCGCCTACTTCACGTGGTACGTCATGAACTTGCAACGTAAAATCAGCGCTGATCACACCCGTGCCTCCCAGCCTCACCGCTTCTTCTTTCATGCGCTTGATAACCAAGTGCCGCACCGTTGAAACGGCCTCCTGAAACGTATCCATCTCTTGATTGTAGAAACTTCTCTCCTGGCGCATCGCCCGCCATCCCGTTACTACATAGTAGTAAGACGTTCCGAGCGCCACACCGATCGGTACAGCATTGGCTTGTAGCAAGCGCACAAAGTCTTGCCCCGAAACTGAGGCAAGCATTGGCCGATCATTTTCGGGTAAGCCTTCAACGTGCACGGCAGTACCATAAGATACGTACTCAATCACCCTGTCTTCTTCAGACCACTTTTTTTGCGAGATGCGTACACCTACAACAGCATTGGCTCCAAGCTGTTTAGCCTCTTTTTCAAGGCGCAGCATAGCTAAACGTTTGCCCTCATAAGCAGCTTGTGTCGGGGCGATAAGTTCATGATTCGTAGGCATAGAGCCTAGTCCCCACTGCGAAGCGACAAACCCAACGTGAAATACAGAACTTCCCATTACTTGACCTATTGGTTCCAGCTGAAACGGACGTAGCGCCAGCCACTCATTGACAGACAGGTCACTTGTCCATGGGAGGTTGCCTTGACGCGTCTTTTCTAAGCGATCAACAACATCCCTAGGCAAAGTTCCTTGCTCAAAAGCTTCAAGCGTTCGTTGTGCTCGTTCTTGAGCAGCATTTTTCGGGGCATCTGCTTGCTTTTTAAATAAAAACCCAAACAACGATTTTCCCCCTCTCATCCAAGGAAATCACAGCAGAAAGTCTTCCATTGACTGTCTGTTTTGTTCGTGTTCTTTTGCATAAGCAGCCAAGATGACTGATAGCTCCGCTAGCCAATCGGAAAACGACATATCCGTTGTGGAAATGGCAATTCCACGCACGATACGCGCTCGTTTGGCCAACAACGAATGTCCTTCTCGAATGACCTGATAGCTGCGGTCAGCCATCATAACTTCCAATTTTATGATGGGATGCTCATGACTAAAAAGCTTTCGCTCTCGAACGATCGTCACCAGTCCTGGCAGGGATTTATCAAGCCGCTGCGCGAGAGCTTCGAAAAATGCCAATTCATCTTGAATGTCGTGGCGCCATGAAGCCGCCTTGAGATCAAACACCATATCGCTCATCGCATCATCCACCCTGTATACGCATAGATAAGACGAATGTTTCACTTGTTGCGGCGGTCTTTTTTGATTTCCTCTTTTTGCATGCGAAGTTTCTTTTGTGCTCGTAAAAAGTCCGTTACACCTGGAATGATCGAAAATGCATCACCGAATGCCGCCATATAGCGAATTGCCTCAGATTCCTCGCCGGGTTGTGATTCCTTGGGTAATTTTTGTGGTGCGACTCGCAACCCCAACAGGTAATCAAGCACAAATGGATTCGCTTTTCTTGCAGCAAGAAAAACAGATCGGGCGACAAGGGAATCACCATGCACGGCGTACGCCAGTAGAAGTCGATTGTACAGCATCGGTGTGCTTTGTTCCGCCTCATATTCATTGGCGATTTTCTCAGCATCAGCATACCGCTCTAATTCTAGTAAAGCTCGCAACAAAACAAATCGAATGCCCTGATGATCCACTGGATTCAAGCGTAACGTTGCTTCTAAGACGTCAATCGCATTTTCATGCTCCCCCGTCTCCCACAACACTTGGCCCAATCCAGCACGGGCATGCATATACGGTCTTGTTTGAGCCACTTGCCAGAAACGTCCCATCCACTCGTCTTTGCGATCGGCAAAAAGACGATCACCAGCATCAACAGCTTCTCGCAAGTACGTTACTGCGTCAGCCATACTTTGTGCTGATTCATTAGCCAATAAGAGCCAAGCCTCGATACAATTGCGAGAAATTCCCAACGCTTTATTCGCAATCTCGATACGTCTTTCACGATCCGGTTCTTGTGCTGCTTCATTCAATACATCGAGTGCTTTTGATACCGCATGTTGAAGTTCACTTTTGTTTTCCATCTCTTGAACATCGTTGCTCATGGTGTTTCCCCTTTCAAAAACAAACTGCTTATCTCATTATAAGCGAAAAAAGCCGCCGACGTAGTCAGCAGCCACTATAAATCAGAAGAATTTAAGGGATTTATCGCGTATGTTTTCGCAACGCCTGTGTCTGCGCTGTAGCCTGAAACACAGTTGAACGGTGGCGTCTTCGTGATCGTTTTACGCTACGCTCTTTATCAACGCCAAGGACAAACCACAAATTTGCAGAAATCACGATGGCTGCAAAGGCAAGCCATCCGTAGACAAACACTTTTTGCCATGCTGTGATTGCTGCATAGGGCATATGCTCAACGGCCACATAGACGGAGCCCACGCCAACCATCGTGTATAGCGCAGGCTCCCAGACCGTACGCAGACGAGTGACTCGAATCATCGCGCTTCTCCCTTTCTCGATCAGACAAGCTATACTATCACCTTATGTCTGATGCTCAGACACTATGCTTCAAAAGTGTATAAGCGATGAGTCGTCGACAAACACTATGCCCGAAGTGGCAAAAGACCTGAGGAGGGATACGATGGGCACAAACTCAACACAGTCCTACATCGATGATTTTAGTAAATGGAAGGATTTTCTCGGCAGCAAGGTGGATCAAGCACACAATGTTGGCATGTCCAATGATAATATTACCAATGCCGCTGTCAAATTGGGATCATTTCTAGCGGATAAAGTGGATCCAACAAACCCACAGGAACGTCTATTGAAGCAACTATGGGAAAGTGGTTCTAAGCAAGATCAAGAATCTTTGGCCCGCATGATGATCAACATGGTTCAAGATCCGCACTAGTACCTTCTGAGCAACGTTATCCAAAAAAGCAAGGAGAGCGTCAGATTTTGACGCTCTCGCCTGGTTTTACTTCGTAAGCCTGTATCCCTTTCGCTCGCACTTGTTGAACAAACGCATGCGCATCTTGCCGAATCAACTCAAAAGTATCATAGTGCATCGGCATCACAGCCTTTGGTGCTAAAAGTTCTGCCGCATACAGTGCATCATCCGGCCCCATGGTGTAGTTATCCCCGATCGGCAGCATGGCCAGATCAAGCGGGTGTCGTTGTCCAATCAATTTCATATCACTAAACAACGCTGTATCCCCTGCATGATAGATCGTTTTTCCATCTGCGCGAAAGAGGAGGCCTACAGGATTGCCCCCATACACCATCCCCTGAAGAGTATCGATACCTGCTCCATGAAAAGCGAGGGTAAATTTGACCCATCCAAAAGAGAACTCATGGGCTCCTCCCAAATGCATGGCATGCACAGCTACACCTTGCTGTCTCAACCACCCGGCTAATTCCGCACACGCCACGACTAGCGCTCCTGTGCGTTTGGCGATGGCGACCGTATCACCTAAGTGATCACCGTGACCATGTGTAAGCAAAATTGCGTCCGCATGCACCTCTTCAGCCTTTACTGGTGAAAGTGCATTTTCCGTGAAAAATGGGTCAATTAAAATTGTGTGTGAATTCGTCATAATAGAAACCGCAGCATGGCCAAAAAATGTTACTTTCATCAATCGCCCATCCCTTCCTAGGCTAAATCCCCTTAAGTACAGTATACACGAGGTGTACCAACTCAACATACGTCATGATTTGTTCGCGAAAACTTACATTTTCGTGCATAATGTAAGTATCTAAGCAGGGAAAGGCATGGTGGAATATGGCGACAACAAGCATGGACGCCTTGGCGATCAATGCGATCCGCACGCTGTCAATCGACGGCGTGGAACAAGCAAACTCCGGACACCCAGGACTTCCTATGGGTGCTGCCCCAATGGCTTATGTGTTATGGACGCGTTTTATGCGACACAATCCGCAAAATCCAGCCTGGTATAACAGAGATCGTTTTGTGTTATCAGCAGGACACGGATCGATGCTTCTCTATAGTTTGTTGCACTTGTTACAGTATGATCTTACGATCGATGACCTTAAACAGTTTCGACAGTGGGGAAGCCGTACGCCAGGCCATCCTGAATATAAACATACGCCTGGTGTGGAAACCACGACAGGTCCATTGGGTCAAGGCTTCGCCAATGCAGTTGGCTTTGCTATGGCGGAACGCTTTCTCGCCGCAAAATTCAATCGAGAAAAGTTTCCCGTCATCGACCATTATACGTATGCTCTTTGTGGCGATGGAGATTTGATGGAAGGTATCTCGTACGAAGCGGCATCTCTTGCCGGACATTTAAAGCTTAATCGTCTGATCGTCTTGTATGACTCTAACGACATCTCTTTAGATGGCCCCACCACGCGCAGTTTTACGGAAAATGTCAGAGAACGTTTCTTAGCCGCAAACTGGAATTATTTGCGTGTAGAAAACGGTAATGACACGGAGGAAATTGAACAAGCGATTGCTAACGCAAAGCAATCAACGGACAAACCTACGATTGTCGAAGTCCGTACCGTGATCGGTTTTGGAAGTCCTGGCAAACAAGGGACTTCGGCAGCCCATGGTTCGCCATTAGGCGCTAAGGAGACACAACTGGCCAAAGAGCAGTATGGATGGAACTATGAACCATTTTTTGTGCCCTCCGAAGTGAAAGATCATTTTGCGAGCAAGGTTGCGCAAGCGAGAGAACATGAATCTGCATGGATACACATGATGCAAGACTACACCACGCAATTCCCAGAGGATGCAAAGGAGTTTTTCGCCACGATGCAAGGTGAGTTACCCGCATCATGGGAGGAAACCCTGCCATTTTATGATGTCGACAGTGAAAAGATGGCGACTCGTAAAGCGTCCGGTCTCGCGATCAATGCGATCGCTAAGGGCATACCTACCTTTCTCGGCGGTTCGGCCGATCTTTCGTCATCTAACGATACAACGATCAAAGGTGAAGAGGTCTTTTGTGCTGAAAATGCCAGCGGGCGTAATCTTTGGTTTGGCGTAAGAGAACACGCGATGGGTGCCATCTTAAATGGACTGGCTTTACATGGTGGGTTGCATCCGTTTGGCGCTACATTTCTTGTCTTCTCAGATTATTTGCGACCATCCATTCGACTCGCTTCCTTAATGAAACTTCCCGTCGTCTATGTGTTTACCCACGACAGCATCGGTGTCGGTGAAGACGGACCCACGCACCAGCCTGTCGAACACGTCGCTGCCTTGCGAATCATTCCTAATCTCGTTACCTTTCGACCTGCCGATGCCAATGAAACCACAGCCGCGTGGCGTTACGCACTTACCCATCGCGACCGTCCCGTCGCACTGGCGCTAACAAGACAGACCCTGCCTATTTTGCCTGGCACAAAGGAACAAGCTACAGTCGGAGTCGAAAAGGGCGGCTACGTTATTGCTAAGGAAAGCGGCTCTTCCATTGATGCGATCTTGCTTGCCACAGGCTCAGAAGTTAGCTTGGCCGTGAAAGCAAAACAACAACTGGAAAATGAAGGGCTATCCATTCGCGTGGTCAGTTTACCATCCATGCGCTTATTTGATGAACAGCCGCACGCTTACCAAGACATGGTTTTGCCGCAAGACGTAAAGGCTCGCGTATCGATTGAGATGGAACATCCTTTTGGATGGAACAAGTACGTGGGTGATAACGGCGTTGTTATTGGCATTGATCATTTTGGCGCATCTGCCCCCGCCGATATTTTAATGGAAGAGTTTGGCATTACTAAAGAGGCAGTCATCGAAGCCGTAAAAACCAGCATGCAAAGGAGCCAACAGGCATGAGTAAACTCCATGAACTAAATACCCTAGGGCAAAGCCCTTGGTTAGACTATATCCGAAAAGACATGGTTGAAAATGGTGAATTGGCCCAATTGGTGGAACAAGGGGTTCGTGGTGTTACATCAAATCCAACGATCTTTGAAAATGCCATCGCGAAAAGTGCTCTTTATCAAGAAGATATTGAACGTTTAGCTCGCGAAAACAAGAGCACCACAGAGATTTACGACGCACTAGCTTTTGCTGATATTCAAAAAGCGGCGGACATTCTTCGCCCCGTCTATGACAAATCCAGTGGAGCCGACGGATTTGTCAGTCTTGAAGTACCACCCGATATGTGCGATAACCATCAAGAAACGATTACAGAAGCCAAGCGCATTTGGAGCGCAGTCGATCGACCTAATCTTATGGTCAAAGTGCCTTCTACTAAGGAAGGTCTTCTCGCCATCACTGAACTTATCAGCGACGGTATCAATGTCAATGTCACTTTAATGTTTACACAACAAGATTATCTCGATGTCGCGCGTGCTTACATTGATGGGCTCGCCAAACGCAGAGCAAAAGGCGGTGACATAAGCCGCGTAGCATCAGTCGCGAGCGTATTTGTCAGCCGTATCGATTCGGCTGTAGAGAGTCTCGTAGACGACGATCTTTTGAATCGTCTCATGGGCAAAGTGGCAATAGCCAATACGCGCAAAATTTACGAATTGTTTCAACAAGAATTTGCATCACCGCGATTTCACGAACTTTTGGTAAACGGAGCTCAAATGCAGAGGCCTTTATGGGCTTCGACGGGCACAAAAAACAAATCTTTGCCAGACACTCTTTACATAGACGAACTGATCGGTCCTGACACTGTCAACACGATGCCTCCAGCCACGCTTGAAGCCTTTGTGTCCCACGGAAATCCTGTCGTGACAGTTGATCAACACCGCGAAGATGATAATGCTATTTTGGCCTTATGCGAATCGCAGCAAATCAACCTCGCCAAGATCGGTGACGGTTTGAAACAAAAAGGTTTAACTGCATTTGCCGAGTCGTTTAATCATCTGATACAAACGATCGATGATGTGCGCACATCAGCCATTCATTAAAACTAATACTCCACGTGTGTTGTCTCCTCTCGATTATTGGGAGGAGACTTTTTTATACACAAAGTTTGCTACAAGCACACCATGAAGCAATGAACTAGGCTGGATTAAAAACACGAACAAAATATAAAATGTCTCTATTTTCGTTCGTGAATTCTATTGACTGATTACCTTTGTCAGGTGATACTAGAAAATGAAGACATCACATAGGGAGGTCATTATGCAAACACAAGAAGCATATGGCGATGAAGTATTGCACGTTGAGCCGCATGGCATTGATCCGATTCCGGAAACAGAGCGCCATGGCCGTACGCGCAACATTTTTACACTTTGGTTCAGCGCAAACCTCGAGTTTGCCACATTGAGTCTAGGTGTGTTATCTATTGGTGTATTTGGTTTGAATATGTGGCAAGCCGCTTTAGCCATTATCATCGGTACCGTTGTTGGTGCGTTGGCTATCGGTGCACTTACGACGTTTGGCTACAAATGGGGCATTCCCCAACTGATCCAATCACGCGGAGCCTTCGGATTTATCGGTAATATGTTCCCTGCCTTATTTAATTTTATAGCTGGTATAGGTTGGTATGCGGTCAATACAGTACTTGGTGTGTATGCACTTCAATGGGTACTTCCTATCGGATTTTTACCAGACTTAATTATTATGATCGTCTTACAAGCTATTGTTAGCGTCTATGGGCATAATCTTATTCATTTCGTTGAGCGTCTTTCAGCACTGATCCTTGCTGTCGTCTTTATCATTGTTACTGTGTTCGCTATTGGCCATGTTCATTTAAACATCGCTGAAAACCTGAAAACCGTGAGTAATTTTGGCGGATTTTCCGGCGCCTTTATTCTTGCCGTTGGTGTTTCTCTCTCTTACATGATGGGATGGATGACCTTTAGCTCAGATTACAGCCGTTATCTTCCCAAAAACACGTCAGTCAAAAAAGCGTTTCATTCAGCATTTTGGGGTAACGTCATCCCTTGTATCTGGCTTGAGCTTCTTGGAGCGGCTCTCGCCACGGTAAAAGCTGTGTACATTCCGACCGATGTTATATCAGGTATCTTACCGCACTGGCTTGGTGTCATCACGATGTTGGCGATTATTCTAGGCACACTCACCGCAAACGTCTTGAACATCTACTCCGGGTCTTTATCTCTTCTTGCCATTGATGTAGCCTGGGTTCGAGCTGTAGCACCGAAACGTTGGGTCGCTGCTTTGATCGTTGGTCTACTTGGTGGCATCCTATCTTATATCGGCGGCCAAAATAATTACTATCAGAACTACAGCAATTTTCTTTATGTTCTTGCTTATTGGGTCAGCCCATGGCTGGCTGTGGTGCTACTGGATTATGTGTTGTTTCGTCGCCATCGTAGCGATGTACGAGATTTTTATGAAAATGCCGGAAGCTTTCGTGCAGGTTTTTGGGCATTCGTCATTGGCGCTCTTGTCTCATCACTGTTCTTCAATCAGTTGTACTTTACGGGACTTATCGCAAAGAGCTTACCGCAAATTGGCGATATCTCCTATTACGTAAGCTTTATCGTGGCCAGTATTTTATATATCTGGTTTTCATCCTCTACGCGCAAAGCAGCACGTGTCACCAAGGCCAAGTTAGCCTAAGTATCTACAAAAGCCCACCACTTGAACTGAATGCTCAGTGGCGGGCTTTTCTTTATGTCACGATGGTGTATTGGACCAATGATCAACCATTTTCCGTAGATCGTCGAGCTCTTTACGTAATGTTCGCTCCCTTGTTATCAAGACAATCATGTACAAGAATGTTCCTATCCATACCACCAACGCTGCGGCTAAAACGTATCCCACGTGTTATCCCCTCTCATTTTGAAGTTGATGAAGCTTCTTGCGAACTTGCTCACGTAAATCATCCAACGCATCTTTATCTTGTTGCAGTAAGGTTACCATGCATAATAAAAAGAGATAAAAAAAGATAAATACGGCAATGCTAAACAATAAAGTGAGGACCATACTTGGAGGCATATTAAAACCTGTTGCAGTGATTACGCTTGGATGGATACCTCGCCACCATGTCACCGACTCATGGATAATGGGAAGATCAATTGCCGCTATGATGCCAAAAACGGCGGATACTCGAGCTGACCGATCCCGATTGGCAATGGATACCCGGAGCAAGAGATAGCCTACATAAAGAAACCACAAGATGAGCGTCGATGTTAACGTTGGATCCCAGGTCCACCATACGTTCCATACGGCCTCACCCCAAATGGAACCACTCACTAGTACCAGCGTCGTAAAGACCAAACCAATCTCGGCCGACGCAGCAGCAAGTCGATCCCAAAAAACGTTCTTTTTTATCAAAAAAACAATGCTTGCAATTGCTGTAATTCCAAAAGCTAAGAATGCATCTGTTGCACTTGCAACATGATAATATAAGATACGTACCGTATCGCCCATCTGAGCTTCCGGAGGCGACCAAATAAAATCAAGATATTGACTAACCACCATCGCTGCAAACAAGATAGCGAGCAATCCCTTACGAACTTGAGCCAAGACCATCAAACCTCCACAAGAATCTCAAACAACAATCCAGGCAGAACCAAAAACAAAACCGCATAGCCCCCTAAGACCGCCCACCATGCTGTCAAGAGTCCCAGTCCTGAGGCATACCAAACAGCTTGCGTGATCGTTTGCACGGCAAGAAAGAGCGGGATAGCCAAAGGAAACAAAAGGATCGGTACGACAATTTCCCTCAGGTTACTGGCGCTTGCTACACTTGTCAAGAATGTGCCCAAGGCCATAAACGAAAGCGTACACAGTAATGTGGCCAAGATAAAAAGCATTGGCACCTGTGGAACGGATTGCCTAAGCACAAGCATAAACATCGGCACTAAGACAAGCTCAACCAGAAGCATAAACAAGGTATTCGACAGGACCCGCGCATAAAAGATGACGCTACGATCCATTGGTGCCATCAGGGCTCCCAAAAGTGCTCCGTCCCAACGTTCCTTATCATCCTGACGGTTAAGCCCGAGATAGCCTGCTATAAAAATCAGCACCCACAATACCGAAGGAAGCGAATGCACTTCATACATACTCCATCCTGAAACGGAGAACCCCAACAACACCAAAAGCAAGAAAGCAAATGTCACAGCCGATACAAAAAGTGTCTTTGTGCGAAATTCTACCGCCAAATCTTTGCTCGTAAGCACCCACAGGCTGCGCAGATACATCAAGTCAATCCCCCTTGAAGCAGGTAGCCGCCATCGATCGTAACGCGCCGTGTCGCTAACTTTATGACCTGGTTCTCATCGTGACTGACAAAAATTACACCGGAGCCTTCATTGACAAGACCGTCAAACCATGATTCAGCGAGTAACGTATGCCGTGCATCGAGACCATCAAATGGTTCGTCCAATAAAAGGATTTGTGGCTTAGGTAAAAGGGCGCGCGCTATCGATACCCTTTGCCTCATTCCCTTTGACAAAGTCTTTGTGATTTCATCAGCATCCAATGATAAGTGCACCTTTTCCAACCATAAATCAACATGATCTTGGGGATTAGTCAGGTGATAAAGTTTAGCGTAATAAAGAAGATTTTCCCGCACGGTCAAATCCCCATATAACATGGACTCTTGAAATACCACGCCGATCGTCTTTCGAACCGATGCCGTTATGGGTTGGCCAAGTACTTCAATCGTACCTTGCGTCGGCCTGGACAAACCTGCCATGACGCGCAATAAGGTGGTTTTACCGCTTCCATTTAAACCCTGTAGGCCAATCATTTCACCGCGCTCCAACGAAAAATTCACGTCCGACAAGAGCATCCGGTGACCCACTTCTTTACACACATTGCGCAAGGTTAGCAAACTCATGTTAGCCACGATCCGCGCGCAACGATAATTCGACATCGACAACTTTATCCTTCCATATCGCCCGCTGCGCTTCATACTCGGGGTCTGTTACTTCTCTTGCATCATGTTGATCCTCCAAATCAAGCCAACGCTTCATGAGATCATCTTTTGCACGGAGCAATTCTCGCGTTGTTGCATCTTGTACTGGGGACACGCGCCGTCTTGTCTGCCCAGACCGGCGAATAGATACAATACCGACCGCAAGAATCATCACCGCGAGCACAAGATTGGTTGCTGCTTCAAAATCAGCGGAATTTTGATTATAGGAATTAAGTACAGGCAATCCCGGCAACGGTTTAGCCTGTTTACCATTCGCGGTAGGCAACATGGTCATAGACATCTGCCAGGGTGTATTGGGCTGTAAATCTAATTTGGCAAACCGCCGAAATGTCATGTGATTGGCGATAAATGTCGTTGATACGGTCTCAAACCCTCCTTGCGCAGACAGCGCCAAGGCCCCTTCAGGGATGGCAACAAAAAAGGAACGAACTGCCAATGGCGATGACAGCACCAAGGTCGCTCCCTGATCTTGAAATGGAACACTTGCTTGTATCGAGAATGACGTCATCCCAGGATTAATTTGCACCACCAAAAGCTGATTCGAGACTTGCTTAGGTGTCGTACTTCCCCCTAAAAACCTCACATTGGTAAGACCTTGTGGAAGAGGGACTTCCACCCGTTTTGCCTGACCTGAACCGTTGTACAATTGGATCGTATCAACAAGTAAAACCTGTTGAATATTTTTCGTTGGCATCGCAACGATCTGTTCTTGATTGATATACAGTACGTTGGCATTGATCGCGGCGGCGCTGGCTGCCCCTGCGTCCATAAGAGAAAACATCAAACCGACAACTGTAAAACTCGCTATTAATCGTTTAATGAAAAGACAGTGTGTTTTCATCGAGTGACCTCATTTGCTCGCAGACATTGCAACTCTTGTTCCACTTGCTGTGCAATGTGATCTCTGACCGTTTGTTCGGCTTTATCCACCTGGCTTAGCGTTGACAATAACTCGCCTCTCACAGCTCGATAACTTTGTTCACTCACCTTGCCCATCTGCCGATCATACTCAAGGTCAGCCAACTGGGCATACGTCATATCCTTTTGTCCCAAAACAGTAATCACTTCATCACTCACACTATAAGGAGATATACGGTTATGGCGAGAAAACATAAACGGCCAAGCAAGAATAGCCAAACTGATCACCGCGAAGATGAGCAAAGTGACATTATATTGCATTTTTTATAACCTGCCTTTTTGCCTTATCTTGACGTCTTTTTTCCGGCCATAGACTCACAAAGGTACCAACGATATACAAGTAGCCACCCGCCCAAATGAAACTAACCAAGGGATTAAGGTGCACCTCAAAGAGCGCCTGACCCGTCTGATT
Organism: Bacillota bacterium; assembly: GCA_021821185.1. Next base: position 16,266 of record JAKACU010000024.1, read on the forward strand.
ATCTGTCCCATCTAAAACAATATAGAGGTCAGTCCATGGTGTGCTATACAGTGCCATATCAGAAGAAGGAGATTGACCATTGTCATAAAACTCGACTGCAGGCTGCAACACGCCCAATGAGTTGCCTTGTGCTGTATAAACCACCATCTCAGCTGATAACACAACTTTCCCAGATTTTTGGCTCGTTTGTAATCCATGGTACAACAGCACATAGTCACCGATTGCCACAGAAGCTCCTGGTCTTAAATTGATGGTAACCTGTTGACTATAACCTCCGGTGCTTGCAAACCCGATCACCATCACAATCACAGCCAAATGGACGATGTAGCCGCCATATCGCCTGCGATTTTTACCGATCATGCGAATCAGTGATATGACTGCCGTCTCACTGGTCATGCGCATACGTGCGTTGACCCCGCGCCAAAACTCCGACAGGATCGTCCAAACGACAAAGCTTGCCGCAAAGTACGAGGCCAACGACAACGGATTTCTATAGCCAAGAAAGAAAATGACCATCACGATGATCAATGCCACAATAGCCGGAGGCAGCAGAGATTTGCCTAAGTTCTCGAGGCTTGAACATCGCCAAGCCACCACAGGACCTATGGCCATCAACAAAATTAGAACAACCCCGATTGGCAGAACGACGGTATCATAAAAAGGTGCACTCACCATCATTTGTGTACCTGTCACTGCTTCTGTGACAAGGGGAAATACCGTGCCCCAAAAAACGGCAAAAAGAGCACCAATGAATAGGACATTATTTAACAAAAATCCTGTTTCCTTGGACACGATCGCTTCAAATTTGGCGTCAGCTTTCAGATACGAAAAGCGCCAAACGATGATCACCGTACTAAATATCAGCATCATTCCCACAAAAGACATGAATAGCGTGCCCATGGGGCCATTCGAGAACGAATGGATGGACCACAGCATGCCTCCTCGCGTCAAGGCCGTTCCAAAGAGCGTCAGTAAGAAGGTCAGCGAGATCAAGATGACATTCCATGCTTTAAGCATACCTTTACGTTCCTGAATCATAGCCGAATGCAAAAAAGCAGTCGCAGCAAGCCACGGCATTAGCGCTGCATTTTCAATGGGATCCCATGACCAGTAGCCACCCCATCCAAGTTCTTCATAGGACCAATGTGCACCATAGATAATGCCGCAACTTAAAAACAACCACGATATCAATGTCCAACGCCTTGTAACGCGAAGCCAGGTGGCATCCGTCCGTTTGAGAATGAGAGCTGCCATCGCATAAGCAAACGGAATAAGGAAACCAATATATCCGAGATATAAGTTAACAGGATGCACTGTCATACCAGGGTTTTGAAGTAGAGCATTCAGGCCATTGCCATTTAAAGGCGTGTAGGGCAGCGTATCAAACGGATTGGCAACTCTATTGATAATGACGGCAAAAAAGGTCATCACAAAGGCCATGATAGCCGTCACAATGGGATGCATCTGTTCACTACCTTCGTGTGTGGTGAACCGTACAACCAAGAGATACACGCTCATAATCAAAAGCCAAAAGAGTAGCGACCCTGCGTCCCCGCCCCAAAAAGCAGCGATCCGATACAACATCTCTAAACCCCGACTCGTATATTCCGCTACATACGTGTAATGAAAATTTAAGGAAACCAAAAGTTCAATAAGCGCACCAGATGCTATCGCAACAAGCACAAATTGCAAAACGACAGCCGCTTTTGCGGAGGCCTGCAAACGTTTATTTTTCGTCACCACGCCGAACGTAGAAGCAAGAAATACATAGGGCACAACAAACATAGAAAGAAATAGCGCAGCACGCCCTATATCTCCGACAAGCATCGAATGAGTCGACCTCCTTTACGTATTTTTTGTCGGAGCTTTAGCTTCGTACTTTGAGGGGCACTTGATCTCAAGATTGGTCGCCGTAAGCGTTCCAGCATTCATCGTACCGGTGACAATAACGGGCCATCCATTGGAAAAATCTTGCGGCCTCGCGCCATGGTATTTGACAACGAGAGTCTGCTGACCAACTTTATCTTTGATGGCAAATTGCAACGCTTCCGTAGAAGAGTTCCAGACAACGCTGTTCGCGACGATATTGCCACTCACCGTCACTGTCGAAAAAGGTGATGGGTTACTTGTAAGTGCCTGTTGAACGGTTAAATAATAACTTGTGGAACGAGCTGCTCCAACTCCAATCAGCGAGGCAATCACGATAATGACGAGTACAAATGCCAGCCATAATCGCACTCTAAGTGATTTGGCCAAAACTATCCCTCCGCATTATATATACTTGTCCAGATATTGATCAGATGGATTGGCTTGCAACGTTTGTTCTACATTTTGTTGTAACGAACGATTTACCCGAACCCGCAAGGTCCAAAGCACAAAGATGAGCAAAATGACCAAAATGACGAAAGGAAATATCCACACGGTAGCACCGATTCCTTGCCATGTGGGATCTGCCAACACGGATGGCCCATATTGTTCTTGCATATGTTTTATAATTTGCGCTTTCGTTGCCCCTTGATTTAACATCCGACTAATCTCATCTCGGATCACCCATGCGCTTGACACTGTCGAGCTAGCCACGGTTTGCGTAGTCGTATCTCCCGGTGCATGTAGTTCAGATGCGATCGACCATAAGGCACTTTGCCCCTTAGAACCTGACAAAGCATAGTGCATAAAAGTCACAAAGAGAGAAATAAGAAGCACGAAGCAAAGTGATATAAATGCCAGTATGCGTTTTGCAATCACTTTATTGGGTCCTCCGAATTTGAAAGTCAAGTATCCATTCGATTCTTATATCATTATACTGGAACCCAGCGCGTTGCAGGGCAATGCCATAAAAAATCCTAGGCCCTGTCACCAATCTGTTACTTGTGTGTATCTTGCATATGCTACAACCACTATGCAAACGCTACGTTAAGGAGGTGCTTGCCATGCCATCAGCCGTAAAATGCGAAGTGGAAGAATGTGTATATAACGACAAATTGCATTGCAGTGCAGAAGCCATCTTGGTACAGACCAACGGCAATGCTATCGTAGGTACGGAGCGAGGAACTTTATGTGCCACCTTCTCCTATCAGCGTCCCGAAAAAAAGAGCACCTAAATAACATATCGGGACCAGCGCAAGGTTGAATGACGATGAAATTGATCTACGAAGAGTAAGTTAGGGCGCCCGAAAAGATATCCTCGAGCGCCCGTAACTTTAGGCTCATTTTAGGCCCACCATATTTCAGTATTTTTTTCTTTGATCAATAATTTTTGTAAAAAAGCGACTGCTTTTTGAAAGCCTTCCCTAACGGACATCAGACTATCTTCATGTTCAATACTAATAGCGCCGTCATAACCAGCGAGTTGCAACGCACTTAGGATATCGCGCCACACTTGTTCTCCATGGCCATAGCCCACCGTCCGGAAAATCCAAGATCGATTGCTTTCATCACGATAGCTTTTTGTATCAAGTACGCCATTCACTTTGATATTCGCTTCATCAAACCCCGTGTCTTTGGCGTGAAAGTGGAAAAGTGCACCGGAGTTCGCCAGTACCTTAATAGCAGACACGGGGTCGATGCCTTGCCAGAACAAATGACTAGGATCGAAATTGATCCCGATCTGTTCCCCTGCTTGCTCGCGCAATCGAAGCATAGTTTCGGTGTTATAGACAACAAACCCTGGGTGCGCCTCTAAGCCCACTTGAACACCATGTGCTTTTACAAAGGCATTTTGTTCATGCCAGTAAGGGATCACTTTGTTATCCCATTGCCAAGCAAGGACTTTACTAAAGTCATCTGGCCATGCGCAAGTGACCCAAACAGGGTTTTGCGATGATTCAGATTCGCCTGGGCAACCGGAAAAGGTGACCACCGTTTTGACACCCAAACGCTCCGCAAGCAACACGGTATCTTCAAAAACTTTATGGTCTCTTCGGGCAATTTCTTTGTTAGGATGCAAAGGGTTGCCATGGCAACTCAGTGCGCTGATCTCAAGACCACGATCGCGAATAGCTCGCTCAAAAACCTCTAATTTAGTCTTATCCGAGAGCAGTTCAGCGGGTTTGCAATGAGCATCATTCGTATACCCTCCCGTCCCGATTTCGACAGTTTGCAAACCACTTTGTACCACATAATCTAAAGCCTCTTCAAATGGCATCTTAGCAAACAACACCATAAGTACGCCGAGTTTCATAGGCAACACTCCTCAAAGTCTTTGAACTTTACTATACGCTTTAAGAAAGCGTATTCGCAATTATTTTAAACCCTCAAGGTGATGCGGTAGCCACAAGACAACGATTAGTCCGGCAATGGCAAGAACGGAAAGCGACAAATAAACGCCGTGCAGTCCATAGGCCAAACCCTGCTGCATGGGGAATAAAATATCATGTGGCAACAATCTCGCTGTCTGCGGCGTAAGGATACGATTAATCCCTGTCCCGAGTAAACCTCGCGCTGCGGGATGCATGGTGGCATAAGAAAGCAGGGATTGATTAAACCACGTTCCAAAAGCAGCAACACCAATGGTCTGTCCAAGCGTACGCATAAATTGATTCGATGCAGTAGCCGTTCCGCGAAGATTCCATTCGACGCCGGATTGCACTAAGACGGTGAATGCTGTCATGGAAAACCCAAAGCCAAAACCAACGATCAGCATCACAACAACCAATTGCCATTGTGGAGACCCAATGGTGACAAGTGATAGCCACACGGTGCCAAAAAGTAGTGCGACCATGCCAAATAGCGTAGTCCTCTTTGCTCCTAACTTCAGCATGAGTCGGCCCCCGATGGTTGCACCAAGCGGCCAGCCAATCGACATAGGAGCAAGTGTCAAACCGGAACTCGTGGCACTGTGCATCAATATTCCCTGAATCCAAAGCGGCAAATAGGCGCTTAATCCGATCAAAATTCCGCTCGCAAGAAAGCTCGCTATATTAGAGACAGAGATGATCCTTAAGCGAAACAGTGACAATGGAAGCATGGGCTCCTTAGCATGAGTTTCGATAATAAAAAAGAGTACGACAAATAAGATGGCAATAGTAAATAACCCCAACAACGTGGGTGAAGACCATGCATACGTACTTCCAGCACTCAGTAAACCGTACAAAAGCGAAGTAATCCCAATCGAGAATGTGATGGCTCCAAGATAATCGATATGTTTTTGTTTTTTCTCAAAATGCTCAAATAAAAATATCCAGATCATAATGATTGATGCAAGCCCAGCAGGAACATTGATATAAAAAATCCAACGCCATGTCAGATGATCAACGAAAAAGCCTCCAACAAGTGGCCCCAAGATACCTGATATACCCCAAACAGCACTAAACAAACCTTGAATCTGTGCACGCTGTCGCAACTCATACAGGTCACCTATAATTGTCAGAGTAATTGGGAAGACAGCACCAGCACCGATCCCTTGAAAAGCGCGAAACCAGATCAATTGATCCATCGTTTGCGACATTCCAGAAAACATGGAGCCTAGCAAAAACAGAATCGTACCGATTACAAATATGCGTTTTCTGCCAAAAAGATCGGACAATTTGCCCCAGATAGGCGTCGTGACAGCGGTTGTCAGAAGATATACCGCAAAAACCCAACTGAAAATCTTTAAACCACCCAGATCGCTTACTATCGTGGGCATGGCGGTACTGACAACGGTGCTGTCCATAGCCGTCAAAAATGTGGCCACCATAACTGCGATGGTGACATTTCTTCGATTGGTTGTGTGGTGCATATCTCATCCCCCAATGATGCAAAAAACCGGGTCCCATAAGGTATGCCCATGGGATAACCCGGCATCATGGTCTGTCTTGAAAAATTCGATCAACCGCTCAGTGGTACAGAAACTGTTCCCGAGTAAAGGCCTAGTGCGCTCCCAATCATTTCCCAGTCCGAATGGTCATGAATCGCATGTCGAAAGTTTACGAGGGATAAAATGATTCTTCGATTGATCGCATAAACGATAGGTTTACCCAGGTTGTTTTTTATCACTGCAAAATAAAACTTCTGATGAGGTGCCCCAGGGTTTACAAACTGCCCCAATTCACATGGTCCTTCACTATGAAGCAAGGTATCCAAATGATGAATAAAATGTGACTCCTGTACAACACTCCATTTCGCACCACTTATATGCAAATTTTCATACAATGTCAGAGGAGATGCATTAAGCAATTGCACATCTTTTGGCCAAGGCATAGTCGGTACTGATGCCGAACCACCTTTCGCGAAGGCAGGCAAAGGTGATAAAGTAAGTCCAACAAGCAAAAAACCACATAACACGTTGATAGGTCTACGAAAAATCGCGTGCATGACTACCACCTCACCTACGGCCGATCTGCTATTGTGTCTTTATTATCGCCGCAATAGCAGATCGTGACAAGAGACATCAGTAATTTATAAACAGGAAATTATCGATTCACAGAATGCATCGCTGCGTCGGGGTATCGATTGCCTGTGGCAACGATTCATCACCCCCATAGCTTT
>JAKACU010000025.1 GCA_021821185.1 Bacillota bacterium
AAGGGTTGTTTTTTTGTGTTGTCTGGGCCGTCTGGAGTCGGGAAAAACACACTTGTGAATCTGATTTTGCAGGAAATGAAAGGGATTTACTATGTGCCGTCAGTAACGACGCGCGCTATGCGGCCCGGTGAGAGTCAGATGAATCCGTATGTGTTTGTAACCAAAGAAGAGTTTGAAGATATGATATCCCGCAATCAGTTTCTCGAATGGAAAAAAATTCATAATAGCAATTACTATGGAACGCACTTGCCGACCATTTTGTCTGCCATGGAAAATGGGTACGACATCATCACGGACATGGATGTGTTGGGGTGCGAAGATGCGATAGCACGTATTCCGGAACATGTGTATACGATATTTGTCTTGCCGCCCTCTCTCGATGAATTGTCGCATCGGTTGCTTGAACGGGATAGTGATCAGGCCGCGGTAGCGTTGCGCCTACAGCGTGTACCTCTTGAATTAGGGCATAAGGATCGCTATGATTTTACGATGATCAATGACAATCTTGAACAAAGTGTTCGTGAACTGCGAAGTATCATACAAGGCGTTGTCGACCACGCAGAGTGAACCGTGTAAAGAGGGCTGTCCGAAAGTAGTTTTTTCTACTTTGGGACAGCCCTTTTGTACTTCTGGCTTGTCACATACCTGTTGCAAGCCCTGTTACCACATAGAGATGCTTCTTTTGTGTGTAGAGTACATAGCGATAATTAATGCCTTGGTTGTACGCCGATGTGCGATGGGGCTGGTGTTCAACATGCGAATGCACTGGCTACTGCCGGGTATGTAAAGGGGACCATCCCCAAGGGTAGTTATTAACCCTTTTTGTGGGACGGTTCCCATGCGCTTTAGGCGTCAAATGTACCGCGCTACGATGTGATGCTAACATTGTACGTACGCAGCCAGGTGTCAATTTGAATAAGATAATCAAACATTTGCGGGACAGCCATGATTTGTCCGAACCATGGTATGTGCTCCGTTTTTTGTGCACTTTTTGCAATCATGTCTTTTACAGAAGGAACGTTAAGCAACGGCAGTATCGGTGATGTTTTATCCTCCAAAATGCCCTGCAACCAATCGCGAACGGCATGCAGATAGGCGGGGTTTGGGGTAGAAGGATACGGTGTTTTTTTTCGATAAACCACTTCTTGCGGTAGCATGTCGCTGACAGCATCACGGAGTATCGACTTGGCGACTTGATTGCGATTTTTCATCGACCAAGGGATATTCCAAACATACTCAACAAGTCGGTGGTCACAAAATGGCACGCGAATCTCAAGACCTGCTGCCATACTCATACGGTCTTTACGTTCCAGGAGTGTTGTCAAAAAGCGCGTGATATTCAAGTAAAATACTTCGCGAATGCGCGCATCTCTTGCCGTTTCGCCGTTCAAGCGTGGGACCTCGCTTAAGGCTTCCTCATAACGCCTTTGTACGTACGCTTGCGGTTGAATTTGTTCCATGAGTTCGGGGGACACAACATCAGCACGCAAGGAAAGTCGTCGAGACCATGGGAAAGTATTGTCAAATAGAGCCTCGTCGCGATGGAACCAAGGGTACCCACCGAACACCTCGTCTGCGGCTTCACCAGATAAAGCGACCGTTGCCGTTTTTTTGATTTCTCGGCTGAATAAGTACAGCGATGTATCAATATCAGCCATCCCTGGCAGATCTCTTGCAAGCATCGGTCGCGTCAGATGCTCAATCAAATCAGGAGTGTCGAATAAAACGCTGTGGTGAGTCGTTCCCACGTAGTCAGAAACACGTTTTACCCACGGTGCATCGCGACTCGTCTGAAAACTGTTGGCCTCGAAGTGCTGGTCAGATCCATAAAAATCGACCGAAAAGGTGTGCAGTAGACCGCGCTGTTGTTCTCTTAGTGTTTTTGCAGATATGGCGGTTACCGCGCTAGAGTCTAGACCTCCAGACAAGAGTGTGGCAATAGGCACATCAGAGACCAGTTGCCGTGATACGGCATCGGAAAAAAGCTCACGCACCCGCGAAACGGTTGCATCGTAGTCCTCTTCGTGTTCTTTACTTTCGAGTTGCCAGTATGGCTTCACAGTAAGACTGTCTTTTGAATAAAGCAAGAAATGACCAGGCCGAAGATCGTAAATGCCTTTGAATATAGCATGACCAGGTGTGCGCGCGGGACCCACGAAGAGCAACTCGGCAAGACCTTCCATGTCAACTTGTGCTGGAATTTGAGGATGAGCTAGAAGGGCTTTGATTTCTGAACCAAAGACAAATACATCATCGCGTTTTGTATAAAAGAGTGGTTTAACGCCAAGTCGATCACGTGCCAAAAAGAGCGTTTGTTTTGCTTCGTCCCAAATGCCAAATGCGAAGATACCATTGAAGCGCTCTACGCATGCAGGGCCCCATTCTACGTAAGACAGAAGTAAGAGTTCAGTGTCTGATCGTGATTGAAATACGTGTCCGCAACTTTTTAGGTCAGCTCGTAATTCATCCATATTATACAATTCACCATTATAGGTGATCGTGTACTGATGACTGGCAACCGTCCTCGTCATAGGTTGGCCACCGCCTTCTGGATCAATCACGATGAGGCGGCGATGCGTGAAACCGCAATGATTAGCTGTCCACGTGTCCGTTGCGTCGGGACCTCGGCAAATGAGAGTTTCGCCCATAGCCTCTAGAATGCCGCGTTCTGTGTCAAGATCTTTGTGCCAATTCACACATCCAGCGATACCACACATCGTGTACTTCCCCCTAGGCAATGGTCTATTCGTCTTTTACGCTATGCTAAAGGTGCTTAGGTGGTGCATGTTGAGGATTCGTTTTTTGTGTGCCATGATAATGGCATGAGGTGAGGTATGTGAACGTTTCCGCCGATGAATACTATATGCGAGTCGCATTGGCTGAAGCGCACGAGGCGTTTCGTCAAGGTGAGGTTCCTATCGGCGCTGTTGTTGTCGATGGATTGGGCCAAGTACTTGGCTACGGGCATAATCAACGTGAACTTTGGCGAGATCCTACTGCACATGCTGAGTTGATTGCTTTGCGTGACGCTGCACGTAGGTATGGAGATTGGCGTCTATCTGGATGTACATTATATGTAACAGTAGAGCCCTGCATCATGTGTGCCGGTGCCATTTCGCTTAGTCGAATTCTGCGGGTTGTCTTTGGGACAGTCAACGCAAAAGGTGGGGCACTTGGATCTGTTGCTAACATGTATGAAATTGCAGGACTTAATCATTATCCTGTTATTACCGCTGGTGTTTTGACGTCTGAATGTGGTATGATGATGAAAGATTTCTTTAGAATGCGGAGAGATGTCCGAGTGGTCGAAGGAGCTCGCCTCGAAAGCGAGTAGTCCCTAGCGGGGCTCGTGGGTTCGAATCCCACTCTCTCCGCCATTTTTATTTGGTGTGAGTCTCAGCGCTGTCTGATCGGGTCCTGCGCGACGGTCGCTTTCGAATCGTGTCAGGTCCTGACGGAAGCAGCACTAAGAGATGCCGGTCGGGTGCCGCAGATTAGCCTGGTTAGGCAGTGCTGAGAGTCATTCCAAGGGATTTGGTATAAGAAGTATACAACAGAGAGATAGGCATCAGCGGTAGTGCAAATGATACTGCAGTGCTGGGGGACGGGCTTGCGTAACCTGGACAAGGAGACCTGCATTCATGGCAGATGAACGTCCATACGCGAAGTGGATACCTATCATAGAAGCATTGGGATTGAATGATCTGATTGATCATCAGATCAACTCGATGTCAGTTCGTTCATCATTGCAGATCGTTCAGTCATTAAAACGATCATTAATCTATTTTGCTTGTTCCATAGACGGCCACATTCTTGCGTGCGACGATTCCTTTCGCATGTTATTTGGCTTTGATGACACTTGTGCTAGGCAAACCGTGCAAGATGCACTTGCGGCTTTTCCTGTATTAAGTACACTGATTGACAGCACCTTACAGCAAAGTAAAGGATTTATCTCAAAAGTGGTTGCGATTGACCAAGGACATCAGTCTGTTGATTTGTTGATTGACGCATACCCCATTCAAGATGGCAATGAGATTGTTGGATACACCTTCACATTTAAAACTCTTGATGATGTTGTTGCCTTGGATTCTCAAAGGGCACTGCGCGACAAGATAAATACGATTGCTAAAATGTCTGCAGGCGTTTCTCACGAAATACGGAATCCTCTCACTTCTGTGATAGGTTTTTTGCAAATTGCGCTTGAGCGGCTCGAAACATTAGATGTAGAGCAAGCGCGCACCTTTCTAACGATGACGACTCATGAGCTTGATCATATCACGAGGGTGACCGACGCTTTGCTTGTGTTAGCGCGCGCTGGACGCTCGACAGAAAGTCTGTTGCGTGTGGATGAACTTTTGTCGGCGTTAGTCGATTCGTGGCAAGGGGAGGCTAGCGCACAAGGCATTCACTTTATGTTATCCCTTAATCCAGTGCCGTTTATTTTAGCTGATGAAAAGGAATTGATGCTGGCATTTCAGCATCTATTGCAAAATGCTTTCGAAGCGATTGAAGATGGCGGCATGATCATCGTGCGTACGAACTTTGATCCTGTGGAAGGGCACGTAAGGGTTGACGTCTCGGATACTGGTCCGGGAATCCCGAATTACATGACAGATCGTATTTTTGATGTCTTCTTTACAACGAAAGGCGGTCATTTTGGCTTAGGTCTGCCCATCATGCAACGTATCGTGACTGATAGAGGCGGCGAGATTCGGGTTTCATCAAAGGGACATGGCACTACATTTTCGTTGCTGCTTCTACCGGCGACAAGGGGTTGACGAGGGTTGTCTCATCTAGCATTGTATAGGGAATGGCGTCCACAAACCTTCGCGGATGTGGTAGGGCAGCAACATGTGGTAACTACCTTAAAAAACGCGATACGATATGACAAGTTAGCTCATGCCTATCTTTTTTCTGGGCCACGAGGTACTGGCAAGACCAGCTTGGCTAAGATTCTCGCCAAATCGGTTAATTGTGAATCGCCGATTGGCGTTGAACCATGCAATGTGTGCCCGTCATGTGTTGGAATTATGAACGGTAGAATTGTCGATGTGGTCGAAATGGATGCTGCATCCAATCGTGGTGTGGATGAGATTCGCGGTCTACTGGAACAAATTCGGTATGCACCAACTGAAGTAAAACGCAAAGTGTACATTATCGACGAAGTACATATGTTGACTCAAGAAGCTTTTAATGCGCTCCTAAAGACACTTGAAGAACCACCTGAATATTGTTTATTTGTCTTAGCTACAACAGAAGTCCATAAAATACCTGCTACTGTAGTGTCACGGTGTCAACGTTTTGATCTCAGTCGTATTTCGATGCAATTGGTTGTAGAGCATTTGCAAATGGTCTTAGCAGCGATGCCTGAATGTACCGTGGAAGATGCCGCTTTATGGTTTATTGCACGTGCAACAGAAGGTGGAATGCGCGACGCTTTGTCTTTGCTTGATCAGATCGTTTCTTATGGTGAAGGTCAGGTAACTATTGAACAGGCACTTCAGGTTACAGGTGGGGTTGCAAGTGAACATTTAGGACAGATTTTTTCAAGTATGGTTCAATGGGATCATGCATCGCTGTTGACGATACTAGGACAATTGTGGCAACGCGGTACGGATCCAACCCAACTTGTCTTTGATTTGTTGGGTTATCTACGTGATGGCATTCTTGTTCACAATGCCGTTGATGCTGACGATGCGATTCATCGCATGAGATATGATCCGACATTTTCGGTGGTAGTGCAGCAAAGTACTACGCAACAGATGATTCGACTTGGTGAACGCTTAACTGCGTTACAGTCAGAATTGCGCTATCAAACACAAGCTCGGCTTTTTGTCGAAGTGGCTCTCTTGTCAATGATGGATACCGTGTCTGAAACAACGATAGGGGCAGAGCACGTTTTGCGAGAAGAGATTGTACGTTTGGCAACGCGAATTTCTGTCTTGGAGGAGCAACTAGTCAAGTTAGCTCGACAAGCCAAAACAGATGCGCCTGTTGTGGTGAGTCCGGAGCAAGTTATAAGCGCGTCACTAGAGGCGCCTGTGCAAGAAAAGATACCTGTTACAAAGAGCAAAAGTGTACCCGCTCGCGGTATCGTGCAAATTCATTCAATGACGCAAGCTGATGGGAAGTTGTTGAATGCGATTCAACAAAAGTGGAATATGATTCTCGATGAAATTAAACGGCAAAGTGTGCAAGGGCGCGCCTGGTTGCATGGCAGTCAAGTGGTCGCTGTGAATGGTCATCAGGTTATTGTCACGGTTAAGAGTGACACGCACGCAAAGACACTGATGAAACAATATCGGGAATTGATTGATCGCGTGCTATCTGAGCACACGGGTTCGCAAGTTACCATGCTTGCTGTCAGTGAAGAGGACTGGAAACAAATCGGGAGTTCTCTTGCCGATACTTTGCAGCAGACTTCAGATCAGCCGTCTTTGGTAGAGCGTCCGTCTTGGGTACAAAACGTGGTAGAATTGTTTGGCGAAGATCGCGTTACAATTAGCGAAGAATGAAAGGGTGTCATCAATGAAAAACATGAACCAGTTAATGAAGCAGGCAAAAAAGTTGCAAGAGGATATGGCAAAGGCTCAAGAAGAATTGGCAACGATGACGGTTGTCGGCGCCGCGAGCGGCGATGCGGTACAAATCGAAATGAACGGTCATCATGAGGTAGTCAGTGTCAAAATCAAACCTGATGTCGTTGACAGAGACGATGTAGAGATGCTTGAGGATTTGGTTCTGACCGCTTTGCAGGATGCCTCTAAAAAAGTCGCTACCTTAACTGAAGAACAGATGGGTCGTTATACTAAAGGACTGAACATTCCTGGATTGTTCTAATGGCTGAGTTTCCTGCGCCTATTGCACAGCTTATCGAAGAGTTTGGTCGTCTGCCTGGAATTGGACCCAAGTCAGCGCAAAGGTTAGCTTTTCATGTTATATCAATGCCAGACGATGAGGTGAAAAAACTCATTGAGGCACTGCACCGCAGTAAACGAGACCTACTATTTTGTGATTCGTGCTGTTGCGTCACTGATCATTCGCCTTGCTTTGTTTGCGGTGATCCGGAACGGGATTATAGTATGATCTGCGTTGTCCAAGATACGCGGGATATGCTAGCTTTGGAGCGCATGAAATCTTACCGCGGTCTGTATCATGTTTTAGGTGGTGCCATTTCCCCTATGGATGGTATTGGCCCCGATGAACTGCGACTTCCTGAGTTGCTTCATCGGCTTGCTGATGAAGCAGTTAAGGAGATGATCCTTGCTACGAATTCGACTGTAGAAGGTGAAGCGACAGCGGGCTATATTGCTCGGTTGGCTCATCATTTTGAGAACCTTGAAGTAACGAGAATTGCGCATGGACTTCCTATCGGCGGTGACCTTGAGTATGCAGATGAGGCAACGCTTGCGCGCGCATTAGAATTTCGGCGTCCTATATAAAGGACGCTTATTTTTTTGTCGCGCGCCCAGAGGCGCGCGTTCCTCTAGTAAGTGAAAGTCTTACCTCGGAAAGTGCCAAGACATCCGAGTAGCTTGGATGCCTATGTACGGCGAAATCTGTGCGTGGAAGCGCATCGACGAAAGTACCTGGCAGAGAACAGGGCGAGCAAGATACCAGGCCGTAACATGAAGTGAATTCTGCCGCGTCGTCAAAAAGGCATCGCGAGAGGGAAAAGAGGGAGCCGAGTCCCGGGCAAATGGACGAAGGCCATGGAAGCTGTGGAGAGCTTGGAAAGCAGCAGCGAAGAACCCTCCGGCATAGAGGAAGCGGCATGGCATCAAAGGGAACGCGTGAACTGGGGAGACCCTCCCCTGCACGGAGGAAAAAAAATCTGATCCGTAAAGTGGCTGCCTATAAGCCCAAAAGGTGAAGTGGCATGCCTGTAGGAAGGGAGTCCGAGGGGGTCATAGTACTGGTGAAGCGAGGACAACACAACCTCGTGGAGGGAAGGACCCTTGCTTTGTTCATACTTTTTGAGGAGGTACGGGTGAGTGAATGCCAAGCGGCTAACCACACCAAAAGAAAAAGTCCAACAACTCCAAGAGAAGTTAGGTCATGCAGCCAAGGAAAGCAAGAAACGCAGATTCCACGCCCTGTACGACAAAGTGCACCGTCGGGATGTGCTGTGGGAGGCTTGGAAGCGAGTTCGAGCCAATAAAGGGGCAGCAGGTATCGACGGGGAAACGCTCATGGATATTGAGAAAATGGGTGTTGCCCGGTTCCTCATGGATTGTGAGGCCAGTCTTCGAGAAAACCGCTACCACCCGCAACCAGTCAGGCGCAGATACATCCCGAAGAAGGATGGAAAACAGCGACCGCTTGGTATCCCGACGGTAAGAGACCGAGTCATACAGATGGCAACCAAGCTCGTCATCGAACCCATTTTCGAAGCGGATTTTCAGGAATCGTCTTTTGGATTCCGTCCAAAGCGAAATGCTAAGCAGGCGCTCGAACGTATCCGGAAGGCATGCAACCGGAAAGGGAATTGGGTGGTCGACGTCGACATCCAAGGCTACTTCGACAACATCAATCAAGAGAAACTCATGAAACTGGTAGAAATGCGCATCAGTGACAGGCGAGTACTCAAATTGGTAAGAAAGTGGCTAACAGCCGGTGTCATGGAAGAAGGAACAGTAAGGCGCTCCGACTTAGGCACACCGCAAGGCGGCGTCATCTCGCCACTCCTAGCGAACGTCTATCTCAACTATTTCGATGTCCTTTGGGAAAGGCATGGAAAGAAATGCGGAGAGTTGACCAGATATGCGGACGACTTCGTGATTGTGTGTAAGACGAAGCGAGATGCAGAACGGGCACACAATCTCATCTATGCCATTATGGAGCGGTTAGAACTTACGCTTCATCCCACCAAGACACGCATTGTGGGATTATGGACAGGCGAAGAAGGATTCGACTTTCTGGGAATGCACCATCGTAAAACGAAGGCAGAAACATCGCAGGGGAAAGTGTATTACACAACCCAGCAATGGCTCTGCAAGAAGGCCGAGCAGCACATTCGAGATGTCATCAAGGAGCGGTTAGCGCCGCCGAAGGCACGTGTGCAGTCGATTGAAGACCATGTTCAATGGTTGAATCCGAAGATACGAGGCTGGCGAAATTACTACCACACCCCGTATAGCACAAAGATGATGGCAAAGCTCGATTACTATATCGGACAACGACTTGCGAAATGGTACGCCAAAAAGAGACAACGACGACGATGGATGAGTAGCTATCGTGAAATTAACGTGATCGCGAAAGTACGTGGACTGTCTACACTTGTGTAATTCGTAAAGCGCATGAATGACGAACATCGGAAAGCCGTATGAGGGAAAACCTCACGTACGGTTTGATGAGGAGGGGCTGAATAAAATCAGCCCTTCACTCTAGTGCATCTGTTCTAAGGCATAACCTCACGGATCGAAGACTATACTCTACTATCTCACGATGGTAGGGGGACAGGCGGTGCCAGGACAAAAAGGAAGTGTAGTGTCCGAAAGCTGGGCGGTTCGTCAAGATGAACAATTGCTCGATGAAATCGGCAAGGCACACACCGCTTGGCTGATTGCTATGGAACATTTTAATCACGCAACGGAGAAAGAAACTGTCGATGACGCCATTTATTTACTCATCGCAGCAGAACGGCGCTATGAAGGATTGTTACGTGTTGCCAAAAGACGAGGCATCGGCGTTGATTTGCGTGGCAATATGCAGACTATAGTGAACCATGCACCGGTATCTGGCCTTGATCGCCAGGAAGGGGATGACTTGTGCCAACTGCGTGGATAATCGGGCTTTTGGTGGGCGCACTCGTGACAATTGTGATTATCATACAGGTAGTGCGCCGCCCTAGTGCCGTGGTTTCATACCTTTTAAAAAATGCCCTCATCGGGTGTGTTGGGTTACTTGTCGTCGACTACTTAGGGAAATCGATCAACCTCCATGTGCCACTCAACATAGGCACGGCTAGCGTCGCTGGGGTACTTGGCTTACCGGGCATAGCAGCCTTAGCTGTGATCGAAAAGTGGATTTTATAATCACACTAAATCCATCGTGCGATGATCCGACCGACCATGGGTATGGAGCTAAGTTCCTCACGGTCGGTCGCTTTAAACCATAACGATGCCATAATGTAAAGTGGGGCCCCGATGGCAAGACCGATCACGACAGCGAGAAGTGCCGTCATACGCGATGATGATGCATGAAAGGTAATGCCCCAAAGAAGGTACAGCCGCTCAAGGGCGTAAAGCCAGGCACCCAATACAAGTGAAGACAAAAGTGAACGCCATGCTACCTTTGGAAAAGAAACGTCTGTTATAGTTACCTTTCGAATGGATGCCATGTTCATCCACGAAGATACTGCATATCCGATAATGCCTGCTACGGCAGCGCCACCTATGCCTAGCATTGGGACAAGCAATAAATTGCCGATAAGTTTGATGGCAAGTCCTACAACCATATGAAAGACAGGCTGATAAAAACGATCATGTCCTTGTAAGATATATGTCGTTACAAGTTCAAGACCGCTAAAAATACTCATGACAGCGGCAAGTGCGATCAATTGCGCCCCCTGAGCACTTTTAAATAACGTAACGTCAATAGGTGCGGCAAATGTCCCTAAAGCTACGGCAGCAGGAATCATAATGAAGGCGGTCATCCGCAAGGATCGATTTAATCGTTGACGCGCTTGCTTTTGATCGCCTTTAGCCAGAGCTCCGCTAATGGCGGGTAGAATCGAAGCTCCGATGGCTGTGGCAAATGATAACGGCAACTGAATCAAACGCAGTGCCTCTTGCGTATAACGACCAAATTCTGCTGTTGCGGTGACCGTAGCAACACCAGCAAATACGAGTTCTCTTGGCACGGTGAATACATCAATCGATTGCGACAGAGGAAGCACCAGTGTACCTAAGACAATAGGCAAGGAGTACGCAAGGAGACTTCGTAAGACAGGCAAGGTTTTCAACTTTGGTGTGCTTTCAAAGCGACTCTTACGCAATGTCTCGGTGCGCAACTTTTTAACGGAGGCACGAAGAAGAAGAAATCCGCCGACGGCACCTGCTGTAGCGCCAAAGGTCGCTATGGCCGCCATAGGCCCTGCGGTTAATCCCAAATCGAGGCCAACCATGAGGCCTGCTAGAACCACAATAACGCGCACGATCTGTTCGATGACCTGTGATGAGGCAGAAGGTTCAAGACGTAGATTGCCTTGTAGGTAACCACGCTGCGCACTCATGAGAGGTAAAAGTAACAAAGCAGGGGCAAGGGTACGTAAGGCAGGAATGGCATCATGGACAAGCTTTTGTCCAGGTGCTACCAAGGAAACGTACCATGGACCCCCAAACCACATGATGAAAAAGGCAAGAAAACCAAAGATAAATAAAGACCTGCCAACGATGGAAAAGGTGCTGTTGGCTTCTTTGTATTTCCCTTTCGCCGTTAAGGTGCTAATAGTTTTGGAAAGAGCTAAAGGAAACCCAGCGGTGGATAATGTTAACATGATCGTATAAAGAGGGTATACGATACCATAAATGCCCAAGGCGTATTCGCCAATAAGGTTTTGCATGGGTACAATGAGAAGAATCCCCAGTACCTTGGATATAAAAACCGCAGATACCATCGATGAGGCACCGCGGTTAAAATTTTGTTGGCGCGTTTGCTCTGGCAACGCGTGTTCCCCCTGTCTGAGGTCGCAACAACAGACGAGGGGATGACGGTTGTTATCCTTTTACTGCCCCGGCTGTAAGTCCTGCGACAACCCACTTTTGGAAAATGAGCACAAGGATCACGATTGGCAACACAGCCACAGTAGATCCTGCAAACATCGTACCATATGGGATGGTGAATTGCCCACCAAACAGGGCGATACCAACAGGAATGGTGCGATAAGCATTCACAGAGTTAAACACGAGTGAGAAGAAAAATTCTGTCCAGCAGGCGACGAAGGTGAAAATGGCTCCTGTAAATAACCCAGGTGTTGCAAGTGGTAAAATAATTCGAAATACAGTCGTTAAAACCCCTGCTCCATCTACTCTGGCAGCTTCATCTAATTCTTTGGGAATACCTGCAAAATATGTGCGCATGACCCAGATGGAAAAGGGTAGGTTAAACGCGGTATATGGGATGATTAACGCCTGATAGCTGTTTAACCAGCCGAGATGTTGCAATAAAATATACAATGGTGATACAACACCGACTTGAGGAAAGGTGGAGATCATGAGTAAAATCACCATGATTGGTGCCTTTCCACGAATGGGTAACCTTGCAATCGCATAACTTGCAAGAGCTGCCAGGAGCATTACAATAATCGTCGAAGTAACCGAAACAATGACACTGTTCATGATGTAGGTACCAAATCCAAACTGGATGAAAGCAGACACATACCACATCCAAGTGAGATGACTTGGATATAGCGATGGCGTTGGCGAGATGATACCCATGAACGGTTTGAGTGATGTAATCACCATCCAGTAAAAGGGTGCCACGATGATAATTAGCATGGCGATTAGAACCAGATAACCGATCCCTTTTCTCATCAATATACGTTGCATGGATCAGTCCACCTCCCCAACTTGTGTCCGCAATGCTTTAAGAGAAATTAACGCTAGCACAATAACAATGCCAACCGTGGTCACAGCCATAGCTGTACCGGGGCCAAACTTATCCATGTTAAAGAGGACTTGAAACGTCAGCATGGCAATAGGTGTCGTGGTATTACCAGGGCCGCCGCTTGTCAGTACATACGGTAAGTCAAATAAGCCAAATGCTTGCAAGATCCGAAACAGTGCAGCTAATCCGATACTCGGTCGTAATAATGGAAATGTAATTTTCCAAAAAGAACGCCAGATTCCGGCGCCATCAATTTTCGAAGCTTCATACAGATCGGAAGGTATCAGTTGTAGGCCAGATAGTAGAATCAGCGTTACAAACGGCGTCGTTTTCCAAACGTCAGCTATCATCATTGATATCGTGGCAAGTTGTGGTGCGCCAAGCCATAAAATAGGTGACGATATAATATGCAATTGCATCAAGATAAAGTTGAGAACACCAAATGTGGGCTCATAAATATAATGCCACATTTGTGCTGAAATTACAGTGATTAGCGTCCAAGGAATCAACATAATCGCCACGGCAATTCCGCGGCCTTTGATCGGTTGATTGAGTGCAAGAGCCACTAACAAACCTAATGCCAGTTCAATAAAGACTGTAACAATGGCATATATCGTGGTGAATTCTAAGGCTTGCCAAAACGGTTGATAGTTAAATATTTTTACGTAATTCGACAGACCTGTAAAGGTGAATTGAAAACCATTTACGGTTGATTGGATATGATTTAAACTCATCCAGACTGAGTACAGTATGGGAAAAATCGTGACGAGTCCAATCACGAGTAAAGCAGGCGTGATCAAAATATAACCTGCTATCGCATTTTTTCGTTCGAGTTTGCTGACTCGCATGGTGCTAACCTCCCCAGAAAGAGAACAGGCGGATTACTCCGCCTGTTGGCTTGTTAAGGCTGAAGAACTTACAGTGAAGAGGCGCTGTTGGCGCTTTGCAACTGTTGATTGGCTGTATTCAGTGCGGCTTTCACACTGGATTGACCAGAAAGGGCTGCATTAATGTTGGTATAGATTGCTTTGGATACCAAAGCATAGTTTGGCGTTTGACTAGGCCGTGCGATCAGATGAGCTTTGTTAACAATCGCAAGGACTGGGTTCAAAGCGCGCACATGTGGATTCTTTTGCACAGCACCATTCGTTGGGATTTCAGAATACTTGGTAGCGAGCACAGTTTGAGCTTGAACACCAGTCATCCATTGGATGAAGGTAAGGTCTTGTGCCAAGTGTTTTGTATGTGGGTTTACATAGAGATCCCAGCCACCGATAGTGGAATACCCTGTGGCACCATGGCCTTGGAATGTCGGCATGGGAACAACGCCCACTTTCCCGATCACGTTCGATTGGCCTTTGGTTTGAGAGTTGGACCATGCATAATCCCAGTTGCGCAAGAACGCGGCTTGGCCGTCGTTAAATGCATTCATGGCTTGCGCCTCTTGGTAGGTAGAGACCGCGCTAGGCGATACACCTGATGTAATTAAAGAGCGCATAAACGTGAGCGCTTTAATGGCTTGTGGTGAATTCATCACAGGTTTGCCAGCCGCATTAAATACTTTACCGCCTGCATCTGTCAGGTATTCCATCCAGTCACAAGTCAAACCCTCATAAGAATTGCCTTGCCATACAAAGCCGTACTTGACCATGTGTCTGCTGGTAAGTGTCTTTGCATCCTTGACGAGTTGTTCCCACGTTTTTGGAATCGGCAAATGGGCTCTTTGTAAAAGGTCTTTGCGATAGTACAGGAATCCTGCATCCATAAAGAACGGTGCAGCATATACTTTGCCTTTATACGTGGCGCCGGCTACAAGGCCAGGTGCAAATTGGTTCAAGTAAGCTTTTGACACGTGTCCATTAAGCGGTAAAGCTAAACCAGCGCTGGCAAATTGGCCTGGCCAGACAACGTCACCCATAAAGACGTCAGGCGTCGTAGAACCGCCAGTAATTTGCGTAATCAGTGACGCGCGGTTGGTATCCGTGTTGGTCGATTGGGAAATCAATTGTACACGAATGTTTGGATGTGATTTTTCAAAAAGTTTAATTAGGTTAGCACGAATGCCGGTTTGTGAAATAGGAGATGCCGCCCATTGAATGGTAACGACACTACCTGCTTTTTTCACAGGTGCTGCAGCTGACGATGATGATGGGCTGGAGCATGCTGTCAATGTGACAACGCCAGCAGCAAGTACGGCAAATCCTGCCATTGTACTTTTTTTCATTCTTGTATTGCCCCCTTTAAGTTTTTGTATACATTAACGGAAATTTTATTCCGTTCTTACGACGAATCGTAAGAACGGGTTGCTACCGACTCTCGTTCGATGATGCGGTGTGGCAAAAAGTATGTCCCTGATGAACAATCACCTGAGGTGCTCCATGCTTTTTTTAAGTAAGAGACAGATTCCATGCCGATACGTTCAAATGGTTGCATGATGGTCGTTAATTTAGGTGTAACCATATCGGACAGCGTTATATTATCAAAACCAATAATCGAGATATCTTCAGGAACCCGTAGGCCATGATCATGGATGCATCGCATAGCGCCGATGGCCATCTCGTCACTCGCTGTGAATACTGCCGTAATAGTGGTTTCATCATGGTGTGACAAAAGATCGGACATGGCTTTGTAGCCATGTTCATAGCGGTACTGTCCAAATGCAAGCTGACCATCGGTATAAGGTAGACCATAATAGCGTAATGCTTCGCGAAACCCGCTATAGCGGGAGTTTCCCGCGATCGTATCTTCTATAGGGCCGGATATCATACCGATATGGCGGTGTCCTCGTGCGACGAGATATCCTACTGCATCAAATGCCGCTTTTCTATCGTCGATTTTGAAGGAGCTTAGGTTATATTGGGAGTCTTCCGTAAGCGCCAACACGACCGGTATGTGCAAACGGGAGATAATGGCATAATATTCATCCAAAACGGGCGAACTCGTAAAGATAATGCCATCACTTTGTTGCCGCTTTAAGAAGACCAAGCCATCCATACCGCGCTTAGAATCAAGTTGTGCATCAAAAAGCAATACATCCATATCTTCCGTGACCGCAGCTTTATTTATTCCTGATAATAATTCGCCAAAAAAGAAATCTTTAATTTGCCAAGCAAGCACACCGATGATCGGTCTTTTAGGCGCTCTGAGTGCCCGTGCGCGATCATTGGGGAAAAAATGAAGAGATTCAGCAATCGCCATGACGCGTTCGCGCGTCACTTTGTTGACGAGTTCCGGTGAGTTGAACACGCGAGATACAGTCGGTACAGAAACGCCAGCTTGTTCGGCGACTGTACGAATTGTCACTTTCATGTCCATACCCCCTTTTCAAACTAGCAAATACACCATTGATTTCTGATAACGTTTTCAGTTATAAGGTACAAGAACATCGCGGACATGTCAAGAGCTTTTTTACAGTATGAGAATGCTAATGTTTGGAGAGACTATTAGATAGTGAATGAAAGAGTACTGCGATGTGTACCGGGGAGGTTGTAAACATGCTTACTGAAGAACAAACCATCAAGCAAGTAGAGAATCCGATGAAACCATTCGCAAACGACACGCCCGGGGATAGGGAAGAAGTTTGTTTAGTGTGTGGCAATGAGGCATTACATGGGTTGCATATTTTAACGTGTTTTATCTGTACAGCATGTGAAGAAGCCATTTTACAAACGCCCGTGGAACATGAACGCTATCATTTTTATATTGAACGATTGAGTCAGCTGTGGGCGGACTTGGATGAGCTTATCCATACAGACGTCCAGCAGGATTTTGAGTAATGTAACGAGAAATAGTTATTATGATACGAAATAACGATGATCAAGCAAAAACACCATTACTTGACGCCTTGATCGCGCAGCAAAAGTATGAACGCATTTCGGCTCATGTGCCGGGTCATAAACGAGGACGAGGGTTACTTTCAACCTTGGCGCGCTATGCAGGGCCTCTTGCACAACTCGACGTCACGGAAGTGCCGGGCTTAGACGATCTGCATCATGCTGATGGTGTGATTGCCAAGGCGCAACAGCTAGCTGCAAAAGCTTTTGGAAGTGAAGAGACGTACTTTTTGGTTGCTGGAAGCACCGGAGGCAACCTCGCCGCTATTTTAGCGGTTGTTGATCCTTCCGATGTCGTTATCGTAGGACGAAACGCCCATCAATCCGTATGGAATGCACTCGTTCTCGCACAAGCACAGCGGGTGTCTGTTACGCCAACTGTGTGGCATCCTGTACAGGGACATGCGGAGATAGCTGGCGGACTTAGCGTTATGGCTATTCAAGAGGCACTGTTACGCACGCAACAGGCAACAGCGTTAATCCTAACGAGTCCTTCCTATGATGGGTTTGTGAGTGATTTGGCCGCGATTGTTCAGATGGCTCATCAAGCGGGCCTTATCGTTATCGTTGATGAGGCACACGGTGTTCATCTTCCTTTTCACCCCCAATTGCCTATGTCCGCTATCGTTGCCGGGGCAGATATCGTTATACAAAGCGCGCATAAGATGGGTGCCGGGTTTACGCAAACGGCTTTCTTGCATGTACAAGGTTCACGTGTTGACCGTGTGCGTCTGCAAGAAACGTTACGCATGGTCCAATCGAGTTCTCCGTCCTATCTGCTTATGGCTTCGCTTGATGCGATGCGTGCGCAGTTGGCCTGTCATGGCGAAGAACTTCTTAGCCTTACCCTAGCTGAATTAGAGGCGCAAAAGTTGCGTTTACATGAAGCATGCCTTGGGCTTCTGGTTGATGTGAAAGAAACTGCGACACAAGATCCCATGAAATGGATTTTACATGCAGAACGATTGCATCTCACAGGGTTTGAACTTGAACGTGTGCTTCGCGAAGAGTTTGGTATATACAGCGAGTACACATCAGAGTACCATGTGCTATTGTCCTGGTCCTATGGTAATGCCAGGAGGGATTTTAAAAAGACGGTTGACGCTTTAATTCATGTGGCATCACAAGTAAAGTCGATTGGAAGGGCTACCTCATGGGAATTGTGTCATGCGTCGACACCTATTTCCGACGTGATACCGGTGATGCCACTTCATGAACGCAATGCTGGGGTTTTTACGTCACTTTTTTTGGCAGTAGGGCATAGAGTTGTCGATCCAGTCACAATCTATCCACCTGGTATACCACTTCTACTTCCAGGGGAAACGTTTCTAAAGGAACATATTGAAATTCTTACCCCGGTATTGGACAATGGTAATCGAGTGGACGGCGTCGTTTATGATGAGGGATATCGAGTGCGATGCCTTGCATCATTGTGAGGGGGATTTTTTCTGCCGGGACTATTTATCACATTTGAGGGCATCGACGGTAGTGGCAAAACAACACAGGTTAACCTTCTGTGTGAACGTCTGCGAGAAACTGGCGTGGCTATTAGAAAAACTAGAGAGCCAGGTGGAACCCCAGTAGGTGATGCTATCCGTGCGTTAGTGCTCAATCCAGCATCAGACATGTTGCCAGAAACGGAAGTATATCTGTATGCGGCTTCGCGCGCGGAACATGTACGACGGGTAATTCGCCCAGCACTTCAAGAAAACCGCGTGGTGGTATGCGATCGTTTTTTTGATGCCAGTATCGCCTATCAAGGGTATGGGATAGGCGAACAGGGTGGCCTGACCCCAACTTTTGTCGAGGCTGTTAATGCACCGGCCATAGGGGAATTAGTGCCCGATCTTACGATTGTGTTAGATGTGCCCATCGATCTTGCACTATATCGAGTAGATGCAAGAAATATGGCACAGGCCGATCGTATTGAAAAGCGTGGTCCTGACTTCTTTGCCCGTGTACGAAGTGGGTTATTGAAGATCTATGAACAAAATAGACAACGAGTCACATGGTTAGATGGTAGTCTTCCGGTTCACGAATTGGCGGATCAGATCTTTGTTTTGGTACAAAAGACACTTGAGAGGGCGGGGAACTCTCCATGAAACTGATTATCGCCGTCGTTCAGGATAAAGATGTATCACGGTTGTCGGAACGGCTCGTTAAAGAAAGCATCGGTGCGACAAAGCTGGCATCTACTGGCGGCTTTTTGCGTGCGGGCAACACGACGTTTCTCATTGGTGTGCAAGATGATCAAGTTGATCCTGTTTTATCGATCATTTCGCAAAATTGCAAAGCCCGTGATCAACTGGTGACACCTATGTCACCTTTAGGCAATCAAGTGGAGTCGTATGTTTCTTTCCCGATCTCGGTGCAAGTAGGAGGAGCTACCGTATTTGTAGTTACGGTCGATCAGTTTGAACAGTTTTAGGGAGTCAGCTTATGAAGATCGAACGTAAGACAAGCGGCTCAGCCAAGTTGCGAGGGGAACGGGACTATGCACTTTCGCATAAAGAAGTCAGCGAAGAATTTTTGACTTTGCTTGCACAGGATAAGGCCTTGATGGCTAAGGACGAGATAGACTCTATGGTCACGCAAGTTCAAAACTTGGGTGATGCGTTAGTGTACAGCCAGTCATTTTCCACTGTTCAAGCATATAGGATGGCCGTGAAGAAACTTGTCGATCATATCGTCAAAAATGGGCTGGCTGTAAAAAATGAGGCTCTATCTGATACGCGAGGTCGCAAAAAGTTGTACGCTACATGGGAAGAAATTGACGGGCACCTTCTGGCGCTACTGCAACAAGCTCTTCAAAATCAATTGGAGCCGCTTGCTATTCTCCATGTTGTTGGCGAAGTCAAGGGCCTTCTCATTAGTTTACAGACATGAGTCAGGAAATGAAAGCTGAGGTGCCGCATGATTACCAATGTAGCGAATGTGTTGCACCATTTGAGTGCCCTCGATAGGCTATCGCATGCGTATCTCTTGGTGCATCAAGATCGTGACCGCCTTGCCAAAGAAGCGCTCGAGGCGGTGCAAGCGCTCGTCTGTGAAGATGTCTCGCCAGAGGGTCGCGCGTGTAAAGTCTGTGGCCCTTGCCAGGCTGTGCAATCAGGCAATCACCCGGCGGTCAACTGGCTTTCCCCTGACGGAGCCTCCTTAAAGATAGCACAAATGAGATTGGCCGTTAGACAAGATCGACGAATGAAGAGTTTACGTAACCACAATTTTGTTATTTTAGAGCAGGCTGATACGTTGACCACGGAGGCTGCCAACTCCATTTTAAAATGGGTGGAAGAGCCAGCACAAGATCGGTTGTTTCTTTTGCTTGCGCACTCGCCAATGGCCGTTTTGCCTACGTTGCGATCACGCTGTACGGTTCTTTTACTTTCCCAAGAACAGTTGTGGGAAGAAGATAGTCATACCGAGCGATTTGACCATGTGAAGAAGCTTGTGATGGAAGTCGGCTCGTTATTAGCTGCTAAAGATCCGGCTACCTGGTATTTTGCCAGTGACCGTATGGCAAAAGATAGTGAGACTGAGGATTACCCACTTTTGGGGGAATTGCTGATAGCCTTTTGTCGTGATGCGGTAGCCATTCATTATGGTGTTAAGACGGAAGTTTTTGCACAAAGCGGCGACTTTGAGACACAAGCGCGCGCATTACCACCACAGACTTGGACGCGGCTCGCCATGCTGTTTAGCGGTCTCACCAAGAGATTGAAGGCACATGTCAATGCGATGTCATTACTCGAGTCGTTTTTGATGCAGGCGATTGATACAATTGGCATGTAGCGGATGGTACGTTTGGGGTGAGCGAGTTTGGTGGATAAGCAATTCGTGTTTCGCGAAGTAGAACATTTGCAAGATCGCATTGGTGAATTTTACGAAGAGTTGGGCGCAATTAAGGTTCAATTACAGGAATTGATCGAAGAAAATCAGCGACTGCTTCTTGAAAATGAACACTTAAGGGAACGAGCCAAATTCTATGCAGAAGAACAGACGCCTGTGCAGGGCGAAGCTTTAAAGTACTTGAGTAGTTTGTACGACGATGGGTTTCATATCTGCAACCTCAACTACGGTGCTATGCGAGACGGTGATTGCCTATTTTGCTTGCAAAACCTGCAAAGTCGATCGTAATAGGAAGGAATGGAGTACCTTATGCAAAATCAAGATCAGGTTGCAGGTAAGCTTTACCTTGTTGGCACCCCGATCGGCAACCTCGAGGATATCACGTTTCGCGCTGTTCGTATTTTGCGTGAAGTGGATTTTATCGCGGCAGAGGATACAAGACATACAAGAAAACTGTTGACGCACTTCGATATTTCAGGTAAAGACTTATTTTCCTATCACGAACATAATGAACGTGTGGCTGCAAGACAGATCGTGGAGCGGGTACTTTGTGGTGAGCAGGGCGCGGTTGTCAGCGACGCAGGTATGCCAGGCATTTCAGATCCTGGTCAAGAAGTTGTACAACTTGCTATCGAAAGCGGGATCGATGTGGTCGTTGTTCCTGGACCAAGCGCAGGAATAACGGCACTTTGTGGCTCTGGGTTTGCCACTGGCTCTTTTTCTTTTTATGGGTTTTTACCGCGTGAGGTCAATCGAAGAAAGCAAGCCTTAGAGGCATTGCGGTACCACAAAGAAACGATGATTTTTTATGAGGCTCCGCATCGCATCGATAAGACGCTACAGGCGATGTATGAAGCCTTTGGTGAGCGATTTGTTGTGATCGCACGCGAACTGACGAAATTACATGAGGATTTTATACGCGGTGTTTTAACCAAAGAAGGTATTTCGTTTGCTACATCCCCCAAAAAAGGTGAAATGGTCATCGTTGTACAAGGAACTGAAGCTACCGCTGAGGAATTTGTAAATGACAACTTACTGCCAATCGTTGATCATGTGCAGATGCTCGTCAATCAAGGTGTGGATCGAAAAGAGGCTATGCGTGAAGTAGCTAAATTGCATGGATTATCACGAAGAGATGTTTATCAACAACTTCTTGAGGCAGATAAAAACAGATAAGCCACTGACTGAACCCCTCACAGACTGTGGCTTATCAGTTATCGTAGTAGCGAAGTCAATTCTCTCATCTTCCGGCCATTTCAGCAATGCAAGACGGGCAAATGTTTTTACCTTTAAAATGCACAATTTCGTCTGCTTGCCCACAAAATATACAGGCAGGTTCGTATTTTTTAAGAACGATGCGATCACCATCAACGTAAATCTCCAGTGCATCTTTCTCCCCGATGCCGAGTGTTCTACGCAGTTCAATTGGGATCACGACGCGTCCTAATTCGTCTACTTTTCTTACTATACCTGTGGACTTCATCATGAGTGGTTACCCCCTGTGCGTTGGATTTGGAAAATCACTGGCTGTATTACCTAAGTGAGACTCTATTACGTTTCACCCACATATTTACTAGAGAAAGTCTACCACGATACCCTTATGCACGCAACAGGCATCTTTGCCTGTCTTAACCTAAATTGGGCGTTTCAAATGAACCATGTTGGCTTGGATTACATAGAATGGTCTGGTTGTGAGCCAATGACGTTGGGAGGGACCTTTTCATGCCCGCTCTTCAACCGCCGTATTTCTTAGCCAGTCAGACCTTGATGCTTATGTCTTACGTAAAAAATCAAGCTTTTCCTCATCCACTTAATGAGACAGATGAAAGGGACTGTCTGATTCGATTGCGAAATGGAGATCAAGACGCATTTTCGATGCTTGTCGAACATAATTTGCGCCTTGTGGCCTACATTGCCAAAAAATATCGGGATTCGGGTGTCGATGAAGATGACATGATTTCGCTGGGAACGATAGGCCTTATTAAAGCCGTCAGAAGTTTTCGTTCCGATGCTGGCACGAAGTTTGCCACGTACGCCGCACGATGTATCGAAAATGACATATCAATGTCTAAAGGGTGCTGGAGATGATTCGGGCTTATCAGGATCAATGCTTGCCATCAGTGACCGTCCAGAGCCTCCAAAATGGGCTGTTTCCCTGCGCGGTTGAAGAGCGAGTCTTACGACGTCATCGGGGTGGATGTTCGTCTTGGATAGATTTTTGTTCTTTGCG
>JAKACU010000141.1 GCA_021821185.1 Bacillota bacterium
GCGTTTAACGCGGATTTTTTATGGCAGGCCACGTTTTAGCAGGAATCTTTGTCCGTTAGGCGAACATACACAAATGGTACGCACGAGAGATGCTGTTAGGAGGGCTTGCTTTGTCTGCAACGTCTTTACTGCAAACGTGGCAATTGATTTTTATCGGAATGATCGGGGCTTTTATCGGATCCTTTTTAAATGTTGTTGCGTATCGCGTGCCACGAAACGAATCCATCTCGTTTCCCGGATCCCATTGCCCTCACTGCCGCCATCCCTTAAAACCCTGGGAGCTTATCCCTATACTGTCATGGGTGTTTTTACGCGGCCGCTGTCATTATTGCCATCGGCCCATATCGGTGCGGTATCCGATCCTGGAATTGCTGACGACCTGTTTGTTTTTGTGGACCGCTTTTCATACGAGCTATCTGCCGGCAAGACTGGCCTGGTGGGCTTTTTGGATGTTGCTTGTGGCCGCGGTGGGTACGGATCTAACATCGATGCGCGTTCCGGATGTCTTGACCTATCCTGGTGCAGTCATCATTTTACTGTTGACGGGCATGTCTGGCGTGCAACCATGGGGATCGGCTGTGATCGGGGCTTTTGTGTGCTTTTTGCTGCTGGTGTTCATCCATATTGTCTCGCGTGGCAATATGGGTCTGGGTGACGCCAAATTGTATTTTTCCATCGGCGCCATTTTCGGTCCGGCACTTGGCATTGAATCGCTTGTCATCGCATCGGCAAGCGGGGCTGTTATCGGGTTGATTCTGCGTGCTTGCGGGGTTTTGCAGGCGCGCCAGAAGATCGCCTTTGTGCCCTATATCGCAACAGGCGTGATTGTCACTGCTCTATTCGGTCATGCATGGCTGCAGGCGTACATGAGACTCTTGGCGCAGTAACTTTAGAAATTTTAGCCAAAGAATCCTCTAAATAAGAGAAGGATTTACAATTGACTATGTCGAATGATGTTATCATAATTGCTTATTCTGTCGAAGTTCGGGGGATCCCATATGCAACGCGTACGTCTTGGTGACTTGTTGCTTGAGATGGGCATGATTTCGCAAGAGCAACTAAATGAAGTCCTTGAAGAACAAAAGCAGACGAAAGAAAAGTTTGGCGAATTGCTGATTCGCAAAAAGATGTTAACCGAAGAGCAATTGATTGAAGTGCTGGAATTCCAACTAGGCATTCCCCACATCAATTTATTTCGTTTTCCGCTTGATCCGTCGATCGTACGGTTGATACCTGAGGCACTAGCCAGACGGTATGTGGCGCTTGCCGTGAAAAAGGATAAAAACCACCTGATGGTTGCCATGGCTGATCCCATGGATTTTTATGCGATTGAGGATCTTCGCATGAGTACAGGTTTTGTCATTGATCCTGTTATAGCTAGCCGAGCAGATATACTCACTTTTATTGAACGCGTATATACAATTCAAGAAACGGTTGACGAGTTGCGGTCCCTTGTACCCAAAGAAGAAGAGCTTGAGCAAGAGGTGACGAACGAAGAATCGCCCGTGGTTCGTTTGGTCAATCAGATCATTGACCAGGCAGTACAGCAACGAGTCAGCGATATTCACATTGATCCGGAAGAAAATGAAGTTTTAGTTCGCTACCGCATCGACGGGATTTTGCAGACGCAGCAGTCACTGCCCAAATACATGCAGGGCATGATCACCGCAAGAATCAAGATTATGTCTGATTTGAATATCGCTGAAAGGCGACTCCCGCAGGATGGACGGATTCAGTTTGAAAATGGTCTGCAGACGATCGATATCCGCGTATCCACGCTGCCTACAGTTAATGGCGAGAAGTGTGTCATGCGTCTGCTTGACGCAAGAAATGCGGTGATCGATCTCAATCGGCTGGGCTTATCGACGGAAAACCTCGCCCATTTTCAATCCATGATCACGGCATCACATGGGATCGTATTGATCACAGGTCCCACCGGCAGCGGAAAGACGTCGACGCTTTACGCGGCGCTCAAGACCGTTGCCACGTCGGAAAGAAACGTAATTACCGTTGAAGATCCTGTGGAGTATCGTCTTGCCGGGGTCAATCAGGTGCAGGTCAGTCAAAGTATTGGGATGAGCTTTGCGCGCGGGTTGCGCTCGATCCTGCGCCAAGATCCGGATATCATCATGGTTGGAGAAATTCGCGATGGCGAGACGGCGGAAGTCGCGGTACGAGCCGCGCTCACAGGACACTTGGTATTTAGTACGCTGCATACCAATGACGCGATAAGCACGATTACACGTCTTATGGATATGGGTATTGAACCGTTTCTTGTCGCCTCTTCGGTGGTCGGTGTCGTGGCCCAGCGGCTTGTTCGTCGAGTATGCGATCAATGCGCACAAAGATACACACCTACGGCAACGGAAGCGGCCTGGCTTTCGCAGCACGACTTTAGCGTGGAACACTTGATGCGCGGACGCGGTTGCGGGTACTGCGGAAAAACCGGGTATCGCGGGCGGATCGCCGTTCATGAAGTGGTCAAGCTCGACGAAACCATGCGCTCGCTTATTGTCAGTCGGCAATCGGAAAGAGAACTGCGAGAGTATGTGCGAAATCAACGTTTTTCATCCATGCAAGAAGACGGCTTGCAAAAAGCAGCGTCTGGCATCACGACGGTGGAAGAGATTATGCGAGTTACGATGCGGGAGTGATGTAGTGCATGGAATTGATCGAAATATTTAAACTGGCTCACACCAAAGGCGCATCGGATGTGCATATCTCGGTCAATGTTGCTCCGGTCTATCGTGTGCACGGGGAACTTTTGGCACAAGGTGATCTGCTTCGTCCTGCAGACACGGAGGCCATGGCACGCACGATTATGACGAATGAGCAATGGACCCGGTCTTTGCAACCGGGAGAAATCGACTTTTCCTACAGTGTGCCGGGGACGACAAGGCTTCGTGTGAATGTCTACCGACAACGCGGGTGCTGCAGCATTGCCACGCGGCTTGTTCCAAATTCGGTGCCTGATCTCGATCGTTTGCATCTTCCGTCTGTCGTAACGACGTTTGCGCAAAAACCGCATGGCCTCGTGCTTGTAACCGGTCCTACGGGAAGCGGCAAATCGACGACACTGGCGGCTCTTATCAACCACATCAATCATACGGTACGCAGGCACATCATTACACTGGAGGATCCGATCGAATATTTGCATGCCCACCATTTGTCGGTGATTGATCAAAGGGAAATTGGACTGGATACGCATGGATTTGGTCCAGCGCTGCGTGCGGCGCTGCGGCAGGATCCTGATGTTATTTTGGTTGGCGAGATGCGGGACCTTGAGACGATCAGTACGGCGATCACCGCAGCTGAAACGGGGCACCTGGTGTTTGCCACGTTGCATACGAGTGATGCCGTACAGACGATTGATCGCATCATTGACGTTTTCCCTTCCAGTCAGCAGCCGCAAGTGCGCATTCAATTGTCAGCGGTTTTGCAGGGCATTTTATCGCAGCGTTTGTATAAGACGAAAGATGGCAACGGCCGAGTGGCTGCCTTGGAGATTCTCGTCAACACGCCAGCGGTGGCTAATCTGATCCGCTCAGAAAAGGGTCATCAAATTCGTTCTGTTTTACAAACCAACCGCGCCGTTGGCATGCAAACGATGGAAATGCATTTGCGCGAATTGGTCACAAGCGGCTTTTTGTCTGAGTCGGTGTTGCAAGGCTTGGACAAGCCTTATTAAGGGGATGATTCCGTGACGACCTATTCCTATCAAGCGATCGACCGATTGGGCAAGGTGTCGCGCGGAAAACTCACTGCAGAGACCCCCGAAATGGTGATCACAAACCTTCGTGAACAGGGCATCTACGTCACGAAGTTATGGGAAGAAAAGGGCTGGCAAACCCTGCTAAAACCCAGCGAGAACAGTTTTTTGTCAATGGAAATTCATTTGGGCAGGAAAGTCAAAGGCAGCGATTTTGCTGTTTTTACCAGGCAATTGGCGACTTTGATGAAGGCTGGCGTCACGGTAGCCGATGGTGTTCGCGTGTTGGCGCAGCAAACGGAACGCAAGCCGTTTGCCAAAGCCCTGGAAGAAGTGGCGGCAAAGCTGCGCAACGGATCGCAATTGTCCGAGTCAGCCGCAGAACGGCCAGATATCTTTCCCGCCTTATTTATTAACATGGTTCGTGCAGGTGAAGTCTCTGGAAATCTGGACGGCGTGCTGGAAAAACTTGCTGTCTTTTTTGAAAAGGAGCACTACACCAGTGAGAAGATCAAGTCGGCCATGACATATCCCTTGATCGTATCGATTCTGGCAATTGCCGTGGTCTTTATCCTGATGACTACCGTGATACCCACATTTGTTGGACTGTTTGCGAGTTTTCACGCGCAGTTGCCGCTAGCTACAAGAATTGTCATGGGCGTTTCGCACTTTTTCGTCCAGTTCTGGTATCTGCTTATCGCCTTTTTGGTCGGGGTAGTCGTGCTGTATTTCTGGCTGATCAGAAAGCCGACGGCACGCTACTATCGGGACATTATTCTGCTTAAGCTGCCCGTTTTTGGACCGCTTTTGCAAAAATCGGCTGTGGCGAGGATGTCGCGCACACTGGGGTCGCTTTTTGCAAGTTCAGTCCCGATCTTGCAAGCACTGAAACTTACGGCTGATGCGGTAGAAAATGAGGTTGTGGCCCGGGCCCTTCTCGGTTCATCCGATAGTTTAA
>JAKACU010000026.1 GCA_021821185.1 Bacillota bacterium
GAATCAATTGGAAAAGGAGCGCGGCATCAGTAGCGCAGTGCTTCTTGAAGCCATTGAAGCTGCGCTGATTTCCGCGTATAAACGCAACTTTAGTTCTGCCCAAAATGTCCGTGTAGAGATCGATCGAGATTCTGGAGAAATGCGAGTATATGCCAGAAAGACGGTCGTCGAGCAACCAGCGGATCATCGTTTGGAAATATCGATTGAAGCGGCTGAAGAAATTGATGCAAAGTACCGCCTAGGTGATGTGGTTGAACTGGAAGTTACACCAAGAGAATTTGGCCGTATTGCCGCTCAGACAGCCAAACAAGTCGTCACACAGCGTATCCGCGAAGCTGAACGCGGCATTATCTATTCAGCTTACGCAGACCTCGAAGAGGACATTATTTCAGGCATGATTACCCGCCAGGATGGACGTTACTACTACGTTGATCTGGACCGCACTGAAGGACTCCTTCCTGTTAATGAAATCATTCCTAATGAACAATTGCGTCTTGGAGACCGCATAAAAGCGTTCATTTCCCGTGTGGAAAAGACGACAAAAGGTCCGCAAATTATCCTCTCGCGCATTCATTCTGGGTTATTGCGACGATTGCTTGAGATGGAAGTGCCGGAGATTTACGATGGCGTGGTGGAAGTGAAATCGGTAGCCAGAGAAGCGGGATCGCGATCTAAAGTGGCGGTGTTTTCAAGAAATGCTGATGTTGACCCCGTGGGAGCTTGTGTTGGTCCTAAAGGGATGCGAATTCAAACGATCGTCAGTGAACTCAAAGGCGAAAAAATCGACGTGGTCGAATGGGGCAACGATCCAGCCTTGTACGTAGCAAGTAGTTTATCGCCTGCCAAAGTGATCGATGTCGAGATTATAGAAGCGGATAAAATGGCACGCGTCATTGTTCCTGATAATCAACTTTCTTTAGCCATCGGAAAAGAAGGACAAAATGCAAGGCTTGCCGCCAAATTGACCGGTTGGAAGATTGATATCAAAAGCGAGTCACAATCTGGTAGATCTGCACCAGCATTCGCACAATTGGATCATGACATTTTATTTCAGGATTAGGAGGTGATCGCATGTCCCCTCGCAAAGTACCCTTGCGGCAATGTGTGGGGTGTCAGGAGCAAAAACCAAAGCGGAGCATGTTGCGCATTGTGCTAACGCCTTTAGGCGAAATTATGGTAGATCTGACGGGCAAACGAGCGGGACGCGGCACCTACATTTGTGCATCGCCAGAATGCTTCGAATTAGCCAAAAAGCGAAAGTCTTTGGACCGTGGGTTAAAAACTGCAGTTCCTTTACCAGTCTACGATGAATTGTTGAAAGTTCTGAGAGAACGTGAAGCACATGAATGACGTTTTGCAATTCTTAGGTATTGCCGCTCGGTCGGGCAATGTTATATCGGGTGAGGATGCATGTGTGCGCTCGATTCGCGAAGGAAAAGTGCGTTTGATGATTCAAGCGGCGGACGCAGGCAGCAATGGAGCGAAAAAGATACGCGACAAATGTGCCTTTTATGGCGTACCGCTCATCACGTGTTTTATGCGTCAGGAGCTTGGACACGCGATCGGAAAACCTGCGCGGTCTGCGGTGGGTGTCACTTCTTTGCAACTGGCGACGACAATTCAACGCATGTTTCTGGATCATAACGGAGGTGACTCTATTTGACGAAATTGAGAGTATATGAATATGCTAAGCAACTGAACATGTCAAGCAAAGAAATCATTACCATTCTAAGTCGTTTGAATATTCCGGTCAACAATCACATGAGTGTGATGGAATCGGAAATGGTGGCGGCTGTGGAAGGTTTTTTTTCCGATGTTAAGGCACGTGCTGCGGCGCGTACGGTTCAGCAAGAACGTCTCGTGAAAGATGCTACACCTCGAAATGCGACACCTGTTGCACAGCAAGAAGCGCCCGCAGGTGAGCCTGTACCCGCGCAATCTGAAATTAAGGTAAGGGATCAGGAGAGGGTTCGGATTCAATCGGAATCTGACGTAAAGGCAACAGCATCTGCTGTACCGGATAACGCTGCGAATCAACCCGTTCGTCAAGTAGGAAATGATCAAGGGATCATTGGTGCTCGATCTACGCAAGATGCCACGACAAGACGACCTACGACAAACGGCGATAGTCAGCAAACCGGTAACCGTTCGGGAACACGTCAAAGCAATTATGGTAATCGCGATGCATCGACCAATCGTCCAGCGCGTACTGGAGATCGACCACCTTTCAACCGCGATCGTTCTGCTTCGACCGGAAATGATCGCCGTCCTAGCTCTGACGCATCATCGCGTCCGAGCAACCATAGCGGTGGCCAAGGTTATAACGGGGGATCAGGTCGTCCTCAAGGCCAAAATGCTTCAGGGCGTCCTTCTGGCGGATCAGGACGTCCTTCTGGTGGATCGGGTTATGCTGGATCGGGTGCGCAGCGTTCTGCATCAGGTGGTGGTTACGGTGGCTCAAGAACGGGTGGGACCAATCAGGGTGGCAATCGCTTCTCCAATGATGCGCCACGTCCTTCTTCAGACTCAGGTGCACGGTCAGATGCTAATCGTCGGTCGCCCCGGCCCAGTGGAGATCGTAGACCGGATCAGCGTTCTTTTGGAGGCAGCAGTCCAAGTGGCACATCACCGCGCTTTGGATCGAATGCTACTTCATCAGGTGGACAAAACAGCGCATTTGGCGCGCGCAAACGCACTGGTGATCGCAATGATTCAAGCCGCGTCTCCTCGCAAGAAAAGCGCGAGAATAACCGCAAGTTGCAACCACCACGTACCAGGCAACGCATAACCAGTAATGTCGTCAAGGCACCGGAGGGTCCGCGTCAGGTATCGGTGGATGCGCCTATGTCGGTGGGTGAGTTTGCCCGCTTGATTCGCCGTGAAGTGTCAGATGTTATCAAAAAGCTGTTATTTTTAGGTATGCCAGCGACGATCAATCAAGAGATTGATACAGACACGATGGTGCTTTTAGGTGCTGAATACGGTACTGAAGTTGAGGTTCAGGCACCGCGCGATCTTGAAGCTGAAGAAATGCTTGTCAATGATGTTGATGCTGCTACACTCGAATCGCGTGCACCTGTCGTGACCATTATGGGGCACGTTGACCACGGTAAAACGACATTGCTTGATGCCATTCGTGAATCGAATGTCATTGCATCAGAGGCCGGCGGCATCACGCAACATATTGGCGCTTATCAAGTGGAGATCAATAAAAGGAAGATCACCTTTTTAGATACGCCAGGTCATGCCGCTTTTACGACGATGCGGGCACGCGGTGCGCAAATTACTGATATCACCATTCTTGTTGTGGCAGCCGATGACGGTGTTATGCCACAAACTGTTGAGGCCATCAACCATGCTAAGGCGGCTAATGTGCCGATTATTGTGGCTGTGAACAAAATGGATAAGCCTGGTGCGAATGCAGATCGTATCAAACAGGAGTTGACGGAGCACGGGCTCGTGGCTGAAGAGTGGGGTGGGGATACCATTTTTGTCCCTATGTCAGCTAAACAAAGACAAGGAATCGAAGAATTATTAGAAATGATTTTACTTGTGGCTGAAGTGGCGGACATGAAAGCTAGTGTTTCAGCACGTTGTCGTGGAACGGTTGTTGAATCTGAACTGGATCGCGGTCGTGGACCGGTTGCTACCGTATTGGTGCAAAACGGGACACTGCATGTTGGCGACATGGTCGTAGCGGGCAATACGTTTGGACGCATTCGTGCCATGGTCAATGATCGTGGTAGACGGGTAAAAGAGGCGTTGCCGTCAACTCCTGTCGAGATTGTTGGCTTGTCCGATGTGCCAAACGCAGGTGATCCGTTTGTCGTGTACGATGATGAAAGGCAAGCTAGACAAGTTGCTGAGCGTCGTGCTATGCGGCATCGCGCAGAAGAACTTGGTGCGACAACACGTGTTACCTTGGATGACTTGTATAAACAAATTCAAGAAGGCGAAATTAAAGATCTGAATATCATCTTAAAAGCAGACGTTCATGGGTCGGCAGAAGCTGTTTTGGGCGCTTTGCAAAAGATTGATATCAGTGGTGTGCGCGTTCGTGTTATTCACAGTGGTGTTGGCGCCATCACGGAATCTGATATCTTGCTCGCGTCAGCGTCCAAAGCAATCGTTGTCGGCTTTAATGTGCGACCAGAGCCCAATGCGGCAAAAATGGCAGAATCTGAGCAAATCGATTTGCGGTTATACCGAGTGATTTATCACCTGATCGATGAGATTGAGGCTGCGCTAAAGGGTATGTTAGACCCTGAGTTTAAGGAAGTTGTTATCGGTCATGCCGAAGTGAGACAATTGTTCAAAGTATCGAAAGTCGGCACGATTGCTGGGTGCATGGTGCAAGAAGGCAAAATGCTGCGAGATGCTGATATTCGTGTGATTCGCCAGGGTGTTATCGTATTTGAGGGTAAACTTGATTCCCTCAAACGCTTTAAGGATGACGCACGCGAAGTAGCTGCTGGCTACGAATGTGGTCTAACCATTGAACGCTTCAATGATTTAAAAGAAGGCGATATTGTTGAAGCCTTCAAGATGGAAGCGATCAAGACGGAGTAGGTGAGTGCTGTGAAACTTCGTGCAGAACGCATGGGATGGCAGATGCAAAAAGAAGTTAGTGATATCATTCGTACGGGGGTCAAAGACCCGCGTATCG
Organism: Bacillota bacterium; assembly: GCA_021821185.1. The sequence goes on from JAKACU010000026.1 coordinate 4,667, forward strand.
GGTTTGTGACAGTTACGGCGGTTGAAGTGAGTAATGATCTGAGTCATGCTAAGGTATTTGTTTCGGTTCTCGGACCTCATGACGAAAGAGTTACAACGTTGTCGATTTTGGAGCGGGCTAAAGGTTTTATCCGCTCCGAAGTCGGACGTCGCATCAAAGTGAGGACATCTCCTGAATTGCATTTCAAACTGGATGAATCGATTGATTATAGTGAGCGAATCGGTCATGTTTTGCAGGAGATTGCCCGAACTGAACAGACGCCAGAGAGGGTTGATGACCATCACTAACGCAACGGGTCAAACGGTCTTACAAGCTCTTGAAGGCAGTACAAATGCAGTATTGATCGCGTGTCATATCAGCCCTGATGGAGACTGCATCGGGGCTGCTCTTGCCGTAAAGCATTATCTGGATGGAATCCGTCAGCCGTGTGTCTTGGTCAATGATGATGAAATTCCATCTCGCTATGATTTTTTACCTGGCATCGAACAGTTTGTGCGTACAAAGGATGTCACGCAACAGTATTCGGTGATCGTTGCTGTGGATTGTGCCGACCGACGACGCATGGGGACTGTACCCTCGTTGTTTGCGCAAGATCACACCTTGATAAACATTGATCACCATGAAACGAATGATCATTACGGCCATGTCAATTTAGTTGAATCGGAAGCATCCGCTACATGCCTCGTGCTCTATCGTATGTTTCATGGGGTTGGAGTCCCTATGGGGAAGCCTCTGGCGTATTGCTTGTATACTGGCATTGTTTTTGATACAGGTGGGTTTCGCTATAATAATACAACGCCTGAAGTTCATATGGTGGCAGCCGATCTTTTGAAGCGAGGGATTGAACCGTTTCTCGTCGCTGACCGTGTATTAGAATCGATGACCCGGGAACAGGCTGAACTCGTACGTCTTGGTCTTGCAACATTGACTGTAGATGATACTGGCCTCATCGCCTACGTTGTAGTCGATCATGAAACACTTGTAAAGTCTGGCGCACATGAAGGCGATACAGAGGTTTTACTTCCTTATACTCGATCACTGTCTGGTGTTGAAGTGGGTGTCTTATTTCGTGAAAATACCGATGGCGTGGTAAAAGTGTCCTTGCGGTCACGTGAACGAGTGGATGTATCGGCAATTGCGGTTCGCTTTGGTGGTGGAGGGCATATCCGGGCAGCGGGATGTTCCTTACACGATTCCGTAGCTGATTCTGTAACACAAGTGCTTTCGGCTGTTCGTGAGGCCGTTCTTAAAGAGTTTTCCTAGTATGGTATATACCGGATTAGAGACAGCTGCCATTGTTATCTTGGACAAACCGCAAGGTATGACATCTCAACAAGCCGTCACGCGCGTGAAACGTCTATTGGGTTATAAAAAGGCGGGACATAGCGGGATTCTTGATCCCGCGGTAAGGGGTGTTTTACCTATCTTTTTAGGACGGGCAACTCGTCTTGCGGAATACCTTTCTAATGAAAGTAAACAGTACGATGCTTGTGCAGTGTTTGGACGAGCTACAGATACGCAGGATGCGACGGGTGTGACAACAGCAACGGGCGATGTCCATACATTACGTCGAGAGGCTGTAGTTGATGCTCTTAAAAGTTTTGTGGGTGAATATTGGCAGACTCCTCCGGCTTATTCAGCGATTCATGTTCATGGCGTACGTGCCTATGAGTTAGCAAGACAAGGGCAAGATGTAAATTTGTCACCCCGGATGGTCACCATCGATCACATTTTGGTGCACGAGGTTGACTTGAGTGCAGATGAACCTTTCGTGCGATTTTCAGTATCTTGCTCGAAAGGAACGTATATTCGTACATTGTGTCATGACCTCGGTTCCAAACTGCATGTTCCAGCACATATGAAAAATCTTGTTCGTACAAAAACCGGTCCTTTTACTTTAGCTGATGCGCATAGTCTTGCGTTTATTGAGGAACGCAAAGCGCAAGTTTTACTGTCTCCGGAATGTGCCGTGCCGACCATGGCGCACATGATGGTTACTGACGAACAGTTTCAACAAGTGGCTCATGGCGCCGCGTTGCAGTGCGGGATTGATTCCATGCGGGCTGATCCTGGAACCCTAATTCGAATACATAATAGGTATGGTTTTTTGGGAGCTATTTATGTGGTGCAAGATGTGAGCGAATCTTGGATTACGCTGCATGCTGTTAAGGTTTTTATGAATGCGGAGGGATCGCCGTGATTGAGGCAAGGCAATATGTTAGCTTGCCTAAGCGTCCCGAGTCCGATCAAAGCGGTATGCGACGCACATTTGCCATCGGCAAATTTGATGGTCTCCACCTTGGGCACCAGGCTATTATTTTATTGACTGTAAACCAAGCCAGGCTAACCAACACGGTACCGTGCCTGTTTTGCTTTGACCCACATCCTCGGTTTGTCTTGACAGGTGATGCGCGCTATCAGTCTTGGCTGACACCGCCTAAAGAACGTGCTCAAGTGGCTAAAGATTATGGTATCGAAGAAACTTATGTGGCGATGTTTGACGAATCGTTTCGTTCGCAAACGGCAAGAGAGTTTATAGAAGGTTACTTGGTTGCTTTGGGGGCCAAAGTATTGATTGTCGGCAATGATTTTCATTTTGGAAAAAATGGCGCATACGACGTCGATGATGTGAAGGCGATCGGTGAATCGCTCGGCATCGATGTACAAGTCGTCAGCAAAGTGCAGGATGAAGACGAACCGGTCAGCAGTTCACGGGTCCGGCAGTATCTTTTACACGGCGATGTTCAAGGGGCGCGCCGACTGTTGAATCGCCCCTATAAACTGTGCGCCACGGTTGTTCACGGACAACACATGGGTCGTACGATTGGTTTTCCTACAGCGAATTTGGCTGTAACAGAACCTTATGTTTTGCCGTGCGAGGGCGTTTATGTCGTGACAAGTGTTATCGATGAAAAGAAAGTTCTCGGTGTCATGAATATTGGTCGACGTCCGACAGTTACGAACGCCAATACATTGAGTCTTGAAGTTCATTTTCCGGATCTTGTCGATGCGAATTTGTATGAGCAAACGCTGTGTGTTGAATTTCTTGAATTTCTTCGAGAAGAACAGACATTTGCTTCTTTAGACATGTTGCGCCAGCAACTGACACGAGATGTTGAACATGCGCGTGCAGTGTCCTTTACTTAGGTTTTTAAGGTGTGTATACTGAATATAATGTCTTGGCATGTCATCGCACAGTGATGACTAAGCTGCGGCTCGGATCTTTGGTTCTCCGCCCGACTTCTGTGCCGTAAGCGATCAAGCAGGAACATTTAGGAGGGATTTACTATGGCGATGACGCCAGAGCGTAAGCAACAGATTATTCTAGATTTTGCCGTTCATGAAAATGATACGGGATCCCCAGAAGTGCAGGTAGCACTTCTGACAGAACGAATCAATTACTTAAATGAGCACTTTCGTACGCATAAGAAAGATCATCATTCGCGTCGCGGCTTGTTTAAAATGGTTTATCAACGCGCACACTTATTGAAGTACCTGCGTGATAACGACATCAATCGTTATCGGACGTTGATTACTCGATTAGGATTACGCAAATAAGGAGCGGGGTAACCCGCTTCTTCTTTCTCGTGTATAGGTTTCTAGCGTTTAGTGTGAGATTTCTCTCGTAGAGGGGGGGCAGTTTATTTGATATACAAGAAAGAGACTGTGGTAGGTGGAAGAAAACTCAGTGTAGAAACCGGTCGTTTGGCGAAACAGGCCAATGGTGCTGTGCTTGTGCGGTATGGTGATACAGTGGTGTTGGCTACAGTCACGGCTTCTAAGGATGCTAAGGATCTGGATTTTTTTCCGTTGACAGTCAATTACGAAGAGCGACTATATGCAGTTGGGAAAATTCCAGGTGGATTTATCAAACGCGAAGGCCGACCGAGTGAAAAGGCCATTTTGGCAAGCCGTCTGATCGATCGCCCCATTCGCCCTTTGTTTTCGGAAGGGTTTCGAAATGATGTGCAAGTCGTCGTTATGGTGATGTCTGTTGATCAAGATTGTGCGCCAGAAATTGCGGGCATGATCGGTGTCTCTGCTGCGCTAGGGGTTTCTGATGTGCCTTTTGACAATCTCATCGGTGGCGTTATCGTTGGACGTGTAGGTGGTCAACTTGTGATTAATCCTACAACGGCTGAAGCGCAGCAAAGTGATTTGCATCTTGTTGTGGCAGGTACACGAGATGCGATTATGATGGTAGAAGCTGGGGCGCAAGAGATTCCGGAAATGGACATGCTCGAAGCCATTATGTTTGGTCATGACGAGATTCGTAACATTGTCCTGTTTTTGGATGAGTTTGTTGCCGAAGCAGGTAAGCCTAAAATGCAAGTGACTTTACATACAGTGGATAAAGATGTCGCAGCAGCCGTTCGTGCCCACGCGACTGATAAAATGAAACAGGCCATTTATACTGCGGAAAAACATGCGCGTGAAGATGCTATTGATGCTGTCGCGCAGGAGACAAAGAACGTTTTTGTTGAACAATTTCCTGAAAAAATGACTGATGTGTCTGAAGTGTTGCATGATATCGTCAAAGAGCAGGTTCGGCATGCTATCTTGTTTGATGACTTGCGTCCTGATGGACGAGCTTTGGATGAGATTCGTCCCATTTCTACGGACATCGGTATTTTGCCTCGCACACACGGATCCGGTCTGTTTACGCGTGGACAAACGCAAGCACTCTCGATTTGTACGTTGGGCGCACTCGGTGATGTGCAGATTCTTGATGGGATCAGTACGGAAGAAAGCAAACGATTCATGCACCATTATAATTTCCCGCCATTTTCCACGGGTGAAGCGAGACCGCTTCGTCCACCGAGTCGGCGCGATATCGGGCATGGTGCTTTAGGTGAACGCGCCATCGAACCGATCATCCCATCCGAAGAACAATTTCCCTACACGATTCGGCTGGTGTCAGAGGTTCTTGAATCAAACGGTTCAAGCTCGCAGGCAAGTATTTGCGGATCTGTGCTAGCGTTGATGGATGCAGGCGTTCCTATCAAAGCGCCTGTTGCAGGTGTGGCTATGGGTCTTGTCAAAGAAGAGGATCGCGTCGCCATTCTTACCGACATACAAGGTATGGAAGATCATCTGGGTGACATGGACTTTAAGGTCGCTGGTACAGCGCAAGGTGTAACAGCTTTGCAGATGGACATTAAGATTGCGGGTATTGATCGATCTATCCTGCAGACGGCTCTGCAAAAGGCTCATGCGGGTCGAATGTTCATCTTAAATAAAATGCTTGAGACGATTTCTTCGCCGAGAACAGAGTTGTCACCGTTTGCTCCGCGTATCATCACGATGCGTATTAATCCGGACAAAATTCGTGAAGTGATTGGCCCTGGTGGTCGCGTCATCAACAAAATCATTGAAGATACCGGTGTAAAAATTGATATCGAGCAAGATGGTCGCGTTTTTATCTCGACTAGCGATGCTATGGCTGGTGAACAGGCTAAACGCATCATCGAGGGGATTACCCAAGATGTTGAAATCGGCACCACCTATGATGGTAAAGTCATGCGTGTCGAAAAGTATGGCGCGTTCGTTGAAATTTTACCGGGTAAAGAGGGGCTTGTTCATGTGTCTCAACTTGCAGCCGACCGTGTGAACAAGACGGAAGATGTCGTCAAAGTTGGTGACAGTCTCCTTGTGAAAGTAACGGAGATTGATTCGCAGGGGCGCGTTAACTTGTCTCACCGTGAAGTGCTTCGTGATCAAGGGGTGCCGATTGTCGATCTTCCTGCACGTGCGGAAGGCAGTCGCCCTTCGCCGGGTCAAGGGCGAACAGATCGTCCCCGTTCTGGAAGTGACCGCGGACCGCGCCAAGGAGATCATCCAGAAAGACGGACATCAATGCCCGAACGAGTGTAAAATAATTGGCGAATCAGGAAGAGCATCCTATAGGGTGCTCTCTTTTTGGTATGAACTTGTCCTTCATCGCATAGGGTGTCGGTAAGGATGCGAAAAAGGATGTGTTATGATGCCAAAAAGACGTCAAAGGCGTTTGTTTATTGTGTACCGCGAAACAATTGCGATTACTCTCTCTGTCGTTGTCGTGGCAGCGACTTTCTTTTTTATACCTGGTCAAAAGTTGGCATCGCTTGATACTTTTGATGCGGAACCTGTTTTGGCACAACCAAACCTAAGCATGGTGCAGCAAAAAGCGCTGACCGCAACCTTACAGCAGGTGGCGCATCACTTTAACGCAGCACCGATTAATGCAAGAATGGATCGCTGGTTAAAATTAATTCCAGGGTTAAATGGTGTGCAGCTAGATATCGCACAAACATTGCTTCATGCGACACAAAATGCAAAAACAACAGAACTGTATTTCAAGCAAGTCTCACCTCAGGTAAGTAACGAATCTTTTGGCGCGGCACCGATATATCAAGCTAACATCCATAAACGTCAAATGGCACTCATGATTAACGTGGCGTGGGGAACTGAGTATGTGCCACAAATTCTCCAAATTCTGAAGCAAAATCAGGTACACGCAACCTTTTTCCTCGATGGATCATGGACACGCAAAAATCAAGTCGTAGCTAAATCGATTGTAGACAGCGGTATGGAAGTGGGCAATCATGCTTATAACCATCCTATGATGAGTAAGATTTCACGTACACAAATGATCACGCAGATCAGCAAAACAAACGATATAATTCGCCAAGCGACGGGCGTTCAACCCAGTTTGTTTGCGCCGCCAGCGGGTGATTTTAATCAAATGGTCGTTGATGTAGCCCAAGGCTTACACATGCGAACGATTTTGTGGACGTTGGATACGATTGATTGGAAAAAACCCAGTTCGGGATTGATCCTGACACGCATTGTTCCGAAAAGGAGGCCCGGCGCCTTGGTGTTGATGCATCCGACAAAACCAACGGTCCAAGCGTTGCCTACCATGATCCATCAATTGTTGAAGGATGGGTATCAGTTGGTCACCGTCTCACAGATTCTAAGCCCCGTTAGGAATACTCCAAAAACATTAGCTGAAGCGCTGTCCATGATGGCTCATAGTTGAGTCAAACGTCACAGTTTGCTATATTGGGTTCAGTTTAGCATATTGGGGAGGTTTCACTTGATTTATCGGCATACGTTATCAAATGGTTTGCGCGTGATGATTGAGGAGATTGCCTATGTGCGCTCGGTGAGTATGGGTATATGGATCGGCACCGGGTCCCGTGACGAATTGCCTGAAGAAGCAGGTGTGTCACACCTCTTAGAGCACATGTTTTTTAAAGGAACAAGCAGGCTTTCGGCCGCGCAATTGGCTGAAGTGTTTGATAACATCGGCGGCCAGATTAACGCATTTACCACGAAGGAATATACGGGGTTCCATGCGAAAGTTTTGGATGAACATGTACCATTAGCTCTTGATACGCTTGCCCAAATGATGTTTGATTCGGTGTTTGATGAAGAAGAATTGCAGCGTGAAAAACGCGTTGTGGTTGAGGAAATCAAAATGTACGAGGATAATCCCGAAGAAGCTGTGCACGATTTGATTGTCGAAGAGTCGTATGCAGGACACCCTTTAGGAGCAAACATTCTTGGTACAGAGAACAGTTTGGCTCGCATTGATCGATCGTGTCTGCTCAATTATGTGAATCGTCGATATACGCCAGATAATATGGTTTTATCGATTTCTGGTCATATTCAAATGGGTACTGTTTTAGATCAAATTGAGCGACTGTTTGGTGGCTTTCGCAGGAAAAAGGGCGTTGTTCCTTCAGGGGCACCAACGTTTTTGGCTAGACGAATTTTTCGTCCTCGTCCCGTGGAACAGACGCATGTATGTCTTGCTGTAAGAGGACATGAATATGAGGATGAGCGATCCTATGCAATGGTTTTATTGAATAACGTGCTTGGCGGTAGCTCAAGTTCGCGGTTGTTTCAAGAAATTCGCGAGCGCCGTGGCATGGCCTATAACGTATTTAGTTATCACAGTATGTTTCGCGATGCTGGACTTTTCACGATATATTTTGGTTCATCGGCAGCACAGGCCGGGGAAGTGTACATGTTATTGGATACATTGTTGCGTGACCTTTCGAATCATGGCATTTCTGCGGATGAATTAGCCAAGGCCAAAAATCAGCTGGTAGGATCATTGCTGTTAAGTATGGAGAGTACATCGCAACGGATGAGCAGGCTTGGCAAGAATGAATTATTGCTCGGTCGGCAAGTTGATCTTGAGGAAACGATCGCTGAGTTGCGAAAAGTGACGCTACAAGACGTTCATACGCTTGCCGCAAAGTTATTGTCGCAGCCGATCTCTGTGGTGGCTTTGGGGCCTGAAGATCAGCCATTTGACGTTGACGGTTCCTTTCATGCGTAAATTTGAGTGGGTTCCAGGCTATGAGACATCGGAACTTCTTCTTCCTATGCGGCAAACGCCTGGATCAGCGGGCTATGACTTATTTGCCTATGATCGTTGCGTTGTAGCAAAAGGTGCCGTTCAATTGATTCAGACTGGTGTGCGGGTGCTCCTCGAAAACGGTGAATTTTTAGCCATTTTCGCGCGCAGCAGTCTGGCGGTGAAACACTATCTTATACTCGCTAACGGTGTTGGAGTTGTCGATGCTGACTATTATGGTAATGCGGATAATTTCGGTCACATCATGATTCCCTTAGTCAACCTCGGTCAACATGACGTGATTATTGAACGTGGGGAACGTATTGCCCAGGGGATTTTTATGCCATTCATGACTATTCAAAACGAATCGTTCGTCAAGCGCTTGCGCACGGGAGGTTTTGGCTCTACGGATACTTGATTCTACTGTTTTCACCCTTCATCTTTATGACGCATATCATGTTTTCAGGAATCCATGGTGGGCTTTTCTCACGAGCACCATGCCTTGAAATTTATGCGTCATGGCGTACAATGGGGTGAAAGGGGTACCCGGGATGCTTACAGGTATTAAAATTGCTTTTGTCGGCGGCGATGCCCGCATCATCGAGGTCATTCGACGCATGAGTGAACTCGATGCTGTGACTCGTTTGTTTGGGTTTGACCGTATCGACTTGCAACTTCCCGATATGCAAAAATTGGAGTTATCCCCACAAGCTTTAGCTGACGTTGATGTCGTTGTTCTTCCCGTTGCTGGGATGAATGAAGATGGTACGATAGATGCTACGTTTTCCAGCACAACGTTGGCGTTTGACGAGGAGCACTTTGCTGCTATCGCCAAGGCAGCCCCTGTGTTCACGGGTATCGCAAGGCCACGCCTGCTGTTGCTTGCCAAACGTCACGGTTTGAATTTGATTAAACTCATGGAACTTGACGAAGTGGCCATTTTAAATTCCATTCCGACAGCGGAAGGCGCCATTGCCATGGCGATGGATAACACCGATATCACGTTACATGGTTCTACCTGTGCAGTGTTAGGTTTAGGGCGCAGCGGCATGACTTTGGCACGTGTTTTGGCTGCGTTAGGGGCTCAAGTCTTGGTTGGGGCCCGTAAAGAGGGAGACCTTGCGCGTGCCAAAGAAATGGGACTAACGCCTTTTTCTTTAATGGATATTGATGATGCTATTGACCATGTTGATGTTATTTTTAATACGATCCCCGCCCCCATCTTAACGTCAGAGGTTTTGACGCATGTTTCGCGATCGGCAGTTATTATTGATATCGCTTCTGCTCCCGGCGGGACCGATTTTCGATATGCAGAACGTCGTGGAATTAAGGCGTTGCTTGCTCCAAGCCTGCCAGGGATGGTGGCGCCAAAAACAGCCGGACGCATTATCGCGCAATCGCTTGAACGTTTGATTCGCGAGCAAGTCTGGTTCCCTGGGGGGATCGTAAAATGACGGATCTGGCATCAGTTACGGTAGGTTTTGCTATTACAGGTTCTCATTGTACGTATGCTGAAGTTTTTCCAGAAATCGAGCGATTCGTTCAATTAGGTACGACCGTTGTTCCGATTTTTTCTTACTCTGTTTTGCAGACCTCTACACGTTTTGGCGAGGCAGGGGAATGGGCAAAGCGCATCGAAGAGGTTACGGGGCAAAAAGCGATTACGTCGATTACTGAGGCCGAACCACTTGGTCCCTCGAAGCGTTTAGATGTGGTTGTTATCGCACCTTGTACGGGAAGCACTCTGAGTCGATTGGCAAATGCGCAAAATGACTCAGCTGTCCTGATGGCAGCTAAAGCCACTATGCGCAATGATCGACCTGTCGTTATTGCAATTTCGACCAATGACGGGCTCGGGCTTAACTTCGGTAATATTGCCCATCTTGTAGCCATGAAGAATTTGTTCTTTGTGCCTTTTGGGCAAGACGATCCATTTAAAAAGATGAATTCTCTTGTGTCAAGGATGGATTTGATTATTCCAACGGTAGAAGCAGCACTTCAAAAAAAGCAATTCCAGCCCCTGCTGATTGAGAGGTATCAAAAGGCGTAGCGCGATGGGGGTAACCTCATCGCACTTCGTTGATAAAATGAGGTGTCATAACGGGTGAATTCACGGGTGAATGTAGCAGTTGTCGGCGCAACAGGCGCTGTTGGGCAAGCCATGATCGATACGTTGTTACGCAGAAAATTTCCATATACTTCATTGAAACTCTTAGCGTCGAAGCGTTCTGCGGGTGCGACTGTCATGGTCGGGCAAACACCGTACGTTGTCGAGGAAGCGACACCAGCATCGTTTGATGACGTGGATATCGCTTTGTTTAGCGCTGGCGGCGATGTGTCATTACAACTTGCCCCGGAGGCTGTGAAACGTGGTGCCTTGGTGATTGACAATACGAGCGCCTATCGTATGCACCCAGAAGTTCCTTTAGTTGTTCCTGAGGTGAATGCTGATGCCATGTGGTCCAACAATGGGATCATCGCCAACCCAAATTGTTCGACCATTCAGATGATGGTCGCTTTGAATCCGGTCTACAAAGCGTATGGGATCAAACGTATTGTCGTTTCGACCTATCAGGCTGCTTCTGGAGCAGGAGCACGCGCAATCGACGACTTGCTCCAAACAGCGAAACAGTATTTGGCCAATGAACCGATGCAAGCATCGACTTTACCCGTTAGTAAGCTTGCCAAACATTATCCGCTCGCATTTAACGTTTTGCCGCAAATTGATGTTTTTGAAGAAAATGGCTACACCAAAGAAGAAATGAAGATGGTAAATGAAACGCACAAAATTTTTGCGGATGATACGATTCAGGTGACGCCAACTGCTGCACGAGTACCTGTGATCTATGGACATTCGGAATCTGTTTACGTGGAAACCAAAGAACCGTTTGTGTTGTCTGATGTATTGCAACTTCTGCAAACGGCACCAGGCGTTATCGTGCAGGATAATCCCCAGGAACAGTTGTACCCGCAAGCGATTGTGGCCGCTGGTCAGCTTGAGGTATTTGTTGGACGTATTCGTAAGGATCTGTATGTAGATAATGGATTATCTATGTGGGTTGTCTCAGACAACATTCTTAAAGGCGCTGCGTGGAATGCGGTACAAATTGCAGAACTTTGGCTTTCCCAGGTGGGGCGCTAAACATGAATATCCTCATTCAAAAGTTTGGTGGAACCTCCGTGTCGTCTCGCGACATGAGGGCACACGCCATTGCACATATTGAAAAGGCCGTTTCTCAAGGGTACAGCGTTGTGGTTGTCGTATCGGCGATGGGCCGTACCGGTGAGCCGTATGCCACGGATACGTTATTATCGCTAATTCCAGATGCGGATGAAGCAAGCCTACGCGATCGTGATCTTCTTATGTCTTGTGGTGAGGCTATCTCTGCGGTTGTCTTTGGCTCTATGTTGCGCAGCTTTGGTTATGAGGTCACCGTGTTGACTGGCGCACAAGCTGGGATAAGGACATCAGCTGATTATAGTAATGCACGGATCGAAACGATCGACCCTTCACGGATTCTCGAAGAGTTGCAGGCGTCTCGAATCGTTGTGGTGACAGGATTTCAAGGAATGACAAAAGAGGGATTTATAACGACACTTGGACGAGGTGGCAGCGACACGACTGCTACGGCGCTTGGCGTCGCCCTCGATGCGCAATGGATCGATATTTTCACTGATGTAAACGGGATTATGACCGCCGATCCACGTATCGTGGATGGAGCCAATAAGTTAGACCGAGTGACATACAACGAAATTTGTAATCTTGCTTATGGTGGCGCCAAAGTCATTCATCCGCGTGCTGTTGAGCTGGCGATGCAAAAAAATATACCGATTCGTGTTCGCTCGACGATGTCGGATGATGAAGGAACCCTCGTAACCAATGAAATGCCTTTTCTGGAAGCGCGTGTAACTAAGGATCGCATCTTGACCGGTGTGACCCATACAACAAATTTGACACAAATTAAAGTGAGTTCACCAATGGGAGAGCGGGGCTTTCAATCGACGGTTTTTCAAACAGTGGCTCAAGCAGGGATATCGGTTGACTTTTTCAATGTGACACCGAATGTTGTTGTTTTTACGGTGCCACAGACAAAAGCAAGAGAGGCCGTGACAATTTTGACTGCTTTGTCACTCCATGTTGATACGGTTCCAAATGTTGCCAAAGTATCTGCTGTTGGTGCTGGTATTCATGGAGTGCCTGGCGTAATGGCGCGTATTGTACAGATTCTTACCGATGAGGGAATCGAGATTTTGCAGTCGGCTGACTCCAATACAACCATTTGGTGCCTCGTGCATGAAGAGGATGCAGTACAAGCTGTTCGGGCCATTCACAACCAATTTGACCTTCATACTAAAGGAGGTGTATAAAACATGTTCGGTCGCCTCATGACTGCCATGGTGACACCTTTCGATCACCAAAATGAGCTAGATTTGGCAAATTTAGCACCGCTTGTAGAACATCTTATTCAATCAGGGACCACTGCGCTTGTGGTGTGCGGAACCACGGGAGAGTCGCCAACATTAAGTCATGATGAAAAACTGGCGTTATTTGCAGAGGTGGTGCGCCTATGTGCAGGTAGGATTCCGGTCATTGCGGGCACAGGCTCCAATAGCACAAAAGACTCAGTACAGCTAACCAAGGAAGCTGAGGAACTTCGGGTTGATGGGTTTTTGCTTGTCGCTCCTTATTACAACCGACCTTCACAAGACGGATTGTACCAGCACTTTTTGACGGTAGCTAAATCGACGCATAAGCCGATTATCTTGTACAATATACCGTCTCGAACTGGTGTCAACCTACAACCTGACACGATCGTGCGCTTGGCAGAACAAGCTAACATCGTCGGTGTTAAGGAATCAACGGGAGATTTCACGCAAATTGCCCATCTGATTGCTAAAACGCCTCATGATTTTCTCGTTTACAGCGGTGACGATAAATTCACGTTACCGATCATGGCCATGGGCGGTTCTGGCGTCGTAAGTGTTGCGTCGCATCTTGTGGGTTTGCGGATGAGTGAAATGATCGAAGCAGTTCAACATGGTGATCTACCTCGTGCGCAATCCATTCACTACGAATTGTTGCCATTGTTTGAAGAATTGTTTCGTACGTCCAACCCTGTCTTGGTTAAAGCTGCCTTGTCCATGATCGATATTCCAGTCGGTCGCGTTCGCTCGCCACTTTTCGATGCAACTTCCGAAGAGAAACGTTCCTTGCGGCGAGTTTTAGAAAAAGTACTCGATCTTGACCGGGTTCATTAACAAATTCTATCGCGTGATGGTGCATTCCTTGTGATGGTGGTTCCGACTCATGTATAATCGGACTACCAGGACAGGTTCGGTGAATGCGCATCACGCGAATTATATTTTTATGGGGGTGTACGATTGAACAAAAATTATAGCGGCAAATTGTCGATCATTCCGCTTGGCGGCCTAAATGAGATCGGCAAAAATATGACGGCCTATGTCTATGGCAATGATATGATTGTCGTTGATGCAGGGCTCAAATTTCCAGATGAAGAGATGCTTGGCATTGACATCGTAATTCCTGACATTACCTTTTTGATCGAAAATAAGAACAAGCTGCGCGGCTTGTTTCTGACGCATGGGCACGAGGACCATATTGGCGGATTGCCTTATGTGCTAAAAAGTTTACAGGTGCCTGTCTATGGTACGCGGCTAACCCTTGGCCTGGTAGAAGGTAAACTTAGAGAACACGGTATTCTTGATCAATCAAAACTGATTCCAATTACCAACGAAAGTGAAATCAAGCTCGGTAATTTTACTGTCAGCTGTTTTCGCGTGAGTCACAGCATTCCTGATTCGGTTGGCTTTGCCATTGATACGCCAGAAGGACTGATCGTACAGACGGGTGACTTCAAGTTCGATCAGACACCTGTGGATGGCAAGCATGCCGATTACGCGAAAATGACAGAACTCGGATCGCGTGGCGTTTTGGCGCTGCTATCAGACAGTACCAACGCAGAACGTCCCGGCTTTACCTTGTCAGAGCGCACCGTTGGCACAACGATCCTTGAGGCGTTTCGAACCGCGCCAGGTCGCGTCATTCTTGCAACCTTTGCCTCGAACATTCATCGTATCCAACAGGTGATTTATGCGGCTGAAAAAACAGGACGCAAAGTGGCTGTTGTTGGCCGGAGCATGGTCAATAACATCACGGTAGCAAAGGATCTTGGGTACCTTGAAGTGGAACCATCGACGTTAATTGAGCCTGATGACATTTCCCGTTATGATGCTCGTCAGATTGCGTTGTTAACTACGGGTTCACAAGGTGAACCTATGTCAGCGCTGACACGCATGGCCCGGGCTACACACCGAAAGGTTGAGATTTTACCTGGTGACACCGTTATTATTGCGTCTTCACCGATACCTGGTAACGAAAAGTCCATCTCCCGCACCATTGATCAATTGTTTCGTATCGGTGCCAACGTCATTTATCACTCAGTCTCCGGTATTCACGTGTCAGGGCACGGCAGCCAAGAAGAACTTAAGTTGATGCTGAACTTTATTCGTCCCAAATACTTTGTTCCCGTGCATGGTGAATTTCGTATGTTAAATCGTCATTCGGAGTTAGCCATTGCCACCGGCATAGATCCTGAAAACATTTTCATCCTCGATATTGGTGATGTTCTTGAGTTTCAGGGCGGTGTAGCCCACGTTGGCGGCAAAGTGACAGCTGGGGCCATTTTAATTGATGGACTCGGTGTAGGGGATGTCGGCAACATCGTTTTGCGGGATCGCAAATTGCTTTCTCAAGACGGCATTCTTGTTGTTGTCGTTACCTTATCCAAACAAACGGGCCAGATCTTGTCGGGACCTGACATTATTTCGCGTGGCTTTGTTTATGTAAGGGAATCCGAGGAATTGCTCGAAGAAGCCAATCGGGTTGTAACTACAACATTGCAAAAATTGATGACAGATAACATTAGTGATTGGTCGGGGTTAAAAACCGGTGTTCGCGATGCGTTAAGTCGCTTTTTATACGAACAGACAAGGCGCAGGCCGATGGTATTGCCGATCATTATGGAAGTGTGATCAATGAGATGCATCATCTGTGCATAGTCCCTTACTCTGGCGGGATACTGTAACCGTACAGGGTAAGGAGTGATGATGTTGGAGATTCCATCGGTGCAAACGCAAGAAGAGAACAATGTGGCGGAAAATATCGAAAAACTCGGTCAGACAAATCCAGTGATCGAAGAATCAAATATCTATTCGCTAACGATTGTCGGGCAGATCGAAGGACACATTGTTTTGCCGCCGCAAAATAAGACGACAAAATACGAGCACATCATTCCTCAGTTGGTAGCGGCCGAGCAAAATGACCGGATAGAAGGTGTTTTGATCATTTTGAATACTGTGGGCGGCGACGTGGAGGCTGGCCTTGCTATCGCAGAAATGATAGCCTCTTTGTCAAAACCGACAGTGACTCTTGTGCTTGGGGGCGGTCATTCTATCGGTGTCCCGATTGCCGTTGCGAGTGATTTTTCGCTCATTGCAGAGACTGCAACGATGACGATTCATCCGATTCGCTTAAATGGTCTTGTTATTGGTGTTCCGCAAAGCTTTGAGTATTTGGAAAAGATGCAAGAGCGCGTAACACGATTTATTACCATGCATTCGCGCATTACAGAACAGGCCTTGAAAGAGTTGATGCTAACAACTGGGGAACTTGCCCGAGACATTGGCTCTACGGTCGTTGGACGTGACGCTGTTCGGTATGGATTGATCGATGACATCGGCGGACTTGGTCCGGCCATGGCAAAGCTCCGGGAATTGATTCAACAACGTCACAACATGGCACAACCGCTCATTCAATGATTTATTGGTCAATTATCCCAGTTGAAATGGCATTTTCAGGTTTTGATGACCCGGATCAACAGCCTGAACTCCATACCATTGAATGGCAAGGTGTGACCATGGTAGTAGAAATGGTACAGCCCATGCAACTAAAGATTCATCGCCTCATATCGCCCAATGCATTGGATTACTTAAAACCCGAATGGATGCCTGGACAAATGCTCAATTTGTTGTCATAGCGGAAAATGGGCCCTTACATGGGTCCATTTTCTTTGCTTTGGAAGGAGTTACTGTTTCTTATGGCGAACATACAAAGAGGATTCTTTACGCAATAAGGCTTGGAGGCATTTTTTATGGCCAAACTCGATCACGCAAGACGTATTGTAAAATACGAAATTATGGGACTCGCGTTACTGATCTTAAGTTTGATCACGCTCGGTGATCTAGGTACTGTAGGACAGGCTTTGGATGATTTGTGTATCGAATTAGCCGGTAACTGGCACTTTTTAATTCCCATTTATCTAATCTGGGTAGCGTTGCATATCATGATTCGGCGCAACCGATTTCGTTATTCAGCTTTTCAAATGGGCATCGCTTTGATCGGATTTATCATTGTAACATGGAGTGAATTGACGCTGTTTCAACAAGCGGTCATTTTATACCAAGGTAACCTTCATCCACCGCTATTAAGCTTAACAAGACAAGGCATTCAATCGCTCACACAATCCTTGCATGTCGAACTTGTCACTAACACTGGTGTCATCCCGCCGGCGAGTGCAGGCGGTGGCTTAATCGGTTTTGCGTTGTTTACAGGACTTCAATACTTATTTTCCGTTACAGGCACCTTGCTCGTGTTACTTGGCGTATCGCTTGTCGCCGCAGTTCTGATTACGAAAAAATCAATGGTTGGAACAATTGAGAAAGGCGCCAAGTATTTTGAACGCCACTTGGATAAAGGATGGGCGCATGGGGTGTCGTTTTTCAAACATTCAATGGCAGCAAAAAAGAGGCATTCTGCTACAGACATTCGTCAACATGCTACCCGAAAAAAAAGTTCACGGCGTGAAAAAGTGAATAGGTCCGGGGATACTGACATACCTGTCGATACAGTTGATCCGCAAAATAGTGATGAATTTCCTTTTCCAGATTTTGAAGTAACAAAGCAAGAACATGTTGAATTCGAATATTTCGTAACG
>JAKACU010000027.1 GCA_021821185.1 Bacillota bacterium
TAGCATGGAGGATTACCTTGAAAAGATTTATGAATTGATGAAAGATAAAGGGTATGCACGAGTCTCTGACATAGCTTCCTCGCTTGCCGTACAACCTTCGTCTGTCACAAAAATGTTACAAAAACTCGATGAGCAAGATTATGTCACGTATGAGAAGTATCGTGGGTTTGTATTAACTAAGACAGGAGAACAGATGGGAAAAGCGATGAAGCAGCGGCACAACATGCTTGCTGAACTATTACGTATGCTAGGGATTCCGGAGACGACCATTCAAGAGGATGTGGAAGGGATTGAACATCACGTCAGTCCGCAAACTTTAAAGCAGCTAAATCGACTTGTGGATTACTTTCAATCTGACGCGGCACGCCTAGAGTCACTGATGCAGTATGGAGCTAAAGAGTCTAGCGATACCACGTCAAAAAGTATCGACGAACATTCAACGAACTAAAAAAAACCAACGCATAGCTTGTTGCATCGTTTCTGCGCTAGGAGCGACACGCACATGCAGACGGTCCCCAAACAGGATGGATTGCGATTCCTCTTCTAGACGTTCCCATGGAAAATGGAAATCAGCACCGATATATACCTCAGTAAACCCCGCATTTTCTAAGCCCTTTAAAATGGCTGAGAGTTCGTAGGCCCGTTGTCGATGTGACTCCTGTACACGCTGATAACGCCCGTCTTTTTCGAGCAGAAACAGCAATAACTCGTAAGCGACAATCATCGACTTTTGATCGACCTTTGTCTCAATCAAAGCGACTGTGTCCCCTGACGCGTCATAGTAAACATTGTCGCCAATACCTTGTAACACTTTTGTCGGTGAGTGCATGTCAAACAAGAAATAACCGCCTGGGTTCATCATGTCATGGATATGGGTAAATGAGCGTTGCAACCTCTGCGGCGTCAAAATATAATTGCACACATCACAAGTAGCGAGACACAGATCGGCCTTTTTGGGGGTAAAAAACGACTCGGCGCTACCCTCTAACAAAGTAATGCGTCGTCCGTACGGCTGCGCTTGTTCTTTGGCAACAGCAAGCATCTGAAGCGATGGATCAATCCCAATCACTTGGCGCGCCAAAGCTAATTCAGCTTCAAACATAGCACCCGTTCCACACCCAATGTCAACAATCACATCGATTCGATGTCCAGTCTTACTGACAGCTTCCTGAAGTAGCCGGGCGAATTCGTTATAGGGAATATCGCCCATTAATCGATCATAAACCGCCGCAAAGTGCGTATACAAAAGTTATGCACATCCTTGATATAGCCCTTGATTTAAACCTCTATCGATACCCTTGGGGCATCGCCCCATAAGCGTTCAAGTCCATAAAAAGAACGTTCCTCATCTTGAAAAACGTGCGCCACTACATCACCGAAGTCAATGAGCACCCAACGCCCTTCATCGCGTCCTTCTATACCTTTGCACACAAGACCACTGTCACCAAGTTTCTCCTCAACAGCATCAGCGATAGCTTGTACCTGCGTGCGTGAATTGGCACTACAAATCACAAAATAATCAGCGATCACGGATAATCCCCGCAAATCCAGAATCACGACATCTCTAGCTTTTTTATCATCAGCGGTATCAGCCGCCAACCTTGCAAATTGTTCCATTTTGTCTGCCATGTACAGACCTCCCTAGTTTAGTTTGTAGGAAACCGCTGACGATCAAACCATTGCCGATGATCTTGCGTAACAAGACTCCACGCTTTATTACGTAATTGTACCGTTAGAAGATCGATCTGATCATGCTTGTTTAGCAAGTGGTTTAACGAAGCATCCGTCACAACGGCGACAGCCAGCGGTAAGCAAATCTGAGATGCCGCGCGCAAGGTGTCCACAAGAGGAAATGATCGCCCTTTTTCAATCGCATCAGCCACGTAAAGAACCTGGGCCACATCCCCCATTTCTGGGTGTCCAATCGTGTGCCACTTGACAGCTTCTTTTACGTCTTCATCATTAATACCGAAGTCTTGGGCCATGCGTAAAGCACAGATGGGTCCGTGCCATACAGCAACTGGACCAGCGGGTACGCAAGCTCCGGTTAAATGAGCAAGTTCTTCTAGCTGACTTTGCGACAACTCGCGAAACATATCATGAAGCCACGCTGCTTGTCGGACTTTATCCACATCGACATCATAACGCTGTGCTAATTGAATAGACGCCTCGACCACGCCGCGCACATGAGCAAACCGGGATGAAGACAACCTTTTGACAGCTTCTTGCTCAAGGTCAATCATGGTAGATAGAACCCCTTTTGCAAAATTAACTGAGTCACTGCAGGCGTTAGCAAAGGATCTACCCGCAGTCCCCTAGCTAGACGATTTTTAATCCATGTACTTGAAATATCGAGCAAAGGCATCTCAAGCAACGTTATTTTAGCGTAAGGAAACTGTATCATAAGCATTTTTTTTGCCTGTTGTTCATCTACATGAGAACGAGGCGCAACAACCAGATGAGCTAAACGCAAAATGTCTTTTGGGTTTTTCCATGAAGGAAGATCCACCAACATATCTGCACCGACAAACCAATAAAGTTCATCTTCCTGATACTCTTTTTTAATGTTCGTGAGTGTATCGACAGTAAAACTCGGACCTTGCCGCTGTACTTCCTTAAGTGACAGTGAAAAGTACGGAAAAGATGCGATAGCAGCCTCTACAAGTTCAACACGAACCTGTGCAGGAGATACGGATGATGAATCCTTATGCGGTGGTTGTCCTGCTGGAATAAACTCCACCACATCTAAGGACAGTTCCTCATACGCTAACTGGGCCATCATGATATGACCAATGTGTGGCGGATCGAATGTTCCACCGAATAGACCGCGACGCATCAGCGAGGTAATTCAATCACAGGGTTTTCCTGTGATCGTTTATATAATATGATCGTACGACCGATTACCTGGATAATTTCTGCCTTTGTACCATTTTTCAAAGTCATAGCAATATCTTTAGCCGCCTCATCCGCATTGCCTAGGACAGATACTTTCATGAGTTCACGCGCCTCAAGAGCCAAGGCTATTTGTTCAACCATGGTGCGTGATACGCCACCTTTACCCACCTGAAAAATAGGCGTGAGATGATGAGCTAGCCCACGGAGATACCGTACTTGTTTTCCCGTTAACACGTTTTTATTGTCCTCCCTTGGATCCATCCAAAACATCACAAACGGCAGTTCGCATCACTTCAATCGGAGCTAAAACGTCAAACCATTGCTGAATCGCCAAGGCGCCTTGGTGCACTAACATCCCAATACCTTCATGTATCGATGCACCTCGCGCATGAGCTTCTTGTAAGAACTTTGTTTGTCGCGGTCGATAGACGATGTCACTCACGATGGTACCCATACGCAAGGTACTAAGCGATACGGGAAGCTGATCTTGCAGTTTACCGGCAAGACCTACGGCCGTTGTATTGACAACGAGATCAGCATCAAACAAATCGACACATTCAAGAGAACACGTCGATAGCTTAGCTATATCATAATAAGCTTGAAATGCCTCTTGTAACTGATTTGCACGGTCAAGTGTGCGATTGACAAGCGTCACATGCTCACAGCCGTTTGAAAGAAGCGCATCGACAATCGCACGTGCAGCTCCTCCAGCCCCAATTACCACCACATGCAAGCCATTTACATCGGCGCCCGTCTCCATGGTAAAAGAGCTTAGCCAGCCTTCGCCATCGGTATTGTCACCATAAAGCTGTCCATCAAGACAGGTGACTGTATTGACCGCGCCGATACGTTTAGCACGAGACGAACATTGTTTCATGAAAGGAAGGGCTACTTCCTTATGGGGGATCGTCAGGTTGACGCCGCGATAGCCCTGTTTGTTTATGCTTTGAAGAACACGTAGCAAATCGTTTGGTACTACGTCAATCGCCGTATAAGTTGCTGTTAGGCCCAGCGCTTGATAAGCAGCCCGATGCATCACAGGTGAAAGAGAATGCGCGGCAGGATGCCCTAGGACAGCAAGCCGATCGTACTGGGTCATAAGCGTACGCGCCCATTTCCAATCAAAGCTGGGCGTACTGCGATCTCCACGCCTTGCGGATAATGAACGACAAGTTGAACTTCTTTGCCACTTAAACGAATCCATCCTAATCCAGGAATCACAACATCCACTGGCCTGCCTTCTTTAAATCCTACACGCTTGCTGGTGAGTTGACGCAAACTGCTGTCGCAAGTATCACACGGCGGGTTAAGAAGTTTGCCCATCTGACTCCGGTATACATTGTCAGCATTGTCCAATTTTGTGCGGTGAATATAGAGCTGATTGGCAACATAGACGACAAATGGCTGTGCTTGTCCGCCGATAAAATCCATTCGCACAAGTCCCGCTAGAAACAGGGTCTGCGCTATATTTAATTGATAATTCCTAGGACGAATACGATCTTTTGGCACAATTTGCTTTAATGAGTCTGCGCAAACCCGATCTTGTAAACGAAATGTGCCTAAAAGGCCGGGCGTATCCGTAATCACGATACCCGTGCCTTTCATTTTCATGGTCAAAGCACCTAACGTCGTGCCTGGAAAGGGGCTTGTCGTAAAGGATTCCGTCTGCTCATCAGGATCTAACGCTCGCATAAGACTGTTCAATACACTTGATTTCCCGACATTTGCCATACCCATCACGACGACATTGCGATCACGTGAACGCTCCTGTACGGTTGCAACCACGGAGTCCATGCCAAAACCAGTTTTGGCGCTAACGAGATGGATTTGCTTCGGTTCAAGCCCCGCACGACGAGCCTCTCGCCACAACCACGAAGCAACTTTGTCCATACTTGTCCCATGCGGAAGTAAATCGTACTTATTGGCTACCAAAACGACTTCGTGATTTTTGAGCACCCCAGCCATACCACGCACCAGGCTACCATTAAAGTCGAACAGATCCACAACATATAAAACCAAAGAGGGCTTTGCCAATACACGCATAACGGCAGTACGGTATTCCTCTTGCGTCACATTTGTTTTGGCGAGTTGCCCATAGTGAATCAATCGATAACAGCGTTGGCATAGCGGATGCTCACGCATAAACGCCTCCGCTGTAACATAACCTCGCTCTTGTTCATCATCCATTTGAAGCGGCGCACCACAACCGGTGCATACCATACTCACAAATCGTTCCGCCCTTTCGGTAGATCTATCGATGGTTGTTCGCCATCATAAGAGAAATACTCCATATGCTGTGATAACGGCACACGCCGCAACACGATCCGTTCCATGCGCCGCATCACACGAGTGCCAATATATTCTTGTTCATGAATAGGCGCCACAAGCACGGTATACATGCCCATCCTATTGCCACCAAGGATATCTGTAAAAACCTGGTCACCAATCATGACTGTTTCCGCCACACTCACTTGAAGGAGGTTTAACGCGTGCCGAAACCCACTAAGACGTGGTTTTCGTGCCATGTCTAACGCAATAAGTCCAAGTGGTTTTGCAAACTCCGTCACGCGCAAACGATCATTATTCGATAAGATGCATACTCGAAATCCCGTATCCTGTACCATTTTCAGCCACGAAACCAATTTAGGGGTAGCACTTGGCGCATTCCATCTGACCAATGTATTGTCCAAATCAGTAATAATCGCCCGCTTGCCTTCATCCCACAATCGCGATACATTGATGTGATAAATGGATGAGACGTACTCCGTAGGATACAGTCTCTTTAACACGTCCATCATCCCGTCCTTAGCTTCAATACGCCCCATCGTACCACAGAAAGTGAATAGAAAGCAAAAGTCAAGGGTCCTTACGAAACTGTTCTTGCAATTTTTCTAAGGCCCGTTTTTCAATACGAGATACGTACGAACGACTAATGCCAAGTTCACGCGCAATTTCACGCTGCGTTTTTTCGTGTCCATAAGGCAGACCAAAACGCGCCCAAATGATGTCGCGCTCACGATCCGTCAACACGCGAAGCCCATCATATACCTGATCTCGATCCATGCGAAATTGAATCAGTTCAACAATCTCCTCTTCTCCATCTCCTCCCAAGATATCTAGCAATGACACTTCATTGCCTTCCTTATCCTGACCAATCGGCTCATGGATGGACACATCTTTGTTGACCTTTTTTTGCGCTCTCATATGCATCAAAATTTCATTTTCGATACATCGTGCGGCGTACGTGGCAAGACGTACACCTTTATCCGCATCAAACGTTTGAATGCCCTTTATGAGACCAATCGTTCCAATTGAAATCAGATCTTCTGAATCCACTTTGCCTTGATCATACTTCTTCACGATGTGTGCCACGAGACGAAGATTGTGCTCAATAAGCGTATTTCTCGCGTTTATGTCACCCTGTTTCCAGTGTGCTAACGCTTTTTCTTCCTCAGCTGCCTGCAAAGGTTGGGGAAATGTATGGTTTTTTACATATGAAACAAAGACGGTTAATTCCCTAACCAATAAAGCCAATACCGTAAATAGAGCCATATGTGTCACCTCCCGTGTGCGGTAAAACCTATGCAAACGGGACAGTGAACATGTTAGGGTTTGTGCACGGCATGCGGAGGAACAGATAATCCGCGCTCATAGCGCGCATAGTTTTGCTGACTCTTTACTTCATTGGCAAGTTGTTGTGCAAACGTTGTAGAAAAGTAATGACCGCCGCTACCATCAAATTTTGCAACGTAGAAATAATAATTCGTCGTAGCAGGATGAAGTGCGGCTTCAATCGATAAGAGTCCAGGATTTGCGATGGGTCCAGGAGGAAGACCATAATGAACATAAGTATTATAGGGGTTATTCACCAACAAGTCGGCATCCGTCAAGTTAAGCACACCACCTAGAGCATACTCCACGGTAGCATCAATTTGTAACTTCATGCCAATCTTAAGACGATTATAAATAACACTTGCAATGATCGGTCGCTCTTTGTTTAATTCTGCTTCTCGTTCGATCATGGACGCAACCGTAAGGATACGTGCTACGCTCATGCGCATGTGTTTGATACGATTCATCCTTGCAGGAGAAAACACCCGGTTTGTTTCCTGTAGCATCGTCGAGATCACATTATACGCTGGTTCGTGCCGCAAAAAATCGTAGGTATCAGGAAAAAGATACCCTTCTAGCCGATCACGCACCAGTTTATTTTGTGCATTCATTTTTGGTAAAAAGTCATAAGAAAACTGACCTTTTTTGACTTCTGTCATAAAAGCCCTTTTTGAGACTATATCATTTTGCTCTAAAACGTTGGCAATCTGCTTAACAGTATATCCTTCAGGAATCGTGACTGATACCGTGTTATATATGACCGCCCCAGCTTTTAGCTCGGCGACAACCTGTGGCAATGTTAAACGCGGAGCAAATTTGTACTCACCTGCCTGCAGGTCTGAGGCATTACCTGTCACATACAAATAAACGCGAAAAAAGAACCCATCCGAAATCACATGGTGTGTTTCTAAAATGGAAGCTATTTGTGGTGTGGAAGCACCTGCAGGTATCGTCACCCAAGTCTGACGCGATGAACCCTGTGGCTTTACCGAGGTCTCCACGAGCCAGTACGTAACTAAAGCAATAGCCACACCCAGTAGACCAAGTAGTCCAATAAACCATTTCGTTTTTACGATGCGCATAAGTTACAGTTATCCCTAATCCTCATCAAAGTCAAATAAAAGTGCATCAAATACTTCTGCAACACGATCCCACTCGTCATCATCATCAATCCCAACCAAAGAAGCCGCATCACCTTCGACGTCGCCTTCGACACGCAAAATGATTGGTTCTTCATCATGGACGACAATAGATTGCAATAATGCATAGTGATTACCATCTAATTCAGCCACACGCAAGACGCGATACTCTTCTTCATGGCCAGACTCGTCGGTCAAAACCACTAAGCCCTGTAACAAATCATCGAGCATCATGATCTCCCCCTTTTATCCATATAAGCTTGCAGTATAAGCGCAGCTGCAACTTTGTCAACCACTTTCTTTCGCTTCTTGCTGCTAACATCGCCTTCTGATAGCAACCGATGGGCCCCAACCGTGGACAGGCGTTCATCCATCAAATGAATCGGTAACGAGAATTGCTGTTCTAATTCCTCGACGAACGCAGCCGTTTTTTGCGCTCGTTCGCCGAGTGTTCCATTCATGTTTTTAGGCCA
Source organism: Bacillota bacterium (assembly GCA_021821185.1). Next base: position 8,120 of record JAKACU010000027.1, read on the forward strand.
TCCGACCACAATCTCCCCTACATCGTGTTCCGATACTATCGTTCTTATGGTTTGCATGATGTCAGGCGTTTTATTCCGATCGATCACAGTGAACGACTGTGCTGTAATTCCCAGCAGATCGCTTAATGCAATGCCGATTCGTACATCTCCATAGTCAATTCCCATCTGTCTCATGGCAACCTTGTAAGAACATAAGCCCGTACCAATTCTTCAATAAGATCATCACGTTCTACCTGACGAATGACATCCCGAGCATCTTTATGGCTTGTGATATAAGCCGGGTCTCCTGATAACAGGTACCCAGAAATCTGATGGATAGGATTATAGCCTTTATCAACCAATGCTTCATAGGCCAACAACAGCGCCCATTCAGCTCGCGATTGCCCATCGGGTCTGGCAGGAAAGTGCATCGTTTCATCAAAAGATGACATCAGCTCACACCTCTTTGCCTATAACATTCTAGGCCTTTTGGCTACTATTCGAGATGCTTTGTAAAAAACCTTCTTTTAGTAAGGTTCTCGCTGTACGCAGGGCCTCGAAAAGTTTGTCAGGGATCTTGGCACCCGCCTGTGCCAAATCCGGCCGTCCGCCACCTGAACCACCGGCTATCTGCGCCACTTCTTTGACCAATTTGCCTGCATGCAGTCCCTTCGCTTGCCATATTTGCGGGATGACACTCACAAACGCAACCCGTCCATCTTTGACAGAACCAAGGACAATCGCTAAATCTCCACGTTTTTGTCGCAACTGTTCGGCAAGATTGCGTAGAGCATCGATGTCTCTATTGTCGACCTGCGTCACAAGGATGAACTCATTCTCAACTTGTTCGACTTGAGTAAGCAATTGCACAGATTCCAAACGACTTACCGTGTCCGTCAAGCTATTGGCTTGACGTTCGAGTTCTTTGACATGGTCAAGAACAGAAACCAGACGATCAGGTGCTTGCATAGGGTTGGCATGCAATTTTTCAGCTACCGCAGATAAAAGCTTTTCTTGTACCACCATATATTCATAAGCAAATCGCCCCGTTACCGCTTCGATACGCCGAACACCTGAGCCAATTCCAGTCTCCGAGAGCAACTTGAACATGCCGATCTGCCCTGTATGTTCGACATGACATCCTCCGCAAAGTTCTGTGGAGTACGCACCAACTTTCACTACACGCACAATATCGCCGTATTTTTCACCGAAAAGCGCCATAGCTCCAAGGTCTTTTGCTTCTTGCAAATTCATTTGTTCCGTAGTGACAGCAATATCTTTCCAAATTTGTTCATTAACATTGCGTTCCACACGTGCCATGTCTTCTTTTGTCATGGCGCCTATATGAGAAAAGTCAAAACGCAAACGTTCATCCTCGACAAGAGACCCAGCCTGCGCTACGTGTATACCTAGCACATCACGCAATGCCTTATGCATCAAATGGGTTGCTGTGTGATTTTTGGTCACGTCAAATCGGCGAACCCTATCGATCGTACTGGTTACCGTCGCCCCCACACAAGGCGTCCCCATAAAAACCTCACAATCATGAATATGTTGCCCATTGGGCGCCTTTAACACGTCCTTGACAGAAAGCTCAAAACCTTCTCCAAAGATAACTCCTCGATCGGCGACTTGTCCGCCACTTTCTGCATAAAACGGCGTTCGATCTAAGACCACTTGGATTCGATCGCCAAGTGAAGCTTCTTTGATCACAACATCATCAGCCATCATCGCCACAATGTGGCCGGATACAGATGGCGTGGTGTAACCGACAAATTCGCTACTCACGTCAAGGTCTCTTAGCACAGTCGTCTGCACGTGCATGCTATCATTGTCTTGACGCGCATTCCTTGCACGCTCACGTTGCTTTTCAAGCGCTTGCGAGAAACCTTCGCGATCGATCGTTATGTCGCTTTCTAGTGCAATTTCCTCGGTAAGGTCGACTGGGAAACCATACGTATCGTACAACTTAAACACTTGCTCACCATGGAGAACCTTGGTACCTGCTTCTTTAACTTGCGCAATAGCTTTTGCCAGCAACGCTTCGCCATCACTGAGCGTCTCGAAAAAGCGTTCTTCTTCTGTCTTGATAACAGTCTCTATGAAGGCACGCTTCTCAAATAATTCGGGGTAATAATCCCCCATCACGTCCGCCACAACGCCCACAAGTTGATAAAGATAAGGTTGCTCCATTCCTTGTTGTTTTCCATGGCGAACAGCCCGACGAAGCAGACGGCGAATCACATAACCGCGTCCCTCATTACTAGGCAATACACTGTCAGCGATCGAAAAGACAACAGCACGCAGATGGTCGCTAATAACCTTTAAGGCGACATCCCATTCTTCTTTTTCGCCATAACGGATGTGCAAACGATCGGCTGCCTGTTGAATAATCGGTTGAAACAAATCCGTGTCATAGTTTGTGCTAACACCTTGCAGTACGGAAGCCGTTCGCTCTAGACCCATGCCTGTATCAATATTCTTTTTAGGAAGCGGCGTGTATGAGCCATCGGGATTGTGATTGTATTGACTAAACACAAGGTTCCAGATTTCTAAGTGTCGATCACAGTCACAGCTTGCGTCACATTCTTTACGACCACAGCCAACACTTGGGCCACGATCGAAAAAGAGTTCCGAATTCGGGCCACACGGTCCTTCCCCAATATCCCAAAAGTTATCCTCTAATCGCAAAATCTTGTCGTCTGCAACACCAATTTCCTTATGCCATATCGCGTAAGCTTCATCATCTTCAGGATGAATCGTGATCGATAATTTAGTCGCATCAATCATTAAACGCTGGGTGAGAAATTCCCACGCCCAGTGAATGGCTTCGCGCTTAAAGTAATCACCAATCGAAAAATTGCCGAGCATCTCAAAAAACGTGTGATGTCGCGCTGTTTTCCCGACATTTTCAATGTCGTTGGTTCGAATACACTTTTGGCTATTCGTCAACCTAGGATTATCAGGTACCACTCGCCCATCAAAATAGCGTTTTAAGGGTGCCATGCCACTATTAATCCACAGCAAGGATGCATCATCTTTCGGCACCAAACTTGCGCTAGGTACAATCTCATGCCCTTTTTCCCTGAAAAACTCCACATATTTTCGACGAACTTCGCTAGCTTTCACCAAAAAACCCCCGATCGTGCATTAACTATACCAAAGCCTGTTTTATGGTTGCAACCCGTTCAATAGTAGAAAAGCCCCTCTATAAAAGAGGGGCTTTTATTTGCCTGGCAACGTCCTACTCTCCCAGGACCCTGCGGTCCAAGTACCATCGGCACTGGAGGGCTTAACCGTCGTGTTCGGGATGGGAACGGGTGTGTCCCCTCCGTCATGGTCACCAAGCACTAAAAGTAATATACATGAAAGTACAAGCTATGTCAAGGCCGGAAATCTCGAGATTCGCGATGCACCTCATCAACTATCACCTTAATGACCGCAACGATAGGCACGGCAAAAATAAGGCCCGTAATTCCACCCACTTCTCCGGCTAGCATAACCGCAAGTAAGATAAGCAAAGGATGTAAGTTCATGGTCTTCCCCATGATCCAAGGCGAGAATACATTACCCTCTAATTGCTGCACTACAAGGTTAACCAACAGAACTTTCAACAGCATTGTATTTGACACGCCAAACGCCATGAATAAAGCAGGTGCCGCGCCCAAAAATGGTCCAACATAAGGAATGATATTCGTCAATGCCACGATCAACGAAAGGAGTAGGGCGTACTGCATATGGATGACGAGAAGCCCGACAAGAGTTGCTACACCCACTAACCCCATCACAAGCAATTGACCACGCACATAACGCCCTAATGATTCGTCAATGTTGAGCAAGATACGTTCGACAGTATCTTGTGACTTGCGTCGAAACAAACGAACCACAAGGCCAGTGAATAGACGGTAATCTTTAAGCAAGTAAAAGATGAGAAAAGGGACAACAAATGCTGAGATCAGGCCACCAATCAGATTTTTTACACCCAAAATAACACTGGTAAGCCAAGATAAGGATCCTGATTCGACTTGCAACAAAGCTTTTTCAAGTCCCACGCGCATTCCGTTAGGCAAAACACGAGTGACAAACGATAAATGATCCAAAACCGAGTCAAACATCGCTATATATACAGGCAATTGTCGTACAAAGGCGGTAGTTTGAGCCACCAGTATCGGCATCATATTCAAAAACAAGACGGCAATGATGACAACTGTCACCAAGTAGATCAGCAATATAGCAACGGTTCTCGGTACTTTTTTTCGCGCCAAATAATCCACCACAGGACGTAACACATACGTGAAAATAATTGAAATGACAAGTGGTGACAGAACAGCCCACAGGATGTCCCACACGTCATAAAAAAAGCTCCGTAATTGCCCGATTAGCGCGATACACGCTAACGCGATGAAGCTCAGGATAGACACATACAAAGCACGATCCTTGCGATCACGCAAATTCAATGAATGCGCCGCCCCCGTTTCCTTTCTGTGACAAGCAGTCACAGAAAGTATATGCGGCTACAAGTATCTCATTCGCCTTTATCCTCTGCCTCAATTTTCTCGCGATCATGTTTTCTTTGATCGAATTGCTCTTGCTCCATCAAAGCCTCTTCCAATTCTCGATGTTGCCTTTCCTTAATTCGTTGCAAGTACGCGTCTGATACTCGACGCTGTTTGCCTTGAGCCAATAAAAATACGCCAAGCGCTACCACGGCAAGTATGACTCTTGTCCCAGTAATGATCATAAAAGGTACCCCCTCAACCATCGCGAATAAAAAAACAACGCATCTATGTTTCAACTCAATGAGTATCATAGAACGTTGTAAGTATCTGCCAACTATGGTGGGCCTAAGTGGACTTGAACCACTGACCTCACGATTATCAGTCGTGCGCTCTAGCCAGCTGAGCTATAGGCCCTTAATAGAACAACGAGATATAATATATCAGATATTTATCGTCTTTGCAAGTAAAAATAGAAGAAACAAAAAGGAGACCGTACGATTCCTCGCTGTCTCCCAAGGTAGTGCTATGAAACGGCCGCAGGTGTGTCTTGCTCCAAAACCTCAGGTGAAAAGGCAACCAAACTGCCATCTTCGTCCACATGGTAAATTCGAACCTGATCGCCTACTAACGCAAATTCCATATAACAATTCCAACAATAAAATTGATTGTTACCTATTTTCCCGATATCTCTGCTGTTGCAGTGCGGACACCGTTCCATCTAAAATGCACTCCTCTGGTCGATTTTGCCCATGTCACCTTTCAGCGTGTCCATTTTTTCCAATCATAAACCACGGATTCACGAGGTATGGCGCAGTCTTTTCACAGTATGACAAACTACGGTTGCGGCTCTATCGATATCATGATCATGTACAAAAGGCGAAAAACTAAAACGTACAGAAGACCGCACTTCCACATCCGATAATCCCATGGCTACGAGCACATGCGATGGTTCAATCGATCCGGCCGTACATGCAGATCCTGCAGAAGCAAACACACCTTCAAGATCAAGCGCAATAAGGAGCATATCTGCAGGTACGTTATCGAAAGCGATATTCAAGATGTGTCCCGCCTGCTTTTCACTGCGGTGCTCTCGAACACCGTCCACATTTTCCATGATGTGTCGTAAAAAGCGATCGCGGTGATTGCACACGAGTCGTTCGTACTCTTCTCGCTTTGCCACAATCAAGTCTATTGCATACGAAAGTCCAATAATCGAAGCGATATTTTCAGTCCCGGCACGGCGATTTCTTTCCTGCGTTCCACCATTTATTAACGACCGAAAGGGAGTGCCAGAACGCAAATACAAGGCACCGATACCTTTTGGCCCAAATAATTTATGTCCTGATAGGGATAGCGCCGCAACTGGCGTGGCTCTTACATTCACTGCAAGAGACCCAATCGCTTGCACGGCATCTGTGTGCAAGTACACAGATGATCCGACAAGTGCCTGTGCCAACTCCGTCACAGGTTGCACAGCACCCGTTTCATTATTAACCCACATCATACTCACAAGCCCGGTGTCTGATCGCACAGCATGAAGCATGTCCTTAACCGAGACTGAACCATCCTTTTGCGGTGCCACATACGTGATCTTGTAACCAAGATCGGCCAGCCAATCGCAAGTGTGCAACACAGCATGATGTTCAATCGATGTCGTCACCATATGGCGAGCTTGTCCTGCCATCAGGATGCCTGTCAAAGCGAGAACGTCACTCTCAGTACCACCCGACGTAAAGATAATCTCATGATCCTTTGCCCCAAGCGCTTTGGCAACGATGGAACGGGCATCTTCTACAACTTGCTTGGCACTTCGTCCTGCGCGATGGATACTAGAAGGGTTGCCGTAATCTTCTTCTAATGATCGAACCATTGCCCGATGAACATCGGGGTGAATTGGCGTGGTTGCTGCATAATCCAAATAGATCGATTCCACGAAAATATCCTTCTTATTTTAAATGTAAAACATTAACGAACCAGGATCATTTTTACCCCACAAATCAATTAAGTCGGCAATCGTTGTCGTGTCGAGTACTTGTTCTACACTTTTTCGTAAACGAGCCCAAAACAAATCAAGGCCATCATCGGCACCTGATTCAACCACTGCGATGGGTCCTTCCAACACAACCAACACTTCACCCGCCGTGATTTGATCGGCTGGTCTAGCTAACAAATAACCGCCATAGGCGCCACGGACGCTCTTTACTAAACCAGCATTGCGAAGCGGTGCAATTAATTGTTCGAGATAATGATCCGACAAACCTTTTCGTTCAGCAATTGACTTAAGTGAAACGGGACCGTCCGGCCCTGCTGTACCAAGATCAATCATGAGCAATAATCCGTAGCGGCCTTTCGTAGAAACCGTTAAAAAGGGAATCACCATCCTTGCCGCATGCATGTCACAAATTTTAGTATAGCACAAATACAGGTGTCAGAGACCCAATTCTTTTTCGGTTTTACGTAATTTATGTGGGACAATACGTGCTTCAGTGCCTTCTATCCCCGGATGATAAAAGACTTGATCTTGTAAAGCCTCTGGCAAATAGGTTTGCTTTACATAATGATGTGGATAATCATGCGGATACAAGTATTTCGCATCCTGATCACCCAATCGTGGGAAGTGTCGATCACGCAAATAAGCAGGTACTGGCTCATGTGGATATCTGGTTACGACATCAGTTGCACTTTGTAAAGCCAAGACGACACTGTTGGATTTTGGAGCCTCACATACGAAAATAATCGCCTGAGCAATCGGTATTCTCGCTTCAGGCATGCCAACCATATCTAACACCTGCATCGCTGAAACAGCTTGTACCATAGCTTGCGGGCTTGCAAGCCCCACATCTTCACTTGCATGGACAATAAGACGTCGAACAGGTATCCGAGGATCGACGCCAGCTTCAGTCATTCGCAAAAACCAATACAAAGCGGCATCACTGTCACTACCACGTAACGATTTACCGAATGCGCTCAACAAATCATACAACGACGATTCATCAACAAAAGCTGTAGCCTGCATTGCTTTTGCAACGTGTTTCGCTTCAATGAGTTGGTCGCCGTGAGATAAAGCGTACATTGCACTCCACTCAAGACCGAGCATGGCCTTTCGCAAGTCACCGCCAGAGCGTGTGATTAACAAATCAAAAGCTTCTTTCGATACACTGTCCAAAGACAAACTTAGACCATGTTTTTCATCGATCAATGCACGCTCTAGTCCCATTTTGATCTGATCGTGCGTTAACGATAATAACTCACAAATTTGCAAACGGCTTTGTAACGCCGGCGTCAGGCAGATATGCGGGTTTTGTGTTGTACTACCAATAAAAATGACGGTACCCTGCTCAATGGCAGGCAGCAAACTATCTTGTTGCGCCTTAGAAAAGCGATGAATTTCGTCAACAAAAAGGACTGTAGATACACCATAGAAATTTCGTTCCTCTTGCGCCTGTACAAATGCTTCGCGCAGTTCCTTAACACCCGAAGTGACAGCAGAAAGCTCAATAAAGCGAGCCTTTGCGACACTCGACAAGAGTTTTGCAAGCGTTGTTTTTCCCGTACCAGGAGGCCCCCATAGCACTAACGAAACGAGACGATGCGCATCGATTAAGTTGCGTAGTAACCCACCGTCACCCACCAAATGCTGCTGTCCTACATAATCCTCAAGTGTCTGCGGTCGCATTCGTTCTGGCAGGGGGATACTTCCCCAGTCTTCCATGTCTTGATCGTCCCTCTTTACGCGATCTGCTTGTGCGATTGCACTACTTGATAAATCACCATGATGGCCCGCTCAATATCGTCATCCTCGATGCCTAAATGTGTCACAAATCGAATCAGTCCATCACCGAAATTAGATGCAAGAACGCCTTCCTTTGCTAGATCATGCAAAAATTCATCCGGAGAACAACGCAATTTCGTGATATTTGCAATCACGATGTTGGTTTCTACATGATCAAGGTCTATAACTACATCAGGCATTTGCGACAGCGCAAGAGCCAGACTCTTGGCACGATCATGATCATCTTGTAACCGATCCACCATTTGTGTAAGAGCGATCAACCCGGGCGCTGCCAGTACACCAACCTGGCGCATTCCCCCACCTAGCGCCTTTCTCCATTTGCGCGCTCTATGGATAAAATCACGTGACCCCGCGAGGATTGATCCAATCGGTGCTGACAATCCTTTTGACAGACATACTTGCACACTGTCGGCACGGTTTGCAAATTCAGCAACAGGTTGACCCGTGGCGATAGATGCATGGAATAAACGCGCACCATCTAAGTGGATGGCTATCTTCCTTTCCCTTGCAATCGTCCGAATCTCATCCATGTAAGCCAGGGGTAAGACAGCTCCTCCAGCGCGATTATGCGTATTTTCAAGACAGATCAGTGACGTCTGTGGAAAATGGATGTCATCATTGCGGATCGCTTGTAACACATCATCAGGGCGCATTTGTCCGTGGACACCAGCCACGGTGCGCACCTGAACACCTGCCAAAGCAGCCATCGCCCCAACTTCATAAAAATAAATATGCGCTTGCGATTCGACGATAACCTCTTGTGAGGGTCGCGTGTGCGTCAAAACTGCCACCTGATTGCCTTGCGTCCCGCTTGTTACAAACAGCGCAGCCTCTTTTCCAAAAAGTTGAGCAGCTGTCTCTTCTAACGCAATCACCGTCTTATCTTCACCATAGACATCATCGCCGACTTCTGCATTAGCCATGGCTGCGCGCATAGCAGGCGTAGGCTTAGTCACCGTGTCACTGCGCAAATCGATCATAAAAACATCCCTTTATACCAATGTCCAACAGGCTTATTTCGTTTTTTCAACGACCTGTGGCAGTAGATGAAGCACATCCCATTGTGCTTGCGACACGCTTGAAGGAGCGTCCGTCATCTGACAAGTCCCACTCGCCGTTTTCGGGAACGCAATCACTTCACGCAAGGAAGATTGTTTGGCCATAATCATGATGATACGATCAAGCCCTAAAGCAATCCCGCCATGCGGAGGTGTGCCATATTCAAATGCTTCAAGCAAAAAGCCAAACTTCTCTTTAGCCTCTTCCTGACTAAAACCAAGTTTTGAAAAAATCAATTCTTGCACAGGACGCTGATAGATCCTCATCGATCCTCCGCCAATTTCAAAACCGTTTAAAACCATGTCGTATGCCTGAGCCTTTACCGCCTCCGGATCACTGTCAAGAAGTGGAATGTCTTCCTCAACAGGCATCGTAAAAGGATGGTGTTCCGATACATATCTTTTCTCCTCCTCATCATAAGACAAAAGAGGGAAATCAGTCACCCACAAAAACGACAGTTTATTTTCTTCGATCAGGTTAAGCACTTTACCGAAATGACTGCGAAGGGCGCCCAGAGCATCTGCGACAACTTTCTTTTTATCGGCCACAAAAAGTACCAAATCCCCCGGCTTTGCGCCCGTAGTCTGTACGATCGCTTGCAACTCGTCATCGGTGAAAAACTTCGTGATCGACGAGCGAAGCCCCGTTTGTTCTACAATCATCCACGCTAGACCTTTTGCCCTAAAGCGAGCAGCGATTTTCGAAAGATCATCGATGTCTTTGCGACTGTAGCTGCCACATCCCGGTGCGACGATCGCTTTTACCTGTCCACCTGCTGCAATGACATCCGCAAATACTTTGAATGACGCATTTTTCACCGCATCAGACAAATCAACAAGTTCTAATCCGAAGCGCAAATCAGGCTTGTCCGAACCATAACGCCCCATGGCTTCGTCATAGGTCATGTGTGTGAATGGCAATGCTATATCGATATTCATCGTCTTTTTAAAAACATCAGCAATCATCTTTTCCATCATGTCTTGCAGTTCTTCTTTACTTAAAAACGACGTTTCGATATCGACCTGCGTAAATTCAGGTTGCCTATCCGCACGCAAATCTTCATCACGGAAACAACGCACGATTTGAAAGTACTTTTCATATCCAGCTACCATCAGCAATTGTTTAAACAGCTGTGGTGATTGTGGTAACGCATAAAATTCCGAAGGGTGCAGGCGAGAAGGTACAAGATAATCGCGCGCACCTTCAGGCGTGCTTTTTGTTAGCATTGGTGTCTCGATTTCCAAGAAACCTTTTTCATCCAAATAATCGCGAAACACTTTTGTTACGTTGTGGCGTAGCATAAACGTTTGTTGCATAACAGGACGACGCAAATCTAAATACCGATAACGAAGGCGCACGGATTCATCGACGTCCACATCATCTTCAATGGCAAACGGCGGTGTTTTTGCCGCATTAAAAATCACCAATTCATCCACAGTCACTTCGACTTGACCCGTTAGGAGTTTTGGATTAATCGCTTCCTTGTCTCGCAAGATCACTGTTCCTGTACAACGAATGACATATTCACTACGCAAGCGATCGGCAAGCTGTAATGCCTCATTATTAACATCACTGCGAAAAACCAATTGTACAATGCCGCTTCGATCACGCAAATCAACAAAAATAACGCCACCCAAATCACGTCGACGTTGCACCCATCCTGATAGGGTCACCACTTGCCCTGCATTTTCGCTACGCAATTGTCCAGCATGATGTGTCCGGTTCACTGTTGTTCCGCCTTTCTCAATATACCCTGTAAGTAGAATGGAATTTGTTCAATGGATACCATTTGTTGCGTCTTTTCGAACAAATCGCGAATCGTAAATGCACCTTGCGCGAGCTCATCATCACCGATAACGATAGCCGCTTTGGCATGTAAGCGATCCGCGGTTTTCATCTGTGCCTTGACACCTCTAGATGTGTAATCGGTATCGACTTTGATGTGCTGATCCCTAAGACTTTGTAGCAAAGTGACCGTTGCCATCTTAGCTTCATCACCCATGGCCACGATATAAACATCCACTTCATCCTGCACAACATCATCAAGTCCAGCCGCTTTACGTGATAAAAGCAGGCGTTCGATACCCCCCGCAAAACCAATGCCAGGTACTTCAGGTCCACCTAACATATTGATTAACCCGTTATAGCGACCGCCACCCAAAATCGTGCTTTTTGCTCCGATGCGTGCATCAATAAATTCAAAAGCAGTTTTCGTGTAATAATCTAACCCGCGCACCAGCCGTGGATTAACCTCATAAGCCAAGTGCAATGCGTCTAAACTACGCAGGAGTTCTGTGAAATGACTCTTACAGTCGTCACACAGATAATCAAGCAAAAGCGGGCTCGATTTCACAGCCGGATGGTCTGCATCTTTTTTACAGTCCAAAATTCGCAAAGGATTTTTGGTTAACCGTCCCTGGCAATCATCGCATAGTTGATCCTTAACAGGCGTCAGATGCGCAATCAGTGCTTCTTTATGCCGTGCGCGACAAGTCGGACAACCGACCGAATTGATCTCTAGGTGCGCATCTGCGCCTACGGATCGCAAGTAACGGTAAGCAAGTTCGATGACTTCCGCGTCGACTCGAGGATCATCGGAACCGATGACTTCAACACCGTATTGGTGCAATTGTCGAAAGCGTCCTGCTTGTGGCGCCTCATAACGAAACATAGGGCCGATATAAAACAACTTCGCAGGCAGTGGGCCCCCATACATTTTTGCTTCTACAAAAGCGCGCACCACGCCGGCTGTACCCTCTGGGCGCAACGTAATGGATCGATCAGCGCGATCTTTAAACGTATACATCTCTTTTTGCACAATATCGGTGGTATCCCCGACACCGCGTTCGAAAACTTCGGTATGCTCAAAAATCGGCGTACGAATCTCATGAAAATGATACAAAGAAAATTGTTTTCTAGCTTCTTGCTCCACTGTGAGCCATTGTGGAATCTGATCAGGCAAGATATCCGCCGTACCGCGCGGTTTACTAAACTCCGCCATAACGTTTCCTCTTTTCTCATTCATCGAAAGAATGCTATGCAAAAAGGCACCCTTCGTCCTTGAGGGACGAACGATGCCATGATCGATCGCGGTGCCACCCTGCATTCGCTATATGCCAAAATAAGTCTGAGCACATAGCCTCTTATCATGATAACGGAAATAACCGGTCGCTACTTTTGCACGTTTGCTTCATAGGACGTCTCACAGGTGTCTTTCCTGTACGAACACGTAAGGGGGCTTGCAGCCGGAGACCCGCCTCTCTCTGCGCGCATTACAAACAGTACTCTCCTGATCACAGACACATATGGAATTTAGATGTTATAGTAACGATTGCCATGGTGCATGTCAAGCTTTGTATTTAAGAACGGAACGCAATAATTTCTCTTTTTTGGCAATCACCTGATCAATCGTTGCCACGTATGCAGAAGGTTCACGCGGATTCTGATGTGATGTGATTTTACGCGAATCCGGCATCACCCATTTGCTCGCGGAACCACCGCCAATGCCAACAATCGTTTGCGCTTCTTCGATGATACAGATATTATAAATGCCCTCTTTACCAGGCATTGAGTATCCGATATTCTCTAAGTTCGCCAAAATATCTTTTTGGCGGTATAGATAATATGGTTCGAACCCCGCATGTCGCACTTCCCGATCAGCATGTTGCATCATGGCCTTGATCGTGTCATCGTCGGCCACCGCAAAACGATCACGTTCACGATTGACAACCGACGTTCTTTTGTACGAGAGCGTGTGTAACGTAACCGCATCAGGTTGCAAGGCAAGTGTTTGCGAAACAGAATCGATAACATTAGACAAATCTTCCCCAGGCAGACCCAAAATCAAATCCATGTTGATGTTGTCAAATCCTTCATCTCGACACAAAGTAAATCGTTGTGGCACAATGCCTGATCGATGACCTCGACCAATCCTTTGTAGTGTATCGTCGTGAAACGATTGTGGATTGACGCTGATCCGATTCACGCCAAAACTGCGCATGACACGAACACGATCTTTCGTTATCGTATCCGCTCGACCTGCTTCCACAGATAATTCTCGCCAGGACCCACTAGAAGGGATGTAGCGGTAAATCGCTTCAAGCATATGGCCCAATTCCGCAGCTTGCAGACTCGTCGGTGTCCCTCCGCCGATGTACACAGAGGTCACGCGCACACCGAACTCACGCAGGATATCACCCATAGCTTTCATTTCCTGAATCATGGCCGCTAAAAAGCCTTGCGCATACCGTGCTTTATCCACCATGGAATACGCCGGAAATGTACAATAAGCACAATGCGTCGGGCAAAAGGGTATGCCTACATAAACACTGACTT
>JAKACU010000028.1 GCA_021821185.1 Bacillota bacterium
TGCATAGGATTTTTCCACGTTAGTCACTTTGACGAGGACACGCTCACCCGGTAAAGCCTGCTCCACAAAAATCGTGAAGCCTTCAAATCGCGCAACTCCTTCGCCGCGATAACCCAGGCGATCAATCGTTACTTCCAATTCCTGAAACACATGCACAGGAGATATGCGCGATGCCTTTTCATGAGTCTCCAACATCAATGCTTCCTCTCATCAACAATAATAGACAGATGATGTTGCATCACCTGAATGCTTGTCGGTAATTCCCCACCATATTCACCATCAATATTGACGTCAACCATCTCCGTGGACGATAGTCGTATCGAATTAGCATGAAAATACATCACGCGCTCGTCTGCCGTATGTTCGCCACGCAACCCAGCCGAAACCAAGCGAATCATATCACCAAGATTCGTCGGTTTGACCAGTAAAACATCAAATTGACCGTCATTAACTGATGCCAAAGGAGCAATGCGCTCAAATCCTGCTACCGAACGCGAATTCGTGATGAGACACAGCATAGCCTGTCCATCATAAACATTTTCCGGTGACTCGACGCGCAAGTGGATTGGTCGAAGACCAGGCAACAATTCGAGGCCTTTCATATAGTAAGCAAGTTGCCCCAACATCGTTTTCATCTTACTTGGCACATCATAGGTGATTTCCGTCAACTTCCCACACGCAGCGATATTGACAAAGTAACGTTGCGCTTGCTCGGCACGATCCTTATTACCTAATTGAATACGTCCAAGATCAAGTGGAATCTCATAACGCTTTGCGATCAGTTTTGCTGCTTCTTCAATTTGAAATGGGATACCCAAAGCACGCGCCAAGTCATTGGTTGTTCCCGCTGGAATAATACCAAGCACAGGACGTGCCTGCACCTTGGCGAGGCCGCTGACCACTTCATTGACCGTGCCATCTCCACCGCACGCCACGACATACGCAAAGCCGTCCACTGCCGCCTCGACAGCCGCCATTTTCGCATCGCCTTCACCGCGCGTGGCATGGCAGGATGCTTCCAGTCCCGACTCTTCTAAAATGCGCAACACCTCAGCAAGCTTAGAGCGGAAGGCTTCCTTACCTGCTGTAGGATTATAGATCAGGCGAATCTTTGGCCGCACAGGTCCACCCCTTATCCTGTGATAAGCTCTTTCAAAATCTGATTGACCACTTGCGGATTGGCTTTACCCTTCGTTTCCTTCATCATCTGACCAACAAGAGAACCGATAGCTTTCTCCTTACCTGCTAACACATCCTGAACAGATTTAGGATTGTTCTCAATCACTTTTTGCGCGATCGTACGTAACGCAGACTCATCCGAAATCTGGACAAGACCTTGTTCCTCAATCAAAATCTTTGCGTCTTTTCCCGTTTCAAGCATATCCTTAAAGACTGATTTGGCGATTTTCGTTGAAATCGTGCCATTATCGATCAAATCGATTAACTCGGCTAGTTGCATCGAGGAGATCGCAAAAGTTTCTATCGTCGCATCCGTTGTTTTTAAGTAACCTAAAACATCGCCCATGATCCAGTTACTCGCAACCTTCGGGTCTTTTACGCGTTTGGCCGTTTCGTCAAAAAACTCAGCTAACGGGCGATTCGCCGTTAACACACTGGCATCATAGTCAGGCAATCCATAGTCCTGAACGAAACGAGCACGTTTTTGCGCAGGCAATTCCGGAATTTCCGCCAAACATTCAGCAAGAAAACGATCGGAGACGACAATGCGCGGCAAATCAGGCTCCGGAAAATAACGGTAATCGTGTGCGTCTTCTTTTGAGCGCATAGAGATAGTCGACATTGTCGATTCATCGAAACGCCGAGTCTCTTGCACGATCTTTTCGTTACGATATAACATGGCCTCCTGACGTTCTTGTTCAAACAAGAGACCACGTTCGACATGGCGAAAACTATTCATATTTTTGATTTCTGTCTTTGTACCCAATTCCTTTTGGCCAATCGGTCGCAGCGAAATATTTGCATCACAACGCAAGGATCCTTCTTCCATCTTACATTCGGACACAGCGCAATATTGCATGATCGCCTTAAGTTCCTCAAGATACAGCCGAGCCTCTTCTGCTGTTTTAATATCCGGTTCACTAACAATCTCAATTAGCGGAATGCCGACTCGATTAAAGTCAACGTACGATGCATCACCAAAGACTGAGTGATTCAATTTGCCCGCATCTTCTTCAAGATGAACACGCGTGATGCCAATACGCCGTACTTGTCCCCCCACCTCGATATCGATATAGCCATGTTCACCGATCGGCTCATCGTATTGCGAGATTTGATAGGCTTTCGGACTATCAGGATAAAAATAATTTTTGCGATCGAATTTACTGTCTTTGCGCACTTCACAATGCAAAGCCATAGCGGCTTTCATTCCAAGTCGCAGAGCTTGTTCATTTAACACTGGCAAAACACCCGGGCTCCCCATGCACACAGGGCACACATGGGTATTTGGAGGAGCCCCAAACTCTGTTTCACAACCACAAAATATCTTCGTTTTCGTCCCAAGTTCGACGTGAACTTCTAAACCAATAACAGTTTCATACACGGTTACTTCGCCTCCTTCCTATGAGCCGTACGTACTGCGGCAAAATCGACTGCCTTCTCATAAGCGTCGGCCACTTGCAATATCGTCTGCTCATCAAACATCTTACCGATAATTTGCAATCCAACAGGCAAGCCCTGTGACAAACCACACGGCACGCTGATTGCTGGCAGGCCAGCAAGATTAACAGGGATCGTACACATATCGGTCATGTACATGGTGACAGGATCTTTCGTCTTTTCACCAAGCAAAAACGCAGGAGTCGGTGTGGTCGGCGATACGATCACATCCACTTGTGAAAAAGCTTGTTCAAAATCTTGGCGAATCAACGTTCTCATTTTTTGTGCGCGCTTATAATAGGCGTCATAATAACCAGAGGACAAGGCATAGGTCCCGATCAAAATGCGTCGTTTAACCTCCCGGCCAAACCCTTCGCTTCGTGTTTTACTGTACATATCGAGGAGATTTTGTGCATTTTGTGAGCGATAGCCATACCGCACACCATCAAAGCGGGCCAAATTCGATGATGCTTCAGCTGGCGCCAACAGGTAGTAAGTTGCAATGGCATAATTGGTATGTGGCAGGCTAATTGGTTGAATCTCCGCACCGAGTTCCTTCAGCACTTTGACGGCCTCTTCTACACGCTGACGTACCCCTTCATCCATCGCATCGGCGAAAAACTCCGGGGCCACACCAACTTTTAGACCGCGAATATCTCCCGTTAGTTTGGCACTAAAATCAGGCACATCTATGTGCGCTGATGTTGCATCATGGGTATCGGCCCCTGCGATGGCTTGAAGCACAATTGCCGCATCTTCAACTGAGTTGGTGATAGGACCGATCTGATCAAACGAAGACGCAAACGCCACAAGCCCGTACCGCGATACACGCCCATATGTCGGCTTAAGGCCAACTACGCCGCAAAAAGCGGACGGTTGACGAATAGAACCACCCGTATCAGAACCAAGCGCGTAAGGAACCATACCAGCTGCCACCGCCGCTGCTGATCCGCCAGAAGATCCACCCGGCACATATTCTTTATGCCAAGGATTCTTTGTAGGAAAATAACTTGAATTCTCCGTCGATGATCCCATGGCGAATTCATCCATGTTCGCTTTTCCGACAAGTATCGCTCCAGCATCGTCGAGTTTTTGCGCTACCGTCGCTGTATAAGGTGGTATGTAACCTTCAAGAATTTTGCTTGCGCATGTGGTTTCGATACCTTCATAGCACATATTATCTTTTAAAGCATATGGGATCCCATCGAGCAAATGCTTTGGTGAAAATGCGTCTGCGATTGCTGCCTTTGTCGTTAAACGATCACGAGCAACAAGATCATTCACGCGCAAGAACGCATTAATCTCACCATCCGCGTGTTCGATTCGCTCAAAACTTTCGTTAAGCAGCCTCTCAGGCGTTGTCGTCCCTGCACGTAGAGCCTCGTGAAGCTTTCGTATACCTTGTGAGAAATCGAGCACCATTAACCCTCCATTATCGCCGGAACTTTAAATTGCTGGTCTTCTGCGTCGGGAGCATTTTTCAATACAACGTCTGGAGGCAAGGATACATGGGGTTCATCCTTGCGAAAAACCGCGTGTTGTCCCGACACATGGCTCATCGGTTCCACAGCATCTAAATCCACTTCTTGCAATTGACTTGCGTAATCAAGAATGGCACTAAGTTCTTCAGCTAATTCTGCTTTTTCTTGCTCGGACAAATCAAGTCGTGCCAAACGCGCCACATGATCGACATCTGCTTTGGATAACGTCATACAACTTCCTCCTCAATCAAACGTATCAACGTCTGTCTATATTCAGCCTTGTCCTTTAACCGCTAACAAAATAACAATAGACGCTAAAGAAAAGCATATACCTAATAGATATAAAAAAGTTACCGTCTGTTTTTGCGACAATCCCGAATCGATCAAACGATGAAATGTGTGCCCTTTATCCGCAACATAGATCGGACGATTTTCCCGAAAGCGTCGAATAATGACGTAAAATGCGTCCATAATAGGGACGCCAAGAGCAAATACCGGTATAGCAACAGAGACTAATGTCGCTGATTTAAAAGCGCCATCAACCGCAATCGCTGCTAGCACATAGCCTAGAAACGTTGCACCGGCATCACCCATAAAGATTCGTGCAGGATGAAAGTTGTGGCGCAAAAACCCTAACGACGTTCCGACTAAAATCACAGACAGCATGGCCATGGCTGGCAACCCTTTAACTAAAGCAATCAAAAAGAGTGTCGTCGATGAGATTGCCGCGATCCCAGCTGCCAACCCGTCCACACCATCAAGAAAGTTCATCATGTTAGTAATACCAACAACCCAGATTATCGTAGTGATATAGCGTAACCACATCGGAAAAGTCACAAAAGCACCATGCTCAAAAGGAATGTTTATTCCTTGAATCGTGATATTAAAAAAAGGCAGCATGCTAGCAGCCACGATCTGGATGAGAAACTTTGGCCATGCTGGCAAATCACGTTTTCTTGTCTTATAAAAATCGTCGATAATACCGATCAGAAAAATGATCAACCCACCAAGCGCAAGTCCCCAGTATTCTTGTGATCGATGGGTAAATACACCTGCCGTAATGACAAATCCGGCGTAGATAGCGACTCCACCAAGCAATGGAATCGGGGATTTGTGAATCTTACGTTGGTTTGGCATATCGACAAAACCCGTCTTCATGGCCAGCTTTTGAACGAATGGCACCGTTAGAAAAACCAGCAAAAAACTGAAGACGAAAGCCAGCAAATACAACATTGCTAAAGCCTCCCCATGATGATCAAAGCCGTTGTTAGTATACCAAATATGGCATCGGGAGAAAACGAATTCGTTCGTCACCCGTTCTGTTCGCCTGTTTGCCGACATAAAATCATAAGGAGACAAACTGGAAGAGGGATGCCTATGAACTGGTGGGCAGCGGTCGAAGTGATCACGATACCGCTGGCATTTCTCGTTGGGCGATACTCGAGACGCTATCATGTCATTCGTATTAAACGCCACTATCGCCAAGATGTTGGCCATTATATTCGCGGCCGTTAAGTAAAGCGATCAATTGCCAAACAGACACGCGACGACTGCTAGGCGCCTGTCTGTTTGGCGTTTAGCAAATCCAAAAACTCATCTTCGGTTATAATGCGCAAGGGCAAATCAGGCAGCTCTATGAGAAGTTGTTGTGCCTTTGCAAGCTTTGAACCAGCATCTTGCCCATAAATCACGTAATTCGTCTTTTTGCTCACACTTGAACTAACCTTACCACCTTGTTGTTCAATGCGCGACACAGCATCTTGCCGCGTCATCGTAGTAAAAGTCCCCGTAACGACCACAGTTTTTGCGACAAATGGACCTCCAGGACGGCTCTGCTCTCGAACTGTGCTTTTCATCGTCAAGCCCAATTCACGAAGACGCATTACACGATCGCGGTTGGCTTCCTGAGCAAAGTACTGAACGATACTTTGCGCCATCTTCGGCCCCACGTCGGGAATCGTCTGCAATTCGTTTTGCGATGCTTGCATCAACGAATCCATCGATGAAAAAGTGGTAGCAAGCACCTTCGCTGCTTTTTCTCCGACAAGGCGAATCCCTAGCCCAATAAGTACTCGCTCTAAAGGTTGCTCCTTGCTCTTAGCAATGGCATCGGTGAGTTTTGAGGCCGACTTTTCACCCATGCGCTCTAACCGTAACAAATCATTCTTTTCTAGCGTGTAAAAGTCCGTGACATCACGAACAAGTCCGCCATGGAAAAGCGCTTCAACCATAGCCTCACCCATACCATCGATATTCATCGCATGTCGCGAGGCAAAATAAATCAATTTCTCCATCTGCTTTGCAGGGCAAGATTCATTGACGCAGCGCCATGCGGCTTCATCCATTAGACGTACTAAGGGCGTGTCGCAAGCAGGACACCGGGTAGGATACTCGATAGGGACTTCTTGTCCCGTACGTAAAGCGATAACAGGTCCCACAATTTCAGGAATAATGTCACCCGCCTTTTGGACAACTACCATATCGCCCAAGCGCACATCTTTTTCTTTGATCACATCCTCATTATGCAACGTAGCCCGACTCACCGTAGTTCCGGCTAGAAACACAGGGTCGATAACAGCTGTTGGTGTGACAACACCAGTGCGTCCGACACTCCACTCGACGTGATACAACCTACTATGTGCTCTTTGAGCAGCAAACTTGTAGGCGACTGAAAAGCGTGGGCTCTTTGCTGTAAAGCCCAACTGTTCTTGGACGGAAAACGAATTGACCTTAATGACAACACCATCGATATCATACGGCAAGGTTTCTCGAAGCTTTTCTGCCTTTTCAATATAGCTTACGATATCCGATACAGTATGGCATAACGCAAAGTAGGGATTGACCGGAAAACCCGACTTTTGCATGAAAAGAAGCGCTTCATGCTGGCTTTGCACGATACCTTTCGCGTCAGGCATAGCATAGGCAAAAAACGATAATCCACGTTTGGCAACAACCTGAGGATCAAGTTGTCGTAAAGAACCTGCTGCAGCGTTTCTCGGGTTGGCAAAAAGCGCCACCCCTTCCTCCTGCCTTGAAACATTGAGCGACGCAAATGACTTTCGTGAAAGATACGCTTCTCCGCGCACCTCAACAGAGAGCGGTTCATGTAAGCGAAGTGGAATAGCGCGTATCGTTCGCAAATTAGCTGTGATATTTTCGCCGATCGTCCCATCCCCACGTGTCGCACCCTGCACAAATAGCCCTTCTTCATAGTGCAACGAGATAGCTAAGCCGTCAATTTTCAGCTCACAAACGTAAGCAACATCATCACCTGCAATTGCGCGTACTCGTTCATCAAATTCAGCAATTTCTCCTGCAGAAAACACGTTGCCTAAAGAAAGCATGGGAATGTCATGCGAAACTTTATCAAATCCCTCGGCTAAGACTCCTCCCACACGCTGCGTTGGGGAATCTGTTGAAACCCATTCCGGGTGCAGTGCTTCAAGGTCGACAAGTTCGCAAAAAAGTCGGTCGTACTGCTCATCACTAATAATCGGATCATCTAACACATGATAATGATAATCGTAGGTACGCAGTTGAGAACGCAATTCGTCGATGCGCAACTGATCATTCAAGCTCGTCACTCACCTTTGTGATGGGTGCATATTTGACTAACAACTTCCGTGATAAAATGGGCGGATCGAACGCTATGGTCAACTCCAGGTCATCGCCTTCACCAAATCGCTCCATAATTGTTCCCATGCCCCATTTTTTGTGCATAACTTGTTGGCCCACTTGCCAATCCAGCGTTACGTCGCCACCAAATCCTTTTGGCGTGTGGCTAATCGCGTACGCGGCTACGCTTGGCGTCGTAAACGAAGGTTTGCGCTTTGGAGAAATTTCCTCGATAAGTTGGCTCGGAATTTCTGCCAAAAACCGTGATGGAGGATTGGTTTTTGTTTGACCAAACAGCATTCTCATCGCTGCGCAAGTTACATACAATTCACGTTTTGCCCGAGTGATGCCGACATAACATAATCGTCTTTCCTCAGCCAGTTCTTCCATGTCAACGGCACTGCGCGAATGGGGAAAAACGCCCTCTTCCATACCAACTAAAAAGACGACAGGAAATTCCAGGCCTTTGGCACTATGCAAGGTCATCAAGGTCAAGCCCTCACCTACCCCGCCTTCTTGTTCTGCATCAGCAAGAAGAGCCACGTCGGTCAAGAAGCCGATTAAACCACCTTCTGGGTTCCGCTTTTCATATTCCTGCGTAACAGTCAGCAACTCTTCCATATTTTCCAGACGCGTCTGCGCCTCAATCGTACCTTCTCGCGTCAGCATATCACGGTATCCAGTTCGCACGAACACCTGTTCTAATAACTCTGTCACGGACAAAAAGGTCTCTTGCGCAGCGATCTGCTTAAGCATACGAACAAATTCTTCGATGGCTTGTGTGAATCGACTCGCCAATCCTAACATCGTGATATCTTCCATCACCGAAAAAAGAGACATTTGATGTTCTGAGGCATACTCCGTAATACGAGCGATCGTACCATCACCGATCCCTCGTTTGGGCATGTTGATGACACGTAGTAGGGCTAGATCATCATCAGGATTGGCGATGAGGCGAAGATAGCCCATAATATCTTTAATTTCTTTACGTTCATAAAACTTAATGCCGCCAAACACCCGATAAGGAATACCCGCTTTCAGACAAGCTTCTTCGATAGCACGGGATTGGGCGTTGGTCCGATATAATATCGCCGCATCCGCAAAGATAAAAGACTGCTCCCGTACGCGACGATGGACTTCTCCTACGACATAGTTTGCCTCATCACGTTCATCCAACGCACGGTACAAGTGCACCAGTTCACCAGGATCGTTATCTGTCCATAATTTCTTGTCTGGCCGGTTTGTATTGTTTTCAATAACACCGTTAGCAGCTCTCAAAATCATTTGTGTAGAACGATAATTTTGTTCTAGCATGATCACTTTTGCGGTCGGATAATCTTTTTCAAATGACAAGATATTGCTGATATCGGCTCCCCGCCAACGGTAGATCGATTGATCTGAATCGCCAACAACGCATAGGTTTTGATAACGCCCACTTAAAAGCTGAATGAGACGATATTGGCTGTGATTTGTATCTTGGTATTCATCGACCAAGACATACTGAAATTTTGCCTGATAATACGCTAATACTTGCGGGTCGTTAGAAAAAAGTTCGACTGTTTTCATGATGAGATCATCAAAATCCAATGAATTTTGCGATCGCAACCGCGCCTGATAATCCCTATACGTTTCAGCGGCCACTTGCTCAAAAAGCGTTTGCGCCTGCTTCGCCGCTCTTGAGGGCTCAACCAACTGATTTTTATAATGGCTGATCGCTGACAAGATAGCTCGCGGGTCAAATTTCTTCGGATCGATATTGCGAGCCTCGAGACTTCTTTTCACAGCGGTCAATTGATCGCCTGCATCAAGGATCGTAAATTGCTTCGCATACCCCAGTTTGTCAATATCCCGACGCAAAATGCGTACACAGGTGGCATGAAAAGTTGCCACCCAAATATCAGCAGCATCCACGCCAACGAGTGCTTCTACGCGATGGCGCATTTCACTGGCTGCTTTATTGGTAAATGTGATGGCTAAAATACTCCAAGGGGCCACTCGATCATGTGCAATAAGATACGCGATGCGGCGTGTTAGTACACTTGTCTTACCGCTTCCAGCACCGGCAATAATCAATAGCGGGCCTTGCGTGTGCTGCACCGCTTCTTTTTGTGGCGGATTCAACCCCTCAAGAAGTTGCACCGTGTTCGCCGGTTCCACTGCCATACTTTGTCACCAACTCTTTCTCTTGTAACCGCACTTTTTGAGCAGCCGCCTCGACATCATTTGCGAGAGCCAAGATGTGTCCCATCTTGCGATCGGCTCGTGCCTGTTGCTTACCGTAATAAAAAATAGTCACGTCATTTACTAAGGGGGTTATAAACCCTGGACTCGTATAGGGTTGCTCATTGGTCTTTAAAAACATATCGCCAAGTATATTCATCATGGCTGCAGGCTGTTGTTCTGTAGAGCCTAGCTCTAGACCTGCCATCGCACGGCACAATTGCGCAAATTGACTAGTGACTGCGGAAACCTGCGTATGATGACCAGAATTATGAGGACGCGGTGCCAATTCATTGACAAGCACTCTACCGTCTTTGGCATAAAACATTTCTACGGTAAGCAAGCCTACCAACGAACAAGCTTTGGCGATTTGTCGAGCAATGTCTGTAGCTTCTTTTTGCACCTCCAAGGGTAACGTAGAAGGTGCCTTAGAAAGATGGAGTATATGGTGCCGATGTTCATTATCAATCACCGCATACGTTGTCACATGCCCATGCTGATCACCCGCTACGATCACGGACATCTCCCGTTCAAACTCGATCCATTCCTCAACCACGCAAGGAACAGAACCAAGGGACACAAACGCTAAAGGAGCCTGCAAAGCATCGTCGATGCGGACCTGGCCTTTGCCGTCATATCCCTGTTCCGCTGTCTTCATAACGCACGGAATGCCAACTTGCGTTATAGAAGCCGCGATATCTTCTTTCGTGTGAACGACACCAATCCGCGGTGTCGGGATAGCATGTTGTAAAAGAAATGCACGTTCACGTATCCGATTTTGAGCCATGTAGAGGACATCAGGATGCGGAAAGGCGGGCGTGTATTGTGCTGCAGCGCGCACACCATCGATGGGCAATAACTCCGTATCGTAAGTAACAGCATCGACAGATCGAGCAAACTCCATCAACCGCTCGGTATCTTCTAAGTCACCAATCCACACTTGATCAGCCACCAGTGCCGCTGGATTAAAACGATCACTAGCATAAACGTGCATCGTAAAACCCATGGCTTGTCCCGCAAGACAAGTCATTTGCGCAAGCTGACCATCACCTAAAATACCAAGCATTTTTTTAACCATAGTTACCTCCAACGCCAATTTACTCGTCGATCGTAGCTTGTAACACATCTTGCGTTTGGGTCTCGCGATAAACCTCAAGTCGTTTAGCCATATCATCATCAAAGATAGAGAGCATTTGCAAGGCGAGTAGCGCTGCATTTTTTGCCCCCGCAACGCCAATGGCCACCGTGGCTACCGGAATTCCGGCTGGCATCTGCACAATCGACAATAAGCTATCCATACCTTGCAAAGCTTTGCTTTGTACGGGTACGCCAATAACTGGCAAGGTCGTCATGGCGGCCACCATACCTGGCAAATGAGCCGCACCCCCGGCCCCAGCAATAATCACTTGAATTCCACGTGTACGAGCTGTTTTAGCATAATCATAAAGTTTTTCCGGTGTCCGGTGTGCTGACACGACTTGCACCTCAAAGGGCACAGAAAAGGACCGCAAGAGCTCGGTTGTATGACGCATCGTTTCATAATCCGATTTACTTCCCATAATGACACCAATACGTACTTGCACAGTAGTCACCCCGAAACGTGATATACCTCTACTATACCTGATTGGTTTTCGAAGTAACAATAAAAAGCCGATCCTTAAGGGAAAACACGCGAAGAGGCAATGCGCCAGATTGTCGTAACCATACTCCGTAAGCTCTCAAGGTAACGTTGCAAAACAGCCTTGATGATGTTATAGGATTGCTCAATGCCCGGACATCCTGTGTAGGCTTCCCTATGTCACAAACAATTCACTCGCAAATTGGAACAAAAAAACCACGTTTTCCCTGAGACAAGTATCAGGAAAAACGTGGCCGCGACTCTATGAAAACGTGCAACCTGCGCAGTTATAGCTTTGGTCGGAATGACAGGATTCGAACCTGCGGCCTCACGGTCCCGAACCGTGCGCTCTACCAAGCTGAGCTACATTCCGATAACGAGACATACTATACCATCTTTGGCGCCGATACGTCAAACACGCCACAAGGATTACTGTACAAAGCATTGCCAACGACGACGGTGGATGCGACAGACAGAAACTGATCCAACTGTTCATAAGAGGCAATTCCGCCACCATAAAACACCTGCACAGAAGGTAGATGCGTACGCAAACGTGCCACGAGGCCATCATCGCCAAGCCGTCCGCTATATTCGATATAGAGCGCCTTTAATCCGCACAGCTTGACACCATACTCTGCTAATGCCAACACATCATAGAAATCCCGTGGAATGTCTGCTTTTGTTTTTTGACCAACAGCACAATCGCCATGCATCACAATATAGCCTAACGCCAACAAATGATTCCACGATATCTGTTCTCTATAGCGCCGTAACGCCTGTATGTGTCCCCGAGCCAGATAGTCAACGTCAGTTGCGTTAAGAACAACGGGCACCAAGTACCCATCCACACCAAAGGCAACCGCTTGTCCATCAGAGATTTCTTGCCACACAGGTATTCTTATACGGCGCCGACGAAGGGCTAAAGCCAGATCCGTCGTGTTTTCCCTTGTCACACCGCTTGTACCGCCTAAAACGATCGCATCAAAAGGGCTATGAATCACGACTTGCAACAAATCATCACTATGGTTTCGTTCAGGATCAAGCTTAGCTACACATCGCCAAGATTGAATAGTCACATGTCCTCACCGTTTCATTCTGTCTAGTACCGTACGGTACCCATCTGAACCATAGTGTAGACATCGTTTCACTCGGCTAATCGTGGCTGTGCTTGCTCCGGTCACTTCTTCAATATGGCTGTATGTCATACCTTCATCCAGCATACGCGCCACTTCAAGTCTTTGCGCGAGAGACTGCATCTCTCCAATGGTACACAAATCATCGAAAAAACGATCACAGTCTTCGACACTTTGAAGCTGTAACACCGCTTTATAAAGTTGAGCGATCAAAGGATCCTTGTGTTTGTCCACTTGCAACAGGCTCCACCTTCCCTTCATGGTGAGGCCCTGGTTGGCAATCTGCACAATATCCCAATACCTCAAATCGATGTTGCAAAACCATAAAACCTTGTGGCGCCAACCCGACATCAGGCATCGGACAATGGTCAATCACCATCGTTATGCCACATGCAATGCATATATAATGATGATGGTGTGACGTTTGACACGCGATGCGATACTTTGTTTCATTATCTTCAAAGCGCGACTCCTCAATAATGCCTTCATCGCGCAGCGTCTTCAGGTTTCGATAGACCGTTTCGAGGCTCATCGTAGGATACTTTTCTTTCATCGCATCAATCAGTTCACGGGCATTAATATATCGGTTATGGCTTAGTAAATAATCGAGGATATCACGGCGTTTCCCTGTGGCCCGATATCCGCGATCTTTTAATTCTGTCATATACACATCAGTACGCATCGGACCACCCCCAGGCTCCATTGTAGACCACTGGAGTTGGCATCTTCAAGACCCATCGTGTATGCTAACACAAAACAAGCAAGCTAAAGATCATATGGCCAGATGTCTAGCAGACTTATATCAAGAGCTTTTGCAATGCGTGTAAGTTTTTCAATACGCGATCCGCGCACACCAGCTTCAATAGCGTAAATGTAGCTCGCGGACACTTGAGCACGTTGAGCCAATTCTTGGACTGTGAGTCCGAGCGATATGCGCTTTTCCCTAACTCGTTCACCCAGTGTTTCCTTCATGATTAAAGGGCACCTCCATTTTCCTATTGTACACTTTATTTGTGCAATCGAGGAATATCTAAAAGGGTGACTTTCTTGTCGATCTCATTACAACCCTACGATGACAACGCCGCTCTGGCTCTTTGCAGACAGAGCCAAATTGCTTTTGCAAACACACCATCCGATGTTTGGCGACTAAACGAATGGCCTTTTTCAAGCACACAAGCAGCCTTGCAAGAAGCCGCCCAACTTACCATCCAGACCTTAGGACCACAAATGCCGTGCGCTTTTAGCATTATGGATGGAGATGCGGTCATAGGACTTATCGCTGTTACCCATGTCAATGACCGCAACCAAAATGGCCTGCTTGGGACGTACATCACCCCAAACAGGCGCGGACAGGGATTACAAAAAATAGCGAAAGAATACTTATTTGAACATCTTCCTGCAACATTTGAAACGCTTTTTTGTATTATCGCAACGAGCAACACCTCGTCGATGCGTTCCATTGTCAAGATTTCTAAAGCGCAAGTAGTGGATCAAGCAAGATTTCATGAATTGCCGACTGTCATACGTTTGGAAATATGGCGGGCAGGTACCCCGGTCAACGTGTACAGGATCGATTTGTAAGGTGTTTTCGGTTATAGTACTAAGGAAGTTGTTGCATTTTGAGGCAGGAGGATTTTTATGGCCAAAGAGAAGGATTTTGTTAAAGAAATCACACCGCAAAGCGAAGATTTTTCTCGCTGGTATATCGATGTAATTACAAAAGCGGATCTGATGGACTATGCTCCCGTGCGCGGTTGTATCGTGTTTAAGCCTGACGGATATGAACTATGGGAAGCCTGCCAACGTGAACTTGATCGCAGATTTAAGGAGACTGGACATCGTAATGCCTATTTTCCTTTACTCATCCCGGAAAGCTTTTTCCAAAAGGAAAAAGAACATGTGGAAGGGTTCAACCCCGAGTTACCATGGGTTACGCAAGTTGGCGACGATAACTTGGAAGAGCGTCTTGCCGTTCGTCCGACTTCGGAAACGATTTTTGGCTACATGTACAGTCAATGGATTCAATCTTATCGGGATTTGCCGCTCTTGATCAATCAGTGGGCAAATGTTGTTCGTTGGGAAAAAAGGACTTTACCATTTTTACGCACGAGTGAATTTCTTTGGCAAGAAGGCCATACGGCCCACGCCACGGCACAAGAAGCACAAGAAGAAACGAAACGAATGCTTGAAGTGTACACAGACTTTTGTGAAACGGAGTTAGCTATTCCTGTCATTCAAGGTCAAAAGACGCCATCAGAAAAGTTTCCTGGCGCAGTAGCTACCTATTCGCTCGAAGCGATGATGAAAGATGGAAGGGCACTTCAGGCCGCAACCTCGCATTACCTGGGAGACAATTTCGCACGCGGCTTCGATATCCAATTTCTTGATAAAGATAACGAACGCAAATTTGCCCATACGACATCATGGGGGATGACGACACGCATCATTGGTGCCCTCATCATGGTGCATGGTGATGATCGCGGCTTACAACTACCCCCTCGCATCGCGCCAATGCAAGTGATCGTCATTCCGATTGGCCCTGCCAAAACGCGCGAACGAGTTCTAACGGCGGCCGATGCGATTGTACATTCACTCAAAGTAGCGGGCATTCGTGTCAAGATGGATGCGAATGAAGACAATAGCCCTGGTTGGAAGTTCAACGAATATGAGATGCGAGGAATCCCAGTTCGCTTAGAGATTGGACCGCGCGACCTTGACGCCTCGCAGGTTGTCTTGGTACGTAGGGACACAGGAACGAAAGAAGCAACCCCCATCGAAAACATAGCCCAACACGTACAGGATCTGTTGACCGAAATTCAAACTTCAATGTACCAAACTGCGTTGGCTTTTCAAGAGGGTCGCTCGCAAAAAGTCGAATCCATCGAAGCATTACACCGTGTCGTGCGTGAAGAAAAAGGCTTTGCGCTTGCTGGTTGGTGTGGTGATGATGCGTGTGAAAGCCAAATTAAAAATGAGACAGGAGCTACTAGCCGCAATATCCCATTCTCCCCACCTTCAACCATGGATACTTGCGTTGTGTGTAACCAACCGGCAAAACATACGGTGTGGTTTGCAAGAGCTTACTAAATCCCTTCAAAAATGACGCATGACGCACTCATCAAACGAGTGCGTCTTTCTTTACCAACTTGTCTATTACCGCTTTACTCATTTGTGTAATACGCAGTATAATTTAGAGAGTGAGCATTTATGATAGAGGGTGGTCCGCATGCGTCAGGTTGGGCGTTTTAACGGAAACCGATTGTTACAGTTGCGAAGATCCTTCGCGTGGTCCTTGGAAGATTTGTCAACACGCTCTGGAGTTTCTATCAGTCACATTTCGCAACTCGAAAAGGGGACAAGAAAGAGCCCGTCAGTTGACCTCGTTTATAAATTGTGTCAAGCTCTTGGCATTTCGATTTACGATTTGTTGGATCTTCCAACAGACTCACAAGAACTTGTTAGTGAGTCACTCGAAGAGTGGGGTAAAACCCAACCTCCTGAAGTCGTTCAATTTTTGTTAGATGAGAAATCAGAACCTTATCTGACTTTTGCCAAAAAACTTCAAGAAAATAGGCACTCCTCACACGAGGTGTTGCAACTTGTTACAGACTTTATGCAAGATATTCGCAAAGAAAACTTACAAGACACAAAAGGGCAATTTTAACGTTGCCCTTTTGCGTTTCACGAGCGATCTTAGCCTAAAAGTTGCTCAAGTTCCGTAACAAGGTCACCATACACCGATAGAGCTTGCGTGATAACTTGTGGATCATTCATGTTTAGGCCCGCTTCTTGAAGTACAGCAAGTGGGTAGTCTTTCGACCCGCTTTTTAAAAATCCCAGGTATTTTTGCGCTGCGTTAACGCCATCTTTGCGGATGCGATCGGCAAACACTAACGCTGCACTCATTCCTGTCGCGTATTGATACACATAAAACGGCCGATAGAAATGTGGAATGCGCGACCATTCAGCGGTTGAACGATCGTCTTCGCGGTACGCATTGCCATGATAGAACTGGTTGAGCGTCGAGTACATGTCACACAAGGAGTCATGTGTCAGCGCCGCACCTTCCTCTACTTGACGATGTGCCATCAACTCAAATTCCGCAAACATAGTTTGCCGATAGATCGTTCCTGTTAGCGAGTCTAACTACTGATTGATCAGTACAGCACGGGCTTTTGGATCATTCGTGACATCGAGCAGATGATTCACTAAGAGAGTTTCGTTGACCGTACTCGCGATTTCCGCCAAGAAAATCGAGTACCCCGAATACTGTGGAGGCTGATTGTTCCCTGACAAGTACGTGTGCATACTGTGACCAAGTTCATGCGCTAGCGTCGATACGCTATTGTAATCGCCTTGGAAATTCAACAACACATAAGGGCGCGTGGCATAAAAGCCCGTAGAGTAAGCTCCACTTCTTTTACCTGGATTTTCGAAAACATCAATCCAACGCTCTGTCAAGGCTGTTTGTAGCGTATGCCCATAGTCCTGTCCTAAAGCAGAAAGTCCCTTTTTCACCAAATCAAAAGCAGCATCAAAAGAATAATCATCCAGGCTGGCTTCAACTAGCGGCACATACTTATCATACATGTGAATAGCATCCAGATTAAGTCGTTTACGACGTAATTCCCAATACCGATGAACGAACGTGATGTTGTTGCGCACGCCTTCGATCAATGCATCATAAACCGTCTCCGGAATGTTATTTGAAAACAACGCTGCTTGCCTAGCTGTCTCAAACCCACGAGCGTGCGCTAGCGAAATGTCTTTTGAGACACTTGTGGCATACAAGGCCGAGATGGTGTTTTTGTGAGCTAGGTAGGTGTCATACACATGATTAAATGCTTGGCGTCGTACATCACGGTTCTCATTACGAAGCAATAGGCCAAGGCGTCCCTCTGTCACCGTATACTCTACATCATCCACCGTAAATGCGCCGTGAACGAAGTCCGCATTGGTTAATTGGGAAAACACGCGATGACTTGCGCCAAATACTTCTTGTAGCGAAGCAAGAAGTGATTCAGCTTGCGGTGTTAAAACATGCGGTTTGCTACGCAAAATGTCTTCCAGGATGTGCTTATACTCAGCAAGTGGTTCGGCATCAGCATAAGCTTGCAACTGCTCCTGTGGCAAACTCAGTAGTTCCGGTTCAAAAAAACTCTCTTTTTCACTATAAGCTGCCTGCAGCATCTGCATGCGGCTCATCATAGCCTGATACATCGGCACCCGTGTGTCTTGGTCATTTTTGGTGTGAGCATAGATGCCAAGTTTACCTAGACGCTCAGAAATTTCCTTTGAAATTTCAAAGTAATGTAAAACCACCTCAGGCCCTTCCCCAAGGTGCCCCCGAACAGCGTCTAGTGGATCTTGTTCAATCACTTTACGCACAGCATCTAACTCCGCATCCCATGCATCATCCGTAGCAAACATGGCATCCAAAGACCATTGATACTTCGCGTCAATCTCCAAACGTTCTTTCAATTCTTGCATGATAGTCCCCCTTCCTCACTTCCCTTCAGGATAAACTTATCAGCCTTAAATTTCCACCGTCCCGTTTCGTTTGGAGAGCGCATAATAGACAAAGCCAGCTACAATAAAGCCCACATAAAAAGTTAGGTCGGCACCATGTAACCATTGCGCTATGGGACCTGTGTAGATCTGTGCACTCATAAATGGAATCGATACAACAAAGCCAATGACAAAACTGATTAAACCGGGCCAGTAAACAGCTTTCTTATTGCGTACATCTTCCTCATCTTTGCTGTAACGCTTTAAGACATAAAAATCAACAAGAAGGACAGCAACCCATGGTGTTAACCAATAACCGAGCACCAATAAAAAATTCTCGTAATTACTTTCAAACTGCCCCGATCCGATGAGGCTTAGGATCAATCCGATGATGCTCGCCACAATCGTTAAGACAACGCGTGGCAAACGAATACCAAGCGCACCCGCCGATAACGCGTTCGAGTACACATTGAGCGCATCAGCGGCCGTTCCCCCTAAGACAACAGCAATCACGGCAATTACACCAAAGCCACCCATCGCCATATGCAAGGACACAATGATATTCGGTGACCCTGCACCGGCCAAGATCGACACAGCAACACCGACAATTTCCAACCACGCTGATGCAATGAAGGATCCCCAAAAGGCATTCTTTAGGATGGATTGACGAGATGTTGCCTTTTCCAGATAACGACTGTAATCTGACGCATAGGGCCCCCAACTGCCGACATACGAAAAGGCCGCAGCAAGCATAATTGCAAACATAGCCCATAGGGAATCCGTCTTTGGATGGTAGAGGGCGAGTGTCGAAAAATGGGTCAAAGCAACAACACTACCAATAAGAAAGACAGCCGCAAGCACAATCGCCATGATGCGTTCGTACAGGTGAATAAGATTGTGACCATATATAGCCAACAATCCCTGTACGACCACGAGCAAGGCTGCCGCTTGCACATATGATAACGCAGGAAACAGAATGCGCAGGCCAAATGCTCCAAGGATATTATTGACCGTGAACCAGCCAATCGTACTCAGGTAATTTAAGAGCGCTGGAAGATAACCACCGACACGCCCAAAAGAATACCTGCCGATCATTAACTGTGGCAGTCCATAAGTCGGGCCCATAGCTGCACAAGCACCAACCAATAAGCTACCTAAGAGGTTACCTATTATAATGGCGATCAGGGTATAACTCCATGGGAGACCCAAAGCAATGGGCAAAGCCCCTAAAGCAAATGAACCGATCGACAAATTACTACCAAGCCACAGAGTAAACTGGCTACGCGCAGACCCATGTCTTTCTGCATGGGACACAGCCTCAACTCCATAGGGTTCTATGCGTAAGAGTTTTTTACCATAGCGTGCATGATCCGACGGAAAAACAGCCATATGACACCTCCAAAAGTTCTAACTCCATGACATATGTATATACACTTGTGTTGAAATGTTAGCAATAGGCATTTCATTGCGGGCTTACCTTATTTCCTATATCATGAAGATCATCACTATATTTGTGGCGAAGCGGAGGATATGGACATTGGCTGCAACGATGGATCAACTGGTTTCACTGGCCAAGCGCCGAGGTATTATATTCCCAGGTTCTGAGATCTATGGTGGTCTCGCTAACACATGGGATTACGGCCCACTTGGTGTTCTACTAAAAAATAATGTTAAACAAGCTTGGTGGAAGAAGTTTATTAAGGAGTCACTCTACAACGTTGGGCTAGACACAGCCATCTTAATGAACCGTCAAGTATGGGTAGCGTCAGGCCATGTCGGTAATTTTAATGACCCCATGGTGGATTGCAAGAGTTGCAAAGCTCGCCATCGTGCAGACAAATTAATCGAAGATTACTTTTTTGCACTTGGACAAGAACGCATAGTGGATGGCCTACCTTTTGAAGAAATGGAAGTTATCTTGCAGGATAACCACATCGCGTGTCCCGTATGCGGTTCGCATAACTTTACAGGTGTTCGTCAATTCAACATGATGTTTAAAACGTACCAAGGTGTCACTGAAGAGGCAAGCAACGAGATCTTCCTGCGTCCGGAAACTGCACAGGGGATTTTCGTCAACTTCAAAAATGTGCAACGAACCATGCGCAAAAAGTTGCCGTTTGGTATCGGTCAAATTGGCAAGAGCTTTCGCAACGAAATTACGCCAGGTAATTTCACCTTTCGCACACGGGAATTCGAACAAATGGAAGTGGAGTTCTTTTGCGTACCGGGAACAGATGATGAATGGTTTCAGTATTGGCGGCAATTTTGTTTTGATTTCGTCCAAGCCTTAGGGATTCGCAAAGAAAACCTTCGCTTACGCGATCATCAAAAGGAGCAACTGTCGCATTACAGTAAAGCGACCACCGATGTGGAATATCTGTTTCCGTTTGGTTGGGGAGAACTTCTTGGCGTAGCAAACCGTACCGACTATGATCTAGGTAAACACCAGGAGTTTTCCAAGGAAGATTTTCTTGTGTCGGAGGAAGGCCAGGAACCATTTGTTCCTTATTGCATCGAACCATCCATCGGAGCAGATCGTTTAACGCTAGCGATATTAGCCGATGCCTATGAAGAGCAAACATTAGAAGATGGCGATGTACGTACAATACTACATTTACATCCTGCCATTGCCCCTTACACGGTGGCTGTTCTTCCGTTATCAAAAAAATTGTCTGGCCCCGCACAAGATCTCTTTGCTTCTTTAGTTAAAGATTTTTCTGCGGATTTTGACGACAGCGGATCCATTGGCAAGCGTTATCGTCGCCATGATGAAATTGGAACACCGTACTGCGTGACCTATGATTTTCAGTCACAAGATGATCAACAAGTTACCGTACGCGATCGTGATTCGATGGATCAAGTTCGTTTACCGATTGCTGAATTGGTTCCTTGGTTACAGAGTAAGACTACCCTGTGACTTGACGGAGGCGGTGCATGTTTTGGATTTTTCCATGATGCCTGTGCTAATGCGCGACTTTTTAAATAGAGGCCTTGCTATCAGCCCATGGCTAGCAGGTGTCGATTCGACAGGTAGATTGAATGTCGATGATTTTACACGCATTGATACTATTTCAAGAGACTTGTCTGACAAGATGTGGACGCATGAACAGCAAGTTTTGTATTATGGAGGGCTAACTATCCCTCGACGCCTTGGACGAACGGCAGTATATGAAATCTTAGCTTCTACCGCCGTCTCATTAGCACATGATCAACTTGGGCAAAACGGCGTCAACGCGCTTATGACAGAACAAGCCATTGAAAAAGTTACTCAGTTCATTCACGATCACTCATTTGGTCTATTGGTCAGACTGTATACTTTGGCGACGGGCTATGAAAATATGCAAGCCGTTAAATTCTATGGTTCGATGCTTGAACATGATTTTATCAATGGATCCATGCATCGCCCCTGGGTAGATTATTCCTTAGAAGATGAAGTCCTTGTTGGCATCGAAAATGGTTATTACGTTCGTAAACTCAACAGCTTGGGTCAAACTGTTCTTAAGTTGACCCCATCGGGCCTAGAAACC
>JAKACU010000142.1 GCA_021821185.1 Bacillota bacterium
ACCTTGAGCGACTTTTTGCGCCACCATCTTGGCAAAGTCAGGGTAATCCACAGCTTCCTCTGTGTCACACCCAAAGTCGACAAATTCCATCTCCAAATCGGAGAGAGACGCCAAGAGTTCCTTTTTGAGCGCATAACCACCATGATCCGACGCTACAGCCACTCTCATCTAGCCCACCCCTTACCGTACCATTATTGTAGATGAACCGGGACTACTTGCCAAGTTGTTGTTGCAGGCGTTTGGCCAGGTTTGCACAGGCAGCGACGATCTGTTTGGCTGTTTGTTCATAGACCTCAAACGATCCGCCAAATGGATCGGCAACATCAATATCAGGACCCATATCACAATACTCGAGCAACGTATAGAGTTTACCTTTGGCCTGTGGAAAGCGTTCTATCACAGACTGTTTATGCCCGGTTGTCATGGTTATAATAAGATCTGCCTTTTCAACCATATCCCTATCGAGCGGTCGTGCGCGATGCGTTGCCGCATGCAACGAAAAGCCGCGCTGTAAAGCCTCCAGAGCGCCTGTGGAGAGGGCCTCGCCTAAAAGTGCGTAAAGCCCTGCGGACTGCACGTTAACTGAATCGGCCATGCCGAGGATTTTTAGTTGCCGCAGCAAGAGCCACTCGGCCATCGGCGAGCGACAGGTATTGCCCGTACATAAGAATAACACGGTGTACATCAAAGCGCCCCCCTTACAAGTCCAAGCCGCTGTACTCGTTCATCAGTTTACCAAAAGAATTTTAGTCCCAGGATCATCAGAACCATCCCGCCTGTCAACTGTCCATATTGTCCTAACACCTGACTGACTTTTCGTCCCAGAGCCAAGCCGCCAAAAGCAAAAGTTCCGCTTAAGACGCCAAACGTCAGTGCAGCATACAGCGGACGAATTGGAAGTGTGCCAAGGGAAAACCCCACTGACAGTGCATCAACGCTGACGGTAAATCCTAAACCAAGAATCTGTCCCCACTGTGGTTTGAACGCGGGAACCTCCACCAGCGTCCCTGCGTGCGCGATCGCGCTGACAGCCATTTTTGCTCCGAGAAACATCATAATCATAGCCGCCAGGCGAGAAAACGTATCTCCCAGCAAGGAATACAGATAATCTCCTATGATCATGCTGGCCAAAGGCAACACGATGTGAAAGTAACTGATCGTACTGGAGAGTCTGGCCACATCCCGCCAGCGCATCCCTTGAGCACCAAGAGCAAGGCCAAGCGAAAATGCATCCATGCTCAGCGCTGCACCAAGGAAAAGTACAGTCACAAAGCCAGATGGTAAAAAGGGCCCCAAAGAAACATCCCCTTTCGCACGTATCAGATGATATCTATGCGTCGGGGGGCTTGTTCATGAAACGATCGTCAGATTCCCGCCGGCTGCTTTGTACAGACGGTTCATCACGGCGCGATAGCGGCCTGTGTCGGGGACACCTTGCGCAAGAATGCGATCAACATGCCGAGCATCGCATTCGCGCAGCGCTTTATATAGGTTTTTCTCAATATCTGCAAAAGATTCCCGAGAACCCAAGTACCATACAAGATCAGCGTCAGGACGGAAGTCTTTTTCTAAAGACAAGACAGCAACCTGCAGCCCTTGTTGCCGATAAGCCTGCACGTCATCCATTATGGCCTTTTGCAAGCGCAGCGCATCGTCACCGATATATACAGTCAGTTGGCCTGCGGGCGCATAATGCCGATACTTTTGACCTGGTGCCCGTGGCGCAGCTGGCGACTGGCCGTGTTCCAAATACGGATCAAATACAACGTCCACACCAAATTCGCTCAGGTCACTTACGGCAATCCGACCCGGTCGTAAAATCACAATGTGATCGTCTTGCAGTTCAACGACCGTAGATTCTATCCCTACGTCACATGATCCACCATCCATCACGCCAGCAATTCGTCCCGCCAAATCATCCAGGACATGATGCGCCATAGTGGGACTTGGCCTGCCGCTGAGATTGGCCGATGGCGCTGCGATCGGTGCGCCAAGCTCATGTATCAGAGCGAGCGCTTGCGGATGATCCGGCATTCGAATAGCCACATGGTCAAGCCCTGCCGTCAACACCTGGGAAATTTGCTTTCGCACCGGGAAAAGTATTGACAAGGGCCCAGGCCAGAAGGCTTCCATCAGAGCCTGTGCGCGTGCAGATACTGACGACGCGAGCATCTCTACTTGATCCAGACTGCTGACGTGCGCAATCAACGGATTATCCTGCGGCCTTCCTTTGGCTTGAAATACCTTTTTCAGTGCGGCTTCATCCAGCGCATTTGCGCCAAGCCCATAAACCGTTTCTGTAGCGAACGCAACAAGTCCGCTTTCTAACAGCTTTTGTGCAGCCTCTTGTGTCGCTTCTTTGCTTCCCCTTATACGCACATCGACAAAGGGAGGCACAGGGTAGAAAGGCAGCTCCTGCGTCCATAAAATCGTCTGTTGCACTGAAGTGGTCACTCCCTATACTTACACAGACAAAGATATCTGCCGCCATACTTTGCCTAGTTCGGAACCTGCCATTTTCACAAACTGTTCTCCATAGTCCACCACAGCCAAACGCAAGGCCACGGGAACGCGTTTGTTTGTGCCAGGCTCATCAATTGACGTTACAGCCAGCGGCGGAAAATCGGGAAAAGCTTTTGTTGCAGCTACCGCGTCACCGTCACTTAAAGCAACAAAACACAGCGGCGGAAAGAGCACGCACCACCAATTCTGACCGGCGCCTTTGCCAAGCACCACTTTCAATGCCTCGTAATTCCCTGCTGCATAGACACGGTCACCATACAGTTTCGTGGGAAACGCGGTTTGCCCAAAACTCGTTTTGGCTCCGTAGAAAACACGGTGTTTGCGTTCGACGGCTAAAGCAATGGACTCTACTTCGGGAACCATGCTTTGCAGCACTTGTTTTGCTTGGGCCAGTGTTGTGACTTTTGCCATGCGTTCACCGACGACATTAATCACCGTATCGCGAATGGTTCGTTTCAGGTTTTGGTCAAAGGGACTATTGCTGTTGGCGATGATGCGCAGTCGTAGCGCTTTAGCGGGGATGACCCCAGGGTTCGGGCCAATAAAAGCATCTGTTTTGCCGGCCGCCGTCAGATTCATGCCGTGCATAATCCCTACCAACATAGCTAACAAAATGCCAATGACGATCCACACTTTCATGTATGTACGCCTCCAAAATGAGTCCTAGGAGGCAGTATGGACAATCTAGCAAACTTCTAAACGCATGACGACAACTCTAGCAATCCCTTGCGCGTCCATCTCATAGGTAATCAACGCATGTGGCCAGTGGTTTTGTATAAGGTGTCTGACAAGGTCGGCCTGACCATGGCCAACCTCAAGAACAATTGTACCCTCATTTGTCATGCGGGATTGCGCCTGCACCAGCAGATCCTTATAGGCGCTAAGTCCATCAGCCCCGGCAAACAGCGCACCGGAAGGCTCCCACCGGACAACTTCAGGCTGCAGGTGTTCCCGCTCTGTTTCAGGAATATAAGGAGGGTTTGCCACCAGCAGATCGATTTCGCCCCACTCTTTGGGCAATGCCTCAAGATAACTGCCCTGGCAAAACGTGATCCATGCACTCACAGCATGCCGCTTGGCATTATACCGGGCCACCATAAGAGCATCCTCGGATATGTCTGTAGCACACAACACGACAGAGCCAGCTGGCACATGATGCTGTTTTAAATAGCGGGCGAGTGTAATCGCAATGGCTCCCGATCCCGTGCCAACGTCGACAACAAGCGGCTTGCGATCGCGACGTTGCGATAAAGGTTCTAGCAGCGTAATTGCCTTGTTGACCAGCACCTCCGTATCGGCACGCGGAATGAGCACACGTTTGTCCACATAGTAAGAGAGGCCGGCAAATTCGGCCTCTGATACTATATATTGAAGCGGTTCGCGCTTAGCCCGGCGCAAGACAAAAGCCCAAAAACGGGAAACCATTTCTTGCTTGGGAATATCCCCTGCATGCATAACCATATCATGCAAAGACATGTCCGATGCATGCTGCCACAACCACTGTGCGGTGCGGTCAGGCAGTTCAACGCCTACCGCAGACAGTGTGTGCGTTGCCTTTTTCAGCCACTGTCCGATCGTTATTGCCTCACTCATTGCCCGATGCTGCTTGCAGCTTACTGGCTTGGTCGGCTGTTACCAACGCGTGAATAATCTCTTCTAGATCCCCTTGCAGCACACTGTCGAGCCTGTGCAGAGTCAGTCCAATGCGGTGATCTGTCACGCGGCTTTGTGGAAAATTGTACGTGCGAATACGTTCACTGCGATCACCGGTGCCAACGGCCGATTTTCTTTGCTGTGCTACTTCTTGCTGTTGCTCCTGTTGGTACTTTTCATACAAGCGGGCGCGCAACACGCGCATCGCTTTATCGCGGTTTTTCAACTGCGATTTTTCATCCTGACACGATACCACGATGCCTGTCGGAAGATGTGTGATGCGAACGGCGGATTGCGTAGTAT
>JAKACU010000029.1 GCA_021821185.1 Bacillota bacterium
ACGCTGCCACGACAAAACCGATAAAGAAGAACGACATTAAGTAGTTCGCTTTCATCATGCGGATAACCATCGCATAACCAACGACGACGATAAAGCCGCCAGCAATTTGCAAACCACCTGTTACTACATGCGGAATGGCATCTAGCATGTTCGTTACAGCGGCGGTTCCGACAAGGACTGACGCGAGCAACGTAGGAATGGCGATACGCAAAGCCTGCACAAACAAAGCTAATAAATGAGCCGCATCGATTTGTCGAAAACTTCCTTTTTCAGCTGCGCGATCAGACCAGTGTTGAAAGAACACCGTAATCGTACGGGCAACAATCGTTAAAATCTGCCCTGCCACAGCCAGAGGTATCGCAAGCGCTATTCCTTCACCGACAGAAAAGTGTCCAGCAATAACGAGAATGGTAGAAATCATACTTGCCAAGGCCGAGTCTGGTGATTGGGCAGCCCCAATATTCATCCAACCAATCGCCATCAACTGCAAAGTACCACCCAGAATAATTCCGATACCAATATTGCCGAGAACCGCACCCGCCAACGTACAAGAAACAAGCGGTTGGTAGAGCTGAAACTCGTCGAGAACACTACTTGCTCCGACGATCGCCCCGAGAATGACAAGCATGATCAATTGCGTCGTAGTCACAAGAGTCCCTCCTCTTTCAATTTCGTCATCATGTCAACTTTTCCATTGGTAGGAACTTGTCGAATCTCCAATTCAACATGGCCTTCACTTAACTTTTTAAAGGCATCAACATCTTCTTGATTGACAGATACTGCTTTCGTAATTTGCGTTTTTCCCGCCGTAAAAGCCATGCCACCAATGTTCACTGATTTGATTTCGACGCCACCTTCGACCATACGCACGATGTCCGTCGGATTCGAGAATAAAAAGAATGTCTTGAAACTTTCATACTTTGGATTCAGATACGCTTGGATAGCTTTATCGACAGAAAGTACGTGCGACTTTACACCAGGAGGCGCCACTTGCAACAGCAAGGTCTTTCTCAATTCATCTTTGGCAACGCCATCATTGACCACAATGATATGATTACACCCTGATTCACGAGTCCATGTGGATGCGACTTGTCCATGAATCAAACGATCGTCGATGCGAACTAATACGATTTGCATGCCCATACTTTTATAACTCCTCCTCTTCGATCGGTTTTAAGCTCTTAAGAGACTGGATGCCCATCACCCCAGCCTGTTTGGCAGTTTCAGCCAATTGGGCTACTGTACTGCTTGACCGTAAACCAAATAACTCCAGTAACATGGGCAAATTTACTCCTGTTACAACATCCCAGTTACTCTCGCTTGCGGCCATACGGCTTGCAGCATTAAACGGACTGCCGCCAAAAAGATCGCACAAGAATAAAACGCCTTCCGATGTGTCCATATGACTGATAGCCTCAGTATATTTGTCAATCAGATGGGACTGATCTTCGCCTGGTACAAACGTAATGGCGGTAACGTTTCCCTGCTCCCCACTAATGAGGGCTGACGATTTGAGTAATTCATCAGCCAATGCGCCATGCGCAGAAACAATGATCGCAATCAACGACAAAACCTCCTTCATCCTGACTTTCACTATCTTTGTCGAACTTTGTCGCCCACATATTATGTAGCAAATTTCATGCCAAAACATAAAAAACGCTATAAACTCACATTTTTCATTGCCGTTTACGGCAATTTGAGACACTAGTCTCAAGCCATCAAGACACATCAGACAATTGAATGTATTTTGTCCGGCAAGGAGATAAAGTACACGCGGGCTAGGAACAATAAAAAACGATTGTCTCGTCTTTTGCTGTCAACGGGACAATCGTTCGATTAGGGGGATTTTTCGATCCGTGGGGATTATCTGAATCGTGACATGGACGCCTGCTTCGAAAAGGGCTTGAAAATCAGTGATATCTTGATCGTTGACGTAGACAGCTCTATGTAAACTTTTATACGCGGGACGATAACGCAATCCACCGACATTGATTTCCCGAATAAAAGGGTATCGTCTGCATAACTTTAATGCATCAGCAACGTTTTCAACTAACACCATGAGGTTAGCCACGTCGTTTGGAACGAACGCGCAAAGGGCTTGCTGCACGGTTACAACGTCGAGTTGAATATAAGCGGGCACCGATGATTTTAATAGCATGACCACCAGAGGTTGTGACGCCGCACGGTCACTGACAACAACGATGCGTTTGGCACCCACATGTTGCACCCACGTCGTGACCACTTGTCCGTGAATCAGACGATCATCAATGCGTAAAAATAAACCATCGTCTTTCGTTACTTTCACCACCTAAACACACGAGTCACATGATCATGTTACAGATGTAGGCCATTTCTCCAGGTGAAATTGTGATGCGAAACCAAGCTTCAAAAGGGGCGAGACAATCTTGTACCAATTGCCAAATATCCGGGCTGTGCGTCATAAGCAGTTCCGTATCAGGATGCGGCAAAGATTCCCCGCGAACCATACGTTCTACAGCACACGCCATGTGGATCGTAAAGCGCACCTGAAATGGTTCATCAAGCTCTCGCGTAACCCCTTTTTTCAAAATGGCAATCGCCTCTTGAGCCACTTTTACAGCCAGAGAAGGATTGACAACGGTTAAATCATCTTCTAACAACTGTCGCGCGTATCGAAATAAGTCGCCAGGGGCAACCTCTACAGCCGCAGGCTCGACATCTTGAATGGAGACAGACTGAAGGTGACTTATCATCGCAACCAGTCTCTTCAAACCATGCGGGGCGAGCAATTGTTCAACCGACAAAAATGGCACATCTCGTATATCCGGTCGGATAGACCCGACCATGACGAGCAGATCGTTGCCATATACGGCGTTTACCTTTCCATCCAGGCTTACTTCTACGGGAACGACTTCAATGTGCTCGTGAAATTTTGCTGGCAATTCTTTTTCGATAAAACGTTTTAAAGCTACGGCAGAGCCTCGACCGGTCAAACAACACGTCCAGATCCGGTAAACCTGATCAACCCTTTGCGAAGCAACGTCAGGTACTGCTTTTCTCTCCTCTATCATCGCACAAAGCGCGGCAACATCTCCACGACTAGCCTCATTCGCCAAAACAACTTGCAACAACGTGGTGACATCAGGCCGAAAAATCACTTGCCTATCCGGACGCTCCCGAACCCAATCACAGACGATAACGATATCGGTCAATACAAGCACGCCTTGGCCTGCACTTGCGAGAAGCGACGCAGCAATAAATTGGTCCTGCAAGTCCTCCGGGTCGACGTCAAACGGAACATCGATCGATACTAAACGTTGATTACCGCTCATCTTTTGCACTGCTTGAACCATTTGACTTGCCACGGCATCGCCTCGCATCATGACGACGATACCTGTCGAAAGATACGCATTCGTCTCCTTTGCTTTGAGAAGCAAAGCCACTAAGGCTATCTCGTGTTCGGGAAAATCAATGCCTGACGTTTGTGACAGAGCCGCAAGCAACGCTGCTGACAAGCCGTA
Source organism: Bacillota bacterium (assembly GCA_021821185.1). Next base: position 3,501 of record JAKACU010000029.1, read on the forward strand.
TAACGTAGGGTACTCTACCTTAACATAAGTAAACAACAATGGGTTGAGTTGTCTGCGCAATTCTTGGTCATCGCGTACCAGTCCTGACAGATGGATAGATACCCTTACAAAGGCATCTTGCTCCTGTTCTGGATCAATGTGCAAAGATACCGTTTGCCAACAATGCCGCATCATCCGATAAAATGCGTCTCCCACAAATCGCTGCAATTCTGTTAAGGAAGGACTCACAGACTGCGCAAATTGGCGGCGCATCAGTTCGCGTTCAATAGCTACCACAATCTCTTCATGGGCCAGCCCAATCACCTGCAATTGCTGTCCAAGCCTTGCCAAATGTTCAGACAGCGATTCCTCAAAAATCGATGTTTTGACGGGGCTTGGTTTTTCTGAAGGTGAGACACTCATATCCTTGACTTGCTCAGAAAACAGACCAGATAGCGATAAGTTTTCGGCAGTTTCACCTAATTGAATTAGATGCTCATCAATGGTCAGTTCTTCGTGTTGTCCCCGCTGAATATACGCTTGGGCACAGGCAAGCTTGAGTGCATTGCGCAATCCTCCAATATTGCCAGGAAGATGCGCAAACAACAAACGTTTGACGGCATCTCCTTTCAGTCGCAGCGATACGTTTAACACTTGGGCTTCTTCGACAAGTAACCGATAAATCAATTCATAACGATCATAGATAGACCATTCTCGCAACGAAGGTAAAGAAATCGTAACCGGAATTCGTCGACGAAACGTAAGTAATAACACCGATTCATCCGTTTCCGTTGTCGCGGCAAACAGCAAAGCTTGTGATCGACGCCGCGTGCTTGTCTCCCCCATGCGTTGAAAATCTCCAGTATCTAGCCAATGAAACAACATTTCCTGCCCTTGTGGTGGAAGTCGATGAATTTCATCGAGAAAGAGTACCCCCGTATCCGCAAGTTCTATTAACCCCGGTTTCTCACTATCGGCTCCCGTAAAGGCTCCTTTTACATGCCCAAATAAATGATCAAGAAGAATTTCGGGATTATTCGCATATTCCGCACAATTGAAAGTGATAAATGGTGCTCGATCTGTCAAGTGATGTTGTTCTATCGCGTAGGTGTGCATCGTTTTGGCAAACGTCGACTTACCCACGCCAGCTTCACCTAAAATGAGAACGTGCATCCCTACTGGCGGATAAGAAACGGCTGCCTTCGCGAGACGTACAGCTTGCGACAAACTCCTGGAAAAACCTACAACTGAAGAAAAGGCATCGACTTTCATGGCGCTTTCAGGGGGAAAGTAGCGAGTCGGTCGACCCGATAATTTTTTGACTAAGCCATCACGGCATAACAGGTTTAACTCGCTGCTACAATTGCTTCGTGAAATGCCAGCTGCTTGCGCAATCTCTTGTGTTGTGTAGCCCCGTTGTTGATTTGTCCACAAAAGAGTCAGTGCTTGAAAAACGCGATCAGTACGTTTCATAATCTTCCCACTTTACATAAAGTTGCGTCCCTATACCTTATCTCTTATAATTAAATAAAATTATAGTTTTTACAATGGATGATTAAGGTCTGGTTAACATGTCGGTCAATCTTCACCTCACACAACAACAACTTCAAGCCATACGTCTGTCCCCTGCATTTCAACAATCTTTGCAAGTTCTTCATATGAGCCACATCGACTTGTCGGCGTATCTTAGTGAAATCAGTGCACATAATCCCTTGCTTGAATGGAATAAAAAAAGTATCCCGGCGACAAGATCCTTGTCTTCATTTGATTTTGATCGTCTCCATGAAAGGGTTTCCTTAACAGACACTTTAGTATCTCAGATCAATACGTCCAAAGTATCTTCACAAATAGATCGTATCTTGCGCTACATGATCGGGAGTCTAAACGATTCAGGTTATCTTATGGATTCCTTGGAGGAAATCGCAAGCTGTCTTGATGAACCTATGGAGATCGTCGTGAAGGCTCTCCATCACCTGCAATCGTTCGATCCTGCTGGCATTGGCGCTCGATCATTGCAAGAGTGCCTACTGTTACAACTTGATTTTGTGCCAGAAGCTAAACGGCCACTTATCAAACTATTGCTTAACGATCATATGGAACTTATCGCGGCTAAGGAATGGGCCTACTTAGCAGAACTTCTTCATACGTCTGAAGAAAGTCTGCTAGAAGCATTCAGACAAATTCAAAAGCTTCAACCACGGCCGGCACTCGCGTATGCAAGGCAGGATCCTGCAGACTATATCATTGATATCACGGTCAAACAGATCGATGGCAGATTTGTGCCTGTCCTGAATCAAGAAGCGATGATCGATCTTTCGATTACCCCGCTTGATAATGAACATACAATACTTGCTGATAAGAGCGCAAAATCATGGTACCGCAAACACCTTTCAGAAGGTTTACGTTTGCTCTCCTCACTTGAAAAACGATCAGCAACCATGTTATGTGTAGCAAGCGCCATTATTGAACGACAACAGCATTTTTTTGCTGAAGGACCGAAAGCCCTTCGGCCATTGACGTTACGCGATGTGGCACGAGAAACGTCTTTCAGTGTTTCTACCGTATCAAGAGCTAGTCAAAATAAATGGATGAAGACAACGTGGGGCATTTATCCATTTTCCTATTTCTTCCCAGCTGCTATTACAGCACAGCACGAAACGAGATCCTCCGAGTCGATCAAAGCTATGCTTCGTTCCTTTATCGCCTATGAGGATAAAAAACATCCACTTTCTGATGAAGAAATTTGTGCGCAGTTTAAAGATATAGGAATTTATGTGGCACGACGAACTATTGCCAAATACCGGGTTGCATTAACCATTCCTTCATCACGTGAACGAAAACTAGCCAATGCGCGAAAGCTCAATCTTTAAATCAACCATTTCTTGCGTAATGGAAAAAATATCGTGGTTTTCCCAAACACCATGAATTTTCAAATAATAGGGTGCTCTTCCTTCATACTGAAAACCCGCCTTTTGCTAAGAATACTGCGTTGACGAACATCAAGCATCGATTCCGCATCATCAATGCTGAGTTGCCTAACAAATACACGAGAAGAAGACATGACAATTCGCAAGCTTTACTCCTATCTCAATTTCACAGGGAAATTGTCTTCATAAACTGTTCGAAATCCGTCCTTCTACCATCGTGAATTCCGTGTTGCCTAGCGCATCTACTGCATAAATGTCAGCGTCGTAACCTTCTTGTAATTGGCCTTTTTCACCATAACCAAGCTTTTTGGCCGGATTCATTGATGCCATCTTTTGCGCGTCGTAAGGTGATACACCCGCGAATTGTTGCACCAGGGCCACTGCCCTCGCCATTGTGAGTACGCTGCCAGCCAAGGTGCCGTCAGACAATCGACATGCCCCATCAGTAACTTGCACGGTCAAACCGCCTAGGTCATAGGTTCCATCCTGCATCGTGGCAGCGCGCATGGCATCGGTAATCAATACCATACGATCAGTCCCGATCGAGCCTACGAGTAACTTGACCATCATAGGATGCAAATGAATACCGTCGCAAATGAAGTCCGCAGTATAATCTTCTCTCGTCATCACCGATCCGATCGGTCCCACTTCTCGATGATGCAACCCGGGCATGGCATTGCAAAGATGGGTCACATGAGAGAATCCTGCATCATGTGCATCGTCCATTTCGTTTGCCGTAGCTTCTGTATGGCCAGCACTAACGACAATACCGTACTGTCGTGCTACACGAGCAATATCACGAGCACCAGGCAACTCAGGTGCGAGTGTAATCATTTTTACTAGCCCCGTAGCAAAAAAATGTTCCGCTTGTCGTAGATCAGGTGCAACAATACAATCTTTACGTTGTGCCCCCGCTTTATGAGGATGGATAAAAGGACCTTCAAGATGAACACCGAGAATCCTTGCACCGTCAGGCTCCTCTTTCTTCCACATGGCAAGGGCCTCAAGTACGGCGTCGATGCGCTCATAACGTTCACTTACCGTCGTAAGAAGTAGGGAAGTCGTACCGAAGCGGGCATGTGTAGCACAAATTTCAGCAAACGCTTCAGGCGTAGCATCCATAGTATCTGCACCACCGCCACCATGTACATGCATATCAATGAATCCCGAATAGAGCGTCGGTAAGTCAAGATCAACGCCGGAATAAATCTTTACCTTAGCAATCTTTTTCCCTTGTATACCTACTTTTACCGCCGCAAACCCTCCGCCTTGCTGCGGGCGTTTCCCTTCAATCCATTGCACAAAATCCCCCCCTTTAATCAGGTAATGACAATAATTATAGCACCGCAAAGAACAAAAAATTGCCCCCGACCGCATGCATCGGGGGTTTCTATCAAATCTGTATTTCACCCATTCTGACCAGTTCCACTACCGCCTGTGACCTGCCTTTGACAGCTAACTTTTTCATCACATTACTAATATGGTTACGTACTGTCTTTTCACTGATGAAAAGTACCTCGGCAATTTCGCGGGTCGTTTTATCTTGCACTAATAATTCAAACACTTCCCTTTCGCGGCTTGTTAGGAGTGACTTTCCGCGGATGTCTCTTACCGCTGCCACCTTGCTATCCCTCCTTGCTATGCCCGTATGCCACAAGGTTTAGGGATACAGTTACCGTATTGTATGAGCGGTCAAAAATGAGCGTGCCGATAATTATATAGATTGGGCTCTGGAACCTTTAATTTTTAAAAAAGTCACCATAGCCAAAGGACCATGGTGACTTTTTTCTATCCTATTAACGATTTAGCCAACGCGTGAATGAAAACCAGTTGATGTCTCGGTTCATAGCAGCAATCGAAGTCGTCAATGGAATTCCTTTAGGGCACACTTGCACACAATTTTGCGCATTACCGCACTCGTGTATACCGCCTTCGTCCATCAATGCTTCGAAACGGTCCGCTTTATGCATGGCTCCTGTCGGATGCGTATTAAAAAGTCGCGCCTGCGAAATGACAAACGGCCCCATAAAGGATTGTTTCTCATTCACGTTTGGACACGCTTCGACACATGCACCACACGTAAAGCACTTCGATAATTCATAGGCCCACTGCCGTTCCGCTTCCGCCATGCGCGGACCAGGACCTAAGTCATAGGTGCCGTCGATCGGAATCCACGCCTTCACCTTTTTCAAAGCTCCAAACATACGGCTTCTGTCCACAACCAAGTCACGCATGACAGGAAATGTACGCATCGGTTTAACACGAATAGGTTGGTCCAATTGATCAACCAGAGCTGAGCACGACTGCCTTGGTTTGCCGTTGATCACCATGGTACATGCGCCGCAAACTTCTTCCAGGCAGTTGGACTCCCACGTCACTGGCGTCGTTTCGTCACCCCGCGCATTAACGGGATTCCGTTGAATTTCCATTAAGGCAGCGATGACGTTCATACCCGCACGCCAAGGAATAGTGAACTCCTCTTCGTACGGTGCGCTATTGGCATCTTTTTGCCGTTCGATGATCAAGCGTACCGTACGTTTACCCTGCTGTAACTCCTTTTCTGTCGCGACCATCAGACCGTCGCCTCCTTGCTCACATCATATCGACGTTCTCTCGGGCGAATAAGTGATACGTCAACATCTCTATAACTCATCGACGGACCATTAGGCGTCCAATCAGCAATCGTCGTTTTCAAGAATTTCTCGTCATTTCGAGTTGGAAAATCCGGTTTGTAATGAGCGCCTCGACTCTCATCGCGTAGTAAAGCGCCAATTGTGATGACACGCGCCAATTCCAACATATTCCAAAGTTGACGAGTATAAGGAGCCATTTGATTTTGCCAACCGGATGTGTCAGCCATACCAATCTTTTTATACCGCTCCATAAGTTCTACTATTTTCTCGTCTGTCTTTTTCAAACGATCGTTGTAACGTACTACCGTCACGTTTTCGGTCATGACCTGACCTAATTCCCGTCCAAGTTGATAAGGATTTTCTTTACCATCCATTTTCAAGATGCGATCGTATTTGTCTTGCTGTTTCCGAGCCTCTTCGCCTAGGGACTGTTCTGACATATCGTTTACTGAACGTTCAAGTCCTTTAATGTATTGAACGGCTGAAGGACCCGTCACCATACCACCGTAGATAGACGATAACAGAGAGTTCGCTCCAAGGCGATTGGCACCATGATATTGATATTCCACTTCACCGCAGGCAAAGAGACCCGGGATATTGGTCATTTGCTGATAATCTACCCAAATTCCACCCATTGAATAGTGTACAGCCGGGAATATTCGCATAGGGACTTTTCGCGGATCATCACCCGCAAATTTCTCATAGATTTCAAGAATCCCACCAAGTTTCACATTCAATACGGAAGCCGGAATATGCGAGACGTCAAGATACACCATATTTTCCCCATTAATACCAAGACCAAGGTCAATACACACGTGGAAAATTTCCCGCGTCGCAATGTCACGGGGCACTAAATTCCCGTATTCAGGATATTTCTCTTCAAGGAAGTACCACGGTTTCCCGTCTTTGTAGGTCCAAATGCGGCCACCCTCACCGCGTGCAGACTCGGACATCAAACGCAGTTTATCATCGCCAGGGATGGCTGTCGGATGAATTTGAATAAATTCGCCATTAGCAAAATGGACGCCTTGTTGGTATACAGAAGAAGCGGCGGTTCCCGTATTGATAATGGAATTGGTGCTCTTACCAAACACCATGCCAAGGCCACCTGTCGCTAAAATGACGGCATCGGCTGTGAAAGATTTTATCTCCATCATACGTAGGTTTTGTGCAACCATACCGCGACATGTACCTTCATTGTCGAGTATAGCGGAAACGAATTCCCAACCTTCATATTTTTCGACAAGACCAGCAGCTTCAAAGCGACGAACTTGCTCATCAAGCGCGTACAGCAACTGCTGTCCTGTTGTAGCCCCAGCAAATGCCGTGCGATGATGTTTCGTACCACCAAACCGACGGAAATCAAGTAGCCCTTCCGGTGTTCTGTTGAACATGACCCCCATACGATCCATAAGATGAATAATTCCTGGAGCCGCTTCGCACATCTTCAATACCGGAGGCTGATTCGCCAAGAAATCTCCACCATAAATCGTGTCGTCAAAATGAACCCATGGTGAATCCCCTTCGCCTTTTGTGTTCACTGCGCCATTAATACCGCCTTGCGCACAAACGGAATGGGATCGTTTGACTGGCACCAGGGAAAACAGGTCTACACCAATACCTGATTCCGCTATTTTAATCGTCGCCATCAGACCAGCAAGGCCGCCGCCAACGACGATAATTCGTTGTCCCGCCAAAACGCACTCCTCCTAACTTACAAATAATAACCTATCGCACGCATATTATCCTTGAACGAATGCCACCAAGGAAATGATACCCATCGCAGCTAACAACACAAACAACGTCAGCAAAACAATAGCAGAGACACGTTGTGCGCGCGCACCTACCGTAATTCCCCAATGAACAAAGAAGGACCACAGACCATTTGAAAAATGAAAAGTTGCTGCAACAACGCCTACCAACATAAAGATGAAGTTCGCAGGTTGGGAGACAAGGTTATGTACAAACTCGAAATTGGGCTGTTGCCCACTAAACCTTGTTTCCCACAAATGATAGATAATAAAAACAAACGTGATGACACCGGTGATGCGCTGCCAGACAAACAATTGGTTACGCGCCCATGTATACTGCCCAGAGTTGTATCCTGACGTATAGGCAGAATAAAGACCGTAAACACCGTGGTAAATCAACGGCAAAAAAATAAACACGAATTCGACGACATGGAGAAACGGGATATGCTGAATCGCATTGACGGCATTATTATAAGCCCCCGGCCCCACTGTCGCCGTCGCGTTCGTGAAAAGATGTTCAAGTAGAAACATCCCCACAGGAACAACACCAGACAACGTATGCAATCTGCGAAATAAAAAGCCTCTGTTCGCTGCATTGCCCGACATAACGGCTGCAGTCGCCACAGACAATCCCCCTTCCTAACACTGAACGTATCAATCGTGACGTCCACCTCGAATTGTAACGATTTATGAAACCGCATGTCAAGGGAATCGGACATTTGTGCATTTTTTCGCAAGACTAAAAGATACTGCATAACATTAGTGTATTGGACTACAAGCTTGCACCACATAGTACAATCGCACCATTTCTGCAAATTTTACATGGAATATATTGCCTCACGTTCTTTGGGCCATGCACCATCAAAAGGCAGACAAAGTTCACATGTGAATCCTACACTGGCAAGCTTTTGCAACATGAATGTACAATCAACCGTCCGGATCAGGAGTGATAAAGTATTGCTTTTTTCGTCGGTGCTAACATCGACGGCGGACATTAAGTAGGCATCCGGTAAGAAAGAACGAATACCCGCAAGAATTTCGAGAACCTGATCAGGTTGTTGAGAAACTTGTGACGATATTCTTACATAATACTGTTGTTCTGTATCTTGCGGTGCTTGCTCTACAGGTGACGATGGGGGTAACGTAGGCAAACGCATTCCGTACGGACGTGGTGCACGAAGAATTTCCATCAAATCTTCAATAACTGCGCTTGCAGTAGGTAGCTCTCCTGCCCCCCTGCCGATAAAGGTGAGCTCTCCAACCACATCAGCGCTCAACGTCACTGCATTAAACACGTCACGGACACCGCCCAAGGGATGGTCCTTGCTAATAATACGAGGCCCCACTTCTAAAGAAACACGTCCTCGATCGTAGGAAGCACGACCGATCAATTTGATGACACCATTTATGGATTTGGCGGCTACTATATCGTAGGGGGTAATCTCAGTAATGCCTTGTCGTTGGACATCTCCAAGGTGCGTATAAACAGGAAATGCCATGTTGGCCAAAATAGACAACTTATAGGCTGCATCAAAACCAAGAACATCGCTCTCAGGATCAGCTTCTGCATAACCCAATTCTTGTGCGGTTTGTAAAGCAGTGTGAAAGGATAACCCCTGTTCGTCCATTTGTGTCAAAATATAATTGCATGTGCCGTTTAAAATACCCTGAATCGCATAAATACGATTAGCTGTTAAGTAAGATTCTACCATACGCACGATCGGGATACCGCCACCTACACTTGCTTCAAATAATAACCGCACATTCATCTCTTCAGCAGTCGCCATCAATTCTACACCATGTTTTGCCAACAGTTCTTTATTGGCTGTGATCACGTGTTTGCCCGCATGCAAAGCACTCATAATCATCGTGCGCGCAGGTTCCACGCTACCCATGACTTCTACTACAACCGAAATAAAGGGATCACTTAAAATATCTTGCGCCGTGGTAGTCAGCAATTCCTTGTGGATCGAAACTCTTCGTGGTTTGTACAGATCGCGTACTAGAGCCCGCCTTACTTGCACAGAAAAACCTGTGCGTTGTTCAATGTGCTCTTGATTGGTGGCCAGTGACTTGACAACGCCACTGCCGACCGTTCCAAGTCCGAGTAATCCAATGTAAACTACCTTAGAATTTTCCATCTAACACCGGTCCTTTACCAACTATCCCTTTAGCGAGCTAAAAAACCACGTAAAATAGTGTCCAATTGCTCAAATTCTAACAAAAATGCATCATGACCAAATTTACTTGTGATATGTGCATACAAAGCGTCCACACCACATTGCGCGGCTTCTTGAGCTGCATTTTGCACATGCGATGCAGGAAACAACAGATCATCATCAATACCAACAAATAACAACTTTGCATGTAATGATGCATATACCTCTTTTGCATGGCCACGTCCGCGATAGATATCATGTAAATCCATTGCGTTCATCAACGTCAGGTACGAATTCGCATCAAAACGCTTTACAAGCTTATCCCCTTGATGCCGCAAGTAACTGCCGATTTGAAACGTCGCTGTAGGAGCCGTTGGCGTTTGCTCACGTCCAAAACGTTCGGCAAATAGTTGCGCTGTACGATAGGTAATCATTCCAAGCATACGAGCTACTCGCAGTCCACGTTCGGGAAACACGCCATATTTTTCATAATCGCCATTGTGAAAATGAGGGTCGGTCAAAATAGCCTCTCTCATAACTTCATTATAGGCGATTGCCATCGTGGAAAATGCGGGGGTTGCGGCCAGAACTGCTACTCGCAAAACAAATTCCGGATGACACAATCCCCATTCAAGCGCCTGCATACCGCCCATCGAACCACCAACTACGGCTTGCAACCTTATGACACCAAGGTGGCATAATAGTAAATATTGAACTTCTACCATATCGCGAATGGTGATTGAAGGAAATGCTGCCCCATACGTATCTGTTGTTCCTGGTCTTTGACTATTAGGTCCTGTGGTACCGGCACACCCACCTAGCACGTTCGCGCAGACAATAAAATACTCTTCTGTATCAAATGTTTTAGTCGGCCCGATGAGTGGTCCCCACCAACCTGTATGATCTGCATCATCGCCGACATGAGCATCACCTGTCAGCGCATGGCACAGCAAAATAACATTATCAGCATTGCGATGTAACGTACCAAACGTTTCATACGCGACCTCTACATCGCGCAATACAGCGCCGAACTCAGTTGTAAAAACAGGAAGACGGTATCTGTCAACGTGGTGCGGCATCGTCGATACCAAATGGTATGACATCAGACGGTCCTCCCATGCAAAAACCCCCTCATCACGTGAGGGGGTCATCAAGCACATAGTCTATGAGCGCCCTCTCATCTTCCAGAACGTCACGTCATGTTCTGCTGGATTTGGCACCTACCTTCTCATACTGCTAAAGATGGTTGCCGGGCTTCTTCGGGCCAGTCCCTCCGCCACTCTCGATAAGAGTCCTTCGTATGAAGTTGAACGAAATTTATCATAGTAGGCGGGGTATGTCAAGAGGTGCAATCCTATAAACCCGCTAAGTGAGCCTGGATACGACGAGCTAATTGATCACCAACGCCCGCTTTACGGAATTCATCGAGCGATGCTGTTTTCATCTCCTGCAGTGATGCAAAGTGGCGTAAAAGCTGCCGCCTTCTTGTTTCACCCACGCCTTTAATCTCATCAAGTACACTGTTGAGTGTACTTTGCTTGTGCGTATTGCGGTGAAAGGTGATAGCAAAACGATGCACTTCATCTTGCACCCGCTGCATCAAGTGAAAAGCAGGAGACGAATGATCGAGTGCAATCGGATCGGGATCCTCCCCTAAGAATAACTGACTTGTGCGATGGCGATCATCTTTGGCCAAACCACAGACGGGGATATCCAACGATAGTTCATTTTCCAGCACGTCCAGAGCCGCAGCAATATGTCCTTTCCCACCATCAACGACGATCAAATCAGGCAGCGGAGCTTTTTCTCGCAACAATCTCAGATAACGCCGCCGAATGATCTCACGCATTGACGCATAGTCATCTGGTCCATGCACGGTCTTAATTTTGTATTTACGATAATCCTTTTTCAGCGGTTTGCCATCTTCAAAAACCACCATGGCGGCAACGGGGTCTACGCCTTGGATGTTAGAATTATCAAACGCCTCCAAGCGATGTAATGCCGGGATGCCTAGAGCTTCACCAAGCTGTTGCATTGCACTTGCCGTTCGCAAGTCATCCCTCATCAACATAGCAAAACGTTCGTCCAGGGCAATTCTCGCATTTTGGCAGGCAAGTTCGACTAACTCATGCTTTTTCCCACGTTTTGGCGTCAGAATCTTGGCATGTAAAAACTCAGTAAGTCCGTCAAATTCCGAATCGCAAGCTGCATCAAAAGGCAGCCAAACTTCTTTTGGCATATCGGGATTCGTAAAATAAAACTGGGCTACGTAAGATGCGAGATCCTCTGCCTCATTATTGTAGTGACGAAAAACCGTCGCAGAACGCTCCACCATCTTACCGCCGCGCATCATAAAGACTTGAACACTAAGGTACCCTTTGTCAGCATAAGCACCGAATACATCACGGTCTATCATGTCATCTAAGGTAACTTTTTGCGTCTCCATAACGCGACCAATTTGACCAATAAGATCACGCAGTTCTGCCGCCCGTTCAAAATTCATGTGCTCTGCTTCCACGTCCATCTTACGCCGTAGTTCTTCGGTAATTTTTTGATAACCACCTTGGAGAAAATCCGTAATCTCTTTAACGATGTTTTGATACTGTTGTTCATCTACCTCAAATTCGCAAGGCGCAAGACACTGACCGATATGGTAGTAAAGACATACTTTGGTTTTGAGTTTTTTGCATTTACGCAGTGGATAAAGTCGATCTAACAACTGCTTCGTTTCATTTGCTGCCCCAGCATTTGGATAAGGGCCAAAGTAGAGAGCCTTATCCTTTTGTACACGACGAACGATTTCTAGACGCGGATGCTCTTCTCGCGTAATCTTAATGTACGGATAGGTTTTATCGTCTCGCAACATGATGTTGTAATGTGGCGCATGATGTTTAATCAAATTGCACTCGAGCACCAAAGCCTCAGCGACATTGTCAGTTACGATGTACTCAAAATCCGCAATTAATGAAACCATCCGCTGCGTCTTGCCATCATGACTTCCCGTAAAATAGGATCGCACACGATTTTTTAATATTTTTGCCTTACCCACATAAATAACGTGCCCATGTTCATCTTTCATGAGATAACATCCGGGTTTTTCAGGAAGCAACGCTAGTTTTGCCCGCAATGTCTCAAAGCTCAAACATATTCAACTCCTTATGGTGACGGAGGGGATGCAGACTCTGATGATGCTTGAAAGACTTTTGTGATCGCACCTATACTGCCCAAAACCTTAACAGCATCGGTCGGTACAAAAATGGTATTAGCCGTTCCTTGAGCCATATTGGATAAGGCTTCAAAGGACTGAAACGTAAGCACTTTTTCATCAAGCCCTGCGGCGACAAGCATCTCGATACGATTGCGTTCACCAGCTGCAACGAGCCTCAAGCTTTGTGCACGCCCGTCAGCTTCAAGAATAAACGCCTGTTTTGCACCTTCCGCACGGCGAATTTCCGCCTCTTTTTCAGCTTCAGCGTGAAGAATCGTCGCTTGTTTTTCGCCCTCTGCACGCAAAATGGCAGATTGCCGTTCACCTTCTGCTTGCAAAATATTGGCCCGTTTTTCCCGCTCTGCTTTCATTTGCTTCTCCATGGAAGCTTGAATTTCTTTTGGCGGATGAATATCGATCACCTCGACCCGATCGATACGTACACCCCATGTCTCCGTAACTTCATCAAGATGCTCACGCAGTTCAAAACTAATCCTATCGCGTCCAGCCAATGTCTCATCCAACTCCATATGACCCACCACTTGACGAATGTTCGAAGCCGTAATGTTTTGTATGCCTTGAACGAAATTTAAAATGTTGTAGGTTGCTTGTTGTGGTTCTATAACCGTATAGAAAAAGACTGTATCGATTTGAATTTGCACATTATCTTTGGTTATGACTTCTTGCGTCGGAATACCCACTTGTTGCGTACGCAAATCTAGTCGACGCTTAACACGATCGACGAAGGGAATTACCATATTGACCCCTGGATACAATGTTCGATGATATTTGCCAAGTCGCTCGACAATGGCTACCGTTTGCTGACCTACAATCCGAATCGATCGCAATACAAAAGAGACGATCAGGATCAAAATCACGGCAAAAACAATGTAGGCTATCATGATTGAAAACGCCGCCTTCACTAGGGTAGTTACAGTTTATTGACGATCAAAACGCTACTATGCACCTCTTTAACGCGTACCCATTCACCTACTTCCATCAACTCATTTGTATCACTCGCCCGAGCGCTCCACATGTCACTTCCGACGCGCACCATGCCCGTCTTACCGGGAGCGATCTTTGAAATGATAATACCCTTCTCGCCAACAAGTTGTTGTACATTGGATTCAAACTTAGAGCCACGATTTTTGTATCTCTTCGCTAAGGGCCGAGTAACCATAAGCAAGACAATCGACAACACCGCAAACACAACAACTTGTTCAATAAAATTATGCATGACGAAACCAACGATGCCTGTAATAACAGCTGCAACGGCAATCCACAATATCACAAATGTCGTACTCGTCAGTTCAATGAGTCCAAGTATTACACCAAGCAATATCCATACCCATGCATTCATGGAAAAGTTCCTCCCAAGACTTCGCAACATAGGGTTCAAATGCCTCGAATTGGCACACTCTATGTCATGATACGCACATTAAATTTACCTAGAACTTGTGTTGAAAGGAGGTTTATACATGTCCCCAAACAAAAAAGAATATCCTACGACTGAATGGGAAATCATCTTTACGGAGGAATTTCCCGAAGGCCCATATGGAGCAACCAGCAACCCCACAGACAAACCTGGCAAAGTCACACGTTGGGAAAACGATCAACAGGTTGTATCTCGTTTTCAAGATGAAAACCCTGTTTTTTCAGAAGGTAAAATGCCGCCACCAGGAGCGAAACCAAGCGGTAATCCATTACCCTAGACAATGCATTAACGCAAGATAGTTGGCGGACGGTGTCCGCCAACTACACCGTCATCCGCAAAATTACTCTTTTTGCGATTTTTGCACAAGTTTGGCTTTAAGGGCAGCAAGCTCATCTTCTACGCCAGAATCAAATTGCTTAAATTCCTCATCAAGAGAATGCGACGGCGAACGCAACTCGTTACTGGCTTCAGCCTCCGCCTCCATCTGGTTAACTTTTTCCTCCATACGAGCAAACCCGCGAGTGGTACTGTCTGAGCCAAATCCACCCATGGCATGATTGATCTGCTTCTGCACTTTAGCAGCATCGGCTCGTGCGACAAGCATTTCCCGTCTGCCTTTCATCTTTAATAATTCATCTTTCATCTGCTCTAGCTTGGTGCGAAGATCATCAGCGAGCACTTTGGCTTTATCATACTCAGCACTAAATGTCGTCAGTCGATCTTGCTGTTCATGCTTATCCTGCAAAGCACGTCTTGCTAAATCTTCGTTACTCATTTCAAGTGCTTTTTGCGCCTGATCGGCTCGCTTTTGAACGAGCACTGCTGCTTCATCACGTTGTTCTTTGAATCGCTTTTCTATAGCAATTTGCTTTGCCACAGACACTTCAGCTTCCGCTATATCTTCTTCCATATCGCGTAAAAATTGATTGATCATTTTTACAGGGTCTTCTGCTTTATCGAGGATGTCATTGACGGAAGCTGCCGTAATATCACGAATACGCTTAAATAATGCCACTGGATGACCCTCCTTGGATTTTCACCGTCTTATCCACCATACTACCACACAATCTTCATCTTAGTATATTTGCAAATTGACCTTGGGCTATGTACCATGAAAGTAAGTTTAAGAATTCTATTATCAACATAGGGAAGGAATCATATGGATCAAAACATGACCAAGGAAGCCATAGCTACCTTACTGGCCAATTACAAGCGCGAAATGGAAGCAGCAGTATCCTACAAACAATTGGCACTAAAAGAAACCGACCCTAGACGCCAAAACATTTTAATGAAACTAAGCAAAACGGAAGAAGTTCATGCTGCAAAATGGGCTGAAAAACTAAAAGCAGTTGGTATGACCGACTTACCTACCGTCAAAGAATCTCCATGGAAAAAGTGGCAAAGATCTTCAAGCAATCTCGTCACAAACCTTGAACGCATGGAACGGGACGAACATCAAAACATCGCCGCCTACGAAGAACAAAAACGCTTTCAGGACGAAGAATGGAATCATTTACTTGATGAAATTGAAAATGACGAGCGCAATCACGCGCGCTCCGTACGCATGCTTATGTCAGGCTCTGATCCACAGAATTCTTTAGATCTATTATGGAGTAAGGAGAGATGGCACAAACGAGGCGGCACGGGTTGGGTCGGCGATGCGGTATATGGCGTAAATGATGGATTAGGTGCCGTGTTTGGCATCATTTCTGGAGTTGCAGGGTTTTCAGCTAGCAGCCGATTTGTTCTCGTCTCAGGACTCGCCGGCATGATCGCAAGTGCTCTATCAATGGGAGCAGGAGCATACCTTGCTGCAAAGTCTAACCGGGAGATGGCGGAAGCCGAAATTCATCATGAGCGTGAGGAGATCGCATCGGATCCTGCCCATGAACGAGAAGAGTTAGAACTTCTCTATCAACTCAAGGGCTTTACAGAGGCTGAAGCGGCGATGGTTGCTGAAAGAATTACCAAAGACCCGGATCTTTATTTAAAGACCATGGTACAAGAAGAACTGGGAGTATCTGAGGAACAATTTCCTAACCCCTGGCGCTCAGCACTCTCTGGAAGCTTATCGACGGCAATCGGTGCAATCGTTCCTGTCATACCATTTTTCTTCATGCATGGCTTGTCTGCCATCTTTACGGCCGCAGTCATCAGCATCATCGCACATTTTCTTGTCGGTGCCGCAAAAAGTTTGGTTACAGTTCGATCATGGTGGCAAAGCGGATTGGAGATGACCCTCGTCGGTGTCATCGAAGGCGTCATCACCTATGCGTTAGGATTTTTAGGGAGTACATTTATCCATGGATAACAATGCGAAAAGTGAGATGCCATAGTCTATACTGGCATCTCACTTTTTATAGAGTTAGCCCCGTTACGCAACCCTTTTACGTTGCAATAAGCGCACCACAATATGCAGCACGAGCAACAACAAAATTAATAATAAAGCAGCTGTATACGCTAATTGATGGGATGCAGCAAACGGTTCTTGTGAATACGTCCACACGACATACGTAAGGTATGCCACAGGACTATGCAACAATTGCAACGATGGATTGAAGTTTGACCATCCTGCCGTGAACAAAAGCGGAGCTGTTTCACCAAGGCCTATCGAAATAGCCAGTAATATACCTGTTAATACACCTGGAAGTGCCGGGCGAAACATAATCTTTCGAAGCGTTGCCTCTTGCGTCAGTCCAAGCGCTAGACCACCTTCGTAATAGCTCTTCGGCACTTGCCGCAAACTTGCTTCAGTTGTACGGACAATATAAGGAAGCGTTAAAACAGCAAGACTAATGGCTGCCGCTAGCAAGGAGTACCCGAATCCCCAAGATACGACCATCATCGTATAACCAAAGTAACCGATAATAATCGAAGGTACACCAGATAACACCTCCGTCGCAAAACGCAGCACAGAAGCCACTTTAGGTCCCGCAAAAATTGCAATATACATACCACCAAGCACACCAAGCGTTCCGGAAATAACAATACTTGCAAGAATTAAAACAAGAGTACCCAAAATAGCATTTTGTAGGCCACCAGCTATACCTTGCGTATCTGTCAAAAAAGTGGCCGCTGTCAAACCCGGTAACCCAAGCACAGCAACTGCACCTAAAATCATCAGAACAATACCTAGTACTGCTACGAGCAAAATTCCGGATACGATCCACAACGTATACGACTGCGTACGACGTTTTCCGATCTTTGCTTTAAAATTATGATCCAGTAGAGTACGATGCGGTTGAGATACGCTCATGCTTGCACCTCCACATCCGGCCCTCGACGTCCCATATAAACCAGCAAACGAGCTACAACGTTTGTGACTAACGTAATAACAAGCAACGTCAAAGCAAGTAATGTAAGTGCATGAACCGACATATGCGTATAGTCATTCATCGCAGAATCAAGATCAGCTGCAATGGCTGAAGCCATAGTTGTCACAGCACTGTATAAGTTAGCAGGCATATTCGCTGCACCACCACTTACCATGAGAACTGCCATGGTTTCACCCAAAGCACGTCCCCAGCCTAGCACAACGGCACCAAATAAGCCTCGTCGTATCCACGGCAAAGCAATAAACCGGATACCTTCAAAACTTGTCAAACCCAGCGCATAGGCACCTTCCATAGGTAACTGCGGAACTTGCATCAGCAAATCTCGCGTCGTAGAGGTCACAATGGGAATGATCATGACCGCGAGTACCAACCCCGCCGTAAGCAACCCATACCCAGTTTGAATCGGTCCTGCCAAAAAAGGGATAATCGTACCCAAATGCATCAACCACGGTCCAAGTACATGTTGAACAAATGGAGCTACAACTAAAATTCCC
>JAKACU010000030.1 GCA_021821185.1 Bacillota bacterium
TCATGAATTTCCCGCAGGATACGGGTGCACTCGCGCTTGTTAGCAATGCCAATGCAGGAGCTAAAGGCTTGGCTGAGGTCATGTACCAACTTGTACCGATTGTGCATGGATTATCCGTGTCAAGTGGCATCGGTAATATCACGTTAAATCCTGTGACAGGGCTTCTGCAAAGTTTTTATTGGAATTCGTCGGTGTCATTAACCACCTTACCAACACCTGCTCATGCGATTTCGCTTTCTTTTGCACAGTCGTTGTGGCTGCAAAAGTATCCGATGAACCTCGAATATTTGTTAACACAACCGCAAACAGGTGGCGATCACGCGCGGGCTCATGTTGTTCTAGTGTACGCGTCGGCATCACCTGTCAATGGGACTGTTCTTGATGCTTTAACGCAACAATTTATTAACACGTACAATTATCAACAAACGGTCCCTTATGTAGGTAGCGTAAAGGATATACAAGGTGTCACTGGTGCAATGCAATTACAGTTTTTGGCAAATCTCGGTTTTCTCTCCGTTGATCAGCATGGCGATGTTCATCCCCAACAAGTGATGACACGCGCGGATTTTGTACAGACTTTGGTGAATGCACTTGGCGTAAGTGGTATGTCCACGCCACTAACGACTGCGATGATGAAGTCAATGCAAGATATTTCAACGAAGTCAGCTGCTTATCCGTTAATTGCTGATGCTTATGGACATGGATGGTTGATTCCAGGTCAATTATTTGCGCCTAACCGCCCTGCTACACGCGAATTTGCGGCGCTGACGCTTGCCCGTGCGTTAGGTTTTACAGCGCTTATCAATAAACCTGCCTTGTTTCAACTTTCTGTCCACGATGCAGCAAGTCTTTCAGGCAACGTTCGCAGAGCTGCTGCCATTATGTTAGCGACAGGGATGATGTCACCCATACATGGGAACTTCGATGGGACATCGGGCTTGACAAGATCCCAAGCGGCGGTAGCCATCGTGCAGGCCGCAGTGATAGCCAGCGTTGACAGTACTGCAGGACTTGGGACGATGCAAGGTAATATGCCGGGGTGATATGACTTTGTTTACATCTCTTTATGGTTGGTGCAACGCTTTATGCATGGACCAAAGGACGTCTGAGAACACTGTACATGCAAGATTCAGGGTAAAAGGAGGGGTTTTGGATGGACAATAAGACGAGCAATCAAGCGGATGAGCGATCATCTATGCACTTATCGCCACTTGCTTCAAAAAGTCAGGCGCAAGGCGTTTCAAAAGATGAAATCATCGCGAAAGATGAGCGCACTAGGCACGATCCGGCAAGTGAGAACATAAAGAAGCGTAGACACTAAGCAATCGAATCATTGGCTAAAAACACCTGTATCTGTTTTCGCCTTGGCTAGCATTTTGATAGGGAGTGCGAATGGTTATTTTGAATCGCACTCTTATTTTTATTCGAGCAGATACCATTCATCAATGCCGTTCTGTACTCCAACATCCAGTTTAGCGTTCCAAGAATCTGATCCAATTCGTCCTTCTTACGTTCGATCTCACTCATCTTTTGGTGAATCCATTCAATCACTTGTAGATGGGTACGTGTATTTTTATCATGATCCTGTAAGATTTCTTTCAGTTCAGCGAGCGAACACCCCACCCCTTGAAACTTCTTTACGAGTTTCAGACGCTCGATAGCCTCATCCGAATAGTTACGATAGTTATTTTTCTCTCTCTGGACATGCCGACTGTCCAACAAGCCGTTCGTGATCACCGATCACATGAATGGGGCGGCATCGGAGAACGCGGTGTTCGCACTGGCTGGAGTGCGATCATCGGTCGTCAGTCTCGCACCGTCCGTGCACGGCAAGGGAGACAAGGGCTTCGTGCCGAGACTGATCAACGTCGCTCGCACGAAGGGCGTCTCTGCCTACATCGGCGACGGGACCAACCGTTGGCCGGCCGTACATTGCCTCGATGCGGCGCGCCTGTTTCGCTTGGCGCTGGAAGCCGCCCCGGCGGGATCACGGCTAACCGGTCGCGCCGAAGAAGGGGTGCGTTTTCGTGACATCGCCGACGTCATCGGTAAGCACCTGAACCTGCCGGTGGTCAGTATTTCCCGCGAAGAGGCTGACGCCCACTTCGGCTTTCTCGGTGCCATTGCGGCGCTCGACATCCCGAGTATATCGCCAGGGTCGAGTGTACAGACTCAGGAACTCTTGGGATGGCAACCAGTTCATCCTGAACTAATTCCGGATCTCGAACAAGGGCACTACTTCGCGCAATAACTAAATCAGTTTGCTAATAGCAGGTCTCATGCGGGTTCTTTTTTGACGGAATACTTGTAACTTTATACACATATATGTATAATGATTCGGTGAGGGGGTGGCAGTATGCGTGTGGCTGTTTTTGGCGCAACAGGGTATAGCGGAACCGAGGCGATGCGTTTACTTGCTGCTAGATCGGACATTGAAATTGCATGGGTAGGATCTAACAGTAAAGCGGGCCAGTTGGTCAAAGATGTACTGCCTCAGTTGCGACATCTTGCGGTAGGTCAATTGCGTTTTGAACAAAACGTTGACCTTGTGTTTTTTAAGGAACATGTGGATGTAGCTATGCTGGCTTTGCCTCACGGTCAAGCGCAAACATTTGCTCCGCAATTGCTGAATCAAGGTATTCGCGTGATTGATTTTAGTGGAGATTTTCGGTTATCACCTGAAATTTATGAGACATGGTATAAAAGGCCATACAAAAGTGCAGACGGTACCAAAGCCGTGTATGGCTTGCCAGAACTTTTTCGCGATCGTATTCGTGATGCGTCGCTGATTGCGAATCCTGGGTGTTATGCGACGGCGGCAGAGCTTGCACTTTTACCGCTGATGGACACAGCGCTCATTGACGATCAGCATCTTGTTCTTGATGCCAAATCAGGCGTTACTGGGGCAGGGAAAAGTCCGCAACAATCCACGCATTTTGTGGAAGTCGAAGAGAGCTTGCGTGCTTATAAAGTGGGTGAGCACCAGCATACACCGGAAATTGAACAGGTGTTGTGGCAAGCTAAGCAAAAGTCGGCCAGCTATGCGCAAAGTCAAGGAACCTCTGCGCCGACGGTACTGATGACGACACAGTTGTTGCCGATTCGTCGCGGCATTTATCTGACGGCATACGCTTTTCTTCAACAAAAAATTTCTGCGCAAGAGATTCACGAGTTATTTACACAACGGTACGTTTCGGAACCGTTTGTCGATGTCTTGCCATTAGGACAGATTCCTGAAATTCGGTATGTCACAGGGACCAATGTGTGTCAGTTGGGCATTCATGTGGATACGCGAACGAATGCCGTATTGGTGGTTTCGACGCTCGACAACCTCATTAAAGGAGCTGCAGGGCAAGCCATACAAAATTTAAATCTTATGTTTGATTGTGATGAGACTCTAGGGTTGCCTGTCGAGCCGTGGGTTTGACAAGGAGGCGAGCAAGTGCAGACAGTAGTTATTAAGTATGGTGGCAGTGTTGGCGGACAACAGACAGACTTGTTGCAAGAGATTGCCCGTGCATCTGATTACGGTATGCGCGTCGTCGTCGTACATGGCGGTGGACCAGAAATCACAGCGTTACTTGAAAAGTTAGGGCACACTTCTACGTTTCTTGATGGCCACCGTGTGACTGATGAGACAACGCTTGATGCGGTGGAAATGGTTTTATGCGGGCGTGTCGGCAAACGTCTGGTGAGAATCTTGCAAGGTTTAGGTGCAAAAGCCGTTAGCATCAGTGGCGAAGATGGTTTTATGATTCAAGCAGTACCTTATGGGGACGATGACGTTTTAGGGTATGTCGGGCGTGTTCAGCGCGTGGATGTTTCATTGCTTGAGTTGTTGCTTGATGCAGGTTATATCCCTGTTGTCGCGCCATTAGGTGTGGATTCTATGGGCCATGTGCGTAACATCAACGCTGATCTTGTCGCAGGTAGTATTGCTGGAAAGTTACAAGCGGATGCTTTTGTGCTTGCGACGGATGTTGCAGGCGTAAAACAAAATCCCAAAGATGATGCCGCAGTACCTTTGCTGTCGATACGACAAGTGCAAAGATGGATTCAAGAAGGCATTATTACAGGTGGCATGATCCCCAAAGTGACGGCGGCATTGGATGCCTTGAAGTGGGGTGCAAGATCAGCGTATATCGTCCATGCGAGGCACAAGGGACTATTCGCTGCATTACAGGAAAACAAGGCGTTTGGAACGCAGATCGTTGTGGCTACTGAGGAGGGGACATCGTCGTGATGCCAGAAATCAACTTGACAGCATTTGACCAGGAATCATGGTCACCACAACAAATTGCTGATGCAGATGCTTCGTCGGTGATGCACACCTATGCACGCCAGCCTTTGCAAATTGTGCGAGGCGATGGCATGTATGTTTACGATACGCAAGGAAAAGGTTATCTTGATTTTACGAGTGGCATCGCGGTGTGTGGCCTAGGGCATTGCCACCCTGCGCTGGTGCAGGCGGTCACAGATCAAATACAAACGTTGTGGCATATGTCCAACATTTATGTAACTGCTCCGCAAGCGAATCTCGCGGCTCGGTTAACGGAAGTGTCTGGATTTGATCGCGTATTTTTTTGCAACTCGGGCGCCGAAGCTAATGAAGCCGCGATTAAGTTAGCTCGTCGTTATAGTAAGAAAAAGTATGGCGCGCAAAAAGGTGAAATATTAACGTTTGATAACTGTTTTCATGGCCGTACAATCGCTACGGTCACGGCTACGGCGCAACCGAAGTACCAAGCAGGTTTTGGTCCCTTGCCTGGAGGGTTTCGCTATGTCGAAGACTTTACGATCGATGCTGTTCTAGCTGCGTTAACGGCAAAAACCTGCGCAATCATGATTGAACCTATTCAAGGCGAAGGTGGCGTACGCCCGGTTCCACCAGACTTTTTACAGGCGTTGCGCAAGTTTTGTGACGCGCATCATCTGCTTTTGATTTTTGATGAAGTGCAAACGGGTGTCGGGCGTTCAGGTGCTTGGCTTGCCTGGCAACGTATCGGCGTCAAGCCGGATGTGGTCACGATGGCCAAATCGCTTGCAGGCGGGTTGCCGATGGGCGCGATGATGGCGACGGAAGAAGTCGCGAGCGCATTTACGCCAGGCACGCATGGATCGACATTCGGCGGCAACCCAGTGGCTGCTCGTGCGGCCTTGGCTGTGCTTGATACCGTGATGGCCCCTGGGTTCCTTGAACAGGTAAGACGTCGTGGTCAGCAACTGTATGGTTTGCTGTGTGATCTCGCGATGAAGCATGACGTGATCTCGGATGTGCGCGGCATGGGTTTGATGTGGGGATTGGAATGTAAAGGAATTGATGCTGTGGCCATGATGAACGCTTGCCGTGAGCATGGCTTGCTCGTATTGACCGCATCTGGCAATACCGTTCGTCTTTTGCCGCCGCTGATCGCGACGTCAGTGGACATCGAAAAGGCGGTGTCAATATTGGATGATGCGATTAAGGGGGTGATAGCATGACACATAGATCGTTGCGCGAGCTTTCGGAACGTTTTCGGGGTCGTGATTTTCTCGACTTTTCGTCCTATACAGGTGAAGAAATTAAAGCGTTGCTAGACGGTGCCAAGAGTCTAAAAGCGCTGCGCCAACAAGGTGAACAGCACCTGCTTTTGCAAGGGAAGTCGCTGGGTATGATCTTTGATAAAGCATCCACAAGAACGCGTGTGTCTTTTGAAGTCGGCATGTTTGAGTTAGGCGGACACGCATTGTTTTTGGCGAACGATGCAACACAACTCGGGCGTGGCGAACCGATCATCGATACGGCGCGTGTGTTGTCACGCTACCTCCACGCGATCATGATTCGCACATTTTCTCATCAAAATATTGAGGATTTGGCCGCTTATGCGACGATTCCGATCATCAATGGGCTTACCGATGAACACCATCCGTGTCAGGTACTCGCCGACTTATTGACGATCGAGGAGAAAAAGGGACGTTTCGATGGTGTGACCGTGGCGTATGTCGGTGATGGCAATAATATGGCACACTCGCTTTTGCAGGCAGCCCCACTTGTCGGAATGAACATTCGCGTCGCCACGCCATCCGGGTATGAACCTGATGCAGCTATTGTAGCGCAGGCAAAAACGGCTGCGAAAGCTTCTGGTGTCGAAGTTTTGGTGACGCATGATCCTTATGTCGCAGCCCTTGATGCGGATGTGATCTACACCGATGTATGGGCAAGTATGGGTCAGGAAGATTCAGCACAAAAGCGCAACCAGGATTTTTCGGCGTTTCAAGTGAATGACGCGCTATTTGAGGCAGCAGATGATGATGCGATTTTCTTGCATTGCTTGCCTGCCCATCGCGGTGAAGAAGTTAGTGAAGCGGTGCTCGAAGGCTCACATAGTGTAGTGTTTGATCAGGCGGAGAATCGCCTGCATGTACAAAAAGCCGTTATGGTGGCCATGATCGGCTAAGTAAGGATGCTTAGGGAGGAAATGAGATATGTCAACAAAGCCAAAGTTGGTCTTAGCGTATTCGGGTGGTCTTGATACTTCGGTTGCGATTAAGTGGTTAAGCGAAAACGGTTATGACGTGGTTGCGATGTCAGCTGACGTCGGCGAAGGTAAGGATTTGGCTTTTGTCAAGGAAAAAGCGTTGACGATCGGCGCTGTCGAATCGTATATGATCGACGCAAGGGATAAATTTGCTCGGGAATATGTTTTGCCGAGTTTGTTGGCCAATGCTTTGTATGAAGGTGTTTACCCACTTTCTGCCGCCTTGTCGCGTCCTTTGATCTCCGAATTGCTCGTCGAAGTTGCCAAACGCGAAGGCGCTGTTGCTGTGGCTCACGGGTGCACAGGTAAAGGGAACGACCAGGTGCGTTTTGATGTATCCGTGGCAGCCCTTGCGCCAGATGTCAAGGTTGTGGCACCTGTACGGGAATGGGCATGGTCGCGGGACGAAGAGATCGCTTATGCGAAAGAACATGGGATTCCAATTCCCATTACGCTCGACAGTCCGTTTAGCATCGATGCAAACCTGTGGGGCCGCAGTTGTGAAGCTGGCGTGCTTGAAGATCCTTGGGCCCAGGCTCCTGAAGAGGCTTTTGATTGGACGCAAAGTCCAGAAAATGCGCCAAATGAAGCGACTTATGTTGAGATTGAATTTAGCCAAGGCGTGCCCGTCGCAGTGGATGGCGAATCCATGGCTTTGGTTGACTTGATTGCGCATCTAAACAAAATAGCGGGTCAACATGGTGTTGGACGTATCGATCATGTGGAAAACCGCTTGGTAGGGATTAAATCGCGTGAAGTGTATGAAGCTCCTGCTGCGCTAACGTTGATCAAAGCACACCAGGCGTTAGAGTACATCACTCTAACACGCGAGGTCGCTCAATTTAAACCTATTCTTGAACAAAAGTATGCTGAACTCGTCTATAATGGGTTGTGGTTTTCGGCGCTCAAGCAAGCAGTGGATGCCTTTATCTTGGAAACGCAAAAAAATGTCACAGGTACGGTTCGTGTGAAGTTATTTAAAGGCAGCGCTTCTGTTGTCGGGTCGACTTCGCCTTACTCGCTGTATAATCGCGGCTTAGCGACGTACACAGCGGATGATGAATTTGATCATAAAGCGGCTGTTGGATTTATCTCATTGTGGGGACTTCCGACGCGTCTGCAAGCTAAAGTGACGAAAGAACAGTAAAAGAACGATCGCTTCGTCAAAAGGAAACGGTGGGGCTATGGTCCCGCCGTTTCGTTATAAAAACATGCATGAAGGAGTGTCATTATGGCAGATTCTACGATGGGGCAGGCGATGTGGGGAGGGCGTTTTACCAAGAGACCTGATGAACTTGTACAAGCGTTTAATGCGTCGGTACGTTTTGATCAGCGGCTCGCAATGCACGATATTGCAGGCAGTATGGCTCACGTGCGAATGCTTGGATCGCAGGGAATTCTTCAAAAGGAAGAAGCGCAGGCTATTGCGGACGGATTGAAAATGGTCCGACAAGAGATCGAAGACGGCCTGTTCGTTTGGCAGGAAAGCCTTGAAGATGTGCATATGAATATTGAACACCGGTTAACAGAATTGATTGGCGCTGTAGGTGGAAAGCTTCACACAGGTCGTAGCCGCAATGATCAGGTTGCGTTAGACATGCACCTTTACGTGAGAGATGAACTTCATGATGTAGAAGAGTTGATAAAACAGCTCATGAAAGTGATCGTTGATGTGGCTACAGAGAATATCGACGTGATCATTCCAGGGTATACGCATTTGCAAAGAGCTCAGCCTGTTTTGCTATCTCACCATTTGCTCGCTTACTTTTGGATGCTTGAACGTGATGCACAACGAATTAACGATGCGCTGAAGCGCGTGGATCGCATGCCACTTGGAGCGGGCGCTTTAGCGGGAACGACGTTTGCTATCGATCGTGAGTTTGTTGCCCGTGACTTGTCCTTTACTGCTTTATACGAAAACAGTATGGATGCGGTTAGTGACCGCGATTATCTTGTCGAAACACTAGCTATTCTTTCCATGATTATGATGCATTTATCACGATTATCCGAAGAAGTTATTTTGTGGACAACCACCGAATTCGGGTTTATCGAGCTTGATGATGCGTTTACAACAGGATCTTCGATCATGCCACAAAAGAAAAACCCTGATATGGCAGAACTTATTCGTGGTAAAACTGGCCGCGTTTATGGGCATCTTATGGGGATTTTAACGACCGTTAAAGGATTGCCATTAGCCTACAACAAGGATTTGCAAGAGGATAAAGAAGGTCTTTTTGATGCGCTTGATACGGTCAAACCCGCCTTGATGTTGTATAAGGCGATGATCGAAACGATGACGGTGCGCCGAGATGTGATTCAAGAGCAGGTGCGAGCTGACTTTAGTGCTGCTACGGATCTTGCTGATTATCTTGCCATGAAAGGCATTCCTTTTCGTCAAGCGCATGAAATTGTGGGGCGAATTGTGCGTCACTGTATTGATCAAAATATCCCTTTCACCGAGGTTTCGATCGAGACGCTACAACAGTACTCGACGCTTTTTGAAAAGGATGTACTGCCAAAGCTTTTGCCGGAGTCTGTGGTTGCGATGCGTTCTTGTCGAGGTGGCACGGCACCGTCCGCTGTTATCCAACAGTTGGGATTGGCTCGGGCTTTGTTACAAGAGTGAAATAGGCTTTGCGCAGGATTTTCGACATGACTGTCGAATTAGGATGTCAAATGCGATATGTGATCCTGTGGAGGCTTTTTCATGATTGAAATGCAAGACGTTTGGAAAGAGTACGGCAATGGCGTTGCTGCTTTGTCGGGCATTTCTGTGCAAATCAAGCAAGGCAACTTTGTATTTGTTGTGGGACCAAGCGGCGCAGGCAAATCTACATTCATCAAATTGATGTACCGTGAGGAACGTCCAACGAAAGGGCATATATTTGTTGGCGGTTTTAACATCGAAAAGTTGCGTGAACGTCAGATTCCGATTATGCGCCGCCATATCGGTGCCGTGTTTCAAGATTATAAGCTGTTACCGAAACTGACTGTGGCTGAAAATATTGCTTTTGCCCTAGAAGTTATTGAAGCTTCACGCAGAATGATCAACCGGCGCGTGGCTGAAGTACTTGAGCTTGTGGGATTATCTGATAAGGGGAAGATGTTTCCGCGGGAATTGTCAGGTGGAGAGCAGCAACGTATTGGTGTAGCGCGGGCGCTGGTGAATAAACCATCTGTGATTATTGCTGATGAACCTACTGGAAACCTTGATCCTGAAAATTCGTGGGCAATCTTAAAGTTATTTGAACGTGTTAACGATCAAGGTACGACGATTGTTATGGCGACGCATAACAGAGAACTGGTGAATGCTTGCAAAAAGCGCGTGATAGCCATAGAGAACGGTCAGATCGTACGAGATCAGGAACGCGGGGAGTACGGTTATGAAGATTAGAACCATGGGACGACATACACGAGAAGGATTTAAAAATCTTTTTCGTAATGGTTGGATGACGTTTGCATCCGTCAGTGCGGTGTCTGTAACTTTATTGATTTTAGGTATTGCGATTATCTTGAGCCTTAACATACAAAATCTCTCTGTCAATGTTGAGAATCAATTACAAATTAATGCGTATGTTGCAGACTCCGTGCCCACCCATAGCTTGCCCGTGCTTGAGCAGTCCTTGCAGGCGTTGCCGGGTGTTCGGTCTGTGAAATTTGTTTCTAAAGAACGGGCACTGCAAACCATGCGCAAGCAGTTGCAGCAAAATGCTGATTTGTTAAATGGACTTGGCAATCCATTGCCAAATGAGTTTGTGGTACAAGCGATCGACCCTAACCAAACCGTTTCTGTTGCTCATGAAGTTAAAGCTACGCCAGGAATTCAAAGTGTTCAGTATGGCCAAGACTTTATTAATAAATTTTTAGCAGTCATCACTGCTGTACGAGATGCTGCCATTATCTTCATAATCGTGTTGCTCGTGATGGGGATCTTCTTGATCTCTAATACGATCAAAGTGACCATTTTTACTCGTCGCCGCGAGATTGAGATTATGAAACTTGTGGGTGCAACGGATGGTTTTATTCGTGGTCCGTTTTTCGTTGAGGGGACGCTGATGGGCGTGCTTGGCGCTCTCATACCTGGATTTATCCTGAATGAATTGTATCGCTGGCTCGTCAATAGTGTGACGCCATTTCCGCCTTTCTCTTTTTTATCTACGTCGTTTGTGATTGATCGAACCTTGACGATTTTAATTTTGTGCGGTGTGTTCATGGGAATCTGGGGTAGCCTCGTTTCCGTACGTCGTTTCCTACGTGTGTAATCTACACGAATAGGTCTTTCACTTACCTTGTCCGCATATATAGCAAGAGATAGCGAACAACGGAGCTGTGGAAGGGCTGGGGGACATTGTGCGCATAGGGAAAATCGCTCGTTTGACAGGAACCGTGGCGGTGACCGCCGCGCTGACCATCTTTGGACTGAAGCTCGTTGGGGCCGACTTCTCCCCGTTGTCGGGGGATCAATCATTTCGGCAATTTCTCGCGACCTACTCACTTTTAAGCAAAGGCTTCTATCGTCCGACAGATACAAAGTCCCTCATGCATGGAGCTATCTCAGGGATGGTGGATGCATTAGGTGATCCTTTTTCACGTTATATGGACCCTGTGATGACTGCGCGTTTTCGTGAAATGGTAACGTCTCGCTTCGTTGGCATTGGCGCTGTACTTACACAAGATGGTGGACAAGCGGCCATTCGTTCTGTCGTACCCGGTTCACCTGCGCAAAAAGCAGGTATTCGGGCTGGAGATGTTCTCCTATCGGTCAACGGTGTTGCCACGAATAATCTTTCGTTGGAACAGACTGTCGAGCGTATCCGCGGTCAAGCGGGTACGCGGGTGAACATGAAGATTGATCGCATGGGTAACGTACTGTCTTTTTCTGTACTGCGCACGACGATTCATGAGACGACAGTTTATGCTCGGATGTTACCAGATCGTATAGGCTACATTTTAATCACCCAATTTAGCGAGGACACGGCGAAGTCATTTGTGCGCAGCCTCGACATTTTGCAAAGCAATGGGATGAAAGCTTTAGTTATCGATGTGCGAGATGATCCAGGTGGTTATTTACAAACGGTCAATAAAATTGCGGATAGCCTTTTGCCGAAGGGCGCGGTTATTGAGCAAATCGAAAATCGCCATCATCAACGTGATGTCTTTAAGTCAACCGGAACAAAGTTGCATATTCCCATGGTCGCGTTAGTTGATAATGGAAGTGCAAGCGCAGCAGAAATTCTTGCGGCCGCATTACAAGAGTCAGCCCATGTACCGTTGATCGGCGAACGAACGTATGGCAAAGGGACTGTTCAAGAGACGCAAGAATTTGCGGATGGATCAAGTCTCAAATTAACAATCGCCAGATGGCTGACGCCTGATGGCCAATGGATTCACAAATTGGGCATTGCGCCTACGATCGCTATTCCCACACCTGGCTTTTTTCATTTACCCCCCTTATCAATGACAGCTCGTCATCCGATGCAACTTAATACCAACAGTGTCTCTGTCGCTGTATTACAGCGGATGCTTCTTGCCTTAGGGTACAGCGTGGATCGTACAGATGGTTATTTTGATCTAAGTACGAAGCAAGCCGTTGCTACTTTTCAGCGCATGCACAAGTTGCCTATATCCGGGGTGGTGGATAATGCAACGGCATATCTCCTAAATATATCGATTTTGTCTCGTCGAGAGCGGCAAGACCCGGCACTCACAGCGGCACTCGGTTATTTACAGACGAAACTCATGCGCTAGAGGCAGGAAGCAGGATGCTTTTGTCGAATGATAAACCTGTGGGAAACTGCAGGTTTATTGTTCGTGGAAGGAAGCGTCCTATTGACAACGATTCATTACTTAGAAAACGGCTACCTTCATCTCGTGACTTTTCCTTGGATTTATTTACTTATGGTATTTTTTGTATATCTTCAGTATCGCCGCATGCATAAAGTCGAGCGTGCTGCCTTTGGCGTAAAAATATCCTTGCCATGGCGTCAGTGGTTTATATCTGTGATCGCTGGCCTTGTGGCTTCGCTTGTGGTGAGTGCGACACTCTCGCTTTTTCATCATACGATAACGACGTCAACCGTTTTGTGGGTATGGGGATTAACCCTTGTATTTGCGATCATTGACACGCGACTGACGTGTATCAGTTATTCAACCGCGTTTCTTGGTGTCTTGCAACCGTTAACCCTGTTGGTGATGAACCATGGTGTGAAATTACCGTTTTTTGTTCAAACGCTCGCTTCTACGCAGTTGCTCATGTTGCTTCTAGTTACCGGCCTGGCGCATGTGATGGAGGGAATCCTGATACGATTTTTTGGTTACCGTGGAGCCAGCCCACTTTTTGTGGAAAGTCGACGGGGTCAAATTGTCGGTGGGTTTGTATTACAAAAATTTTGGCCGCTCCCAGTGATGTTGTCATGGGGGGGGGTTGTAGCGCCTTTTCCTATCCTCATCGGGTTTAGTGACTTTACGCTTGGTCAAGTACCAAGACGTGTAGTGGAACGAACGTGGTGGATGGTTTGTTTGTTTGGCTTGTTCACGCTGTTGCTGTATGCAGGGGCCGTGTACCGCCCTAACCTAGCTTTTGTGGCTGCCGTGTTGATTGGCCTCTTTCATGAAGTCATGTACAAGTTGGTGCGTGCACGCGAGGTCAATGCAACGCCCATCTTTGTTCGCCCTAACCGCGGTGTCAGGGTGCTTGCGACACTTCCCTTTTCCCCCGCAGAAAAGCTGGGGTTAACGGCAGGCGATACGATCATGAAAGTAGGTGGTATGGCTGTTAACAGCCCGTATGACATTCATTTTGCGATTGATCAAAACCCAGCGTATGTAAAATTGGAAGTCCTTGATTTACGTGGGGAATTGAGGTTTTTAGGTACACCTGTGTTCACGAAAGATCCGCATCAAATCGGTATTATCGCTGTCCCTGATGAACACGCGAGGGAATATGCGGCAATCTATCCTTTGTCTATAGGGAAATGGGTCTGGCGTTGGTGGAATTCCGGGCGACCTTCTATAGAACTATAGTGTGAAGTGAACGATATAAAGGAGTTTTATAGATGGATCTCACTACGCTTTTAGGTCTGCTTTTGGGTCTTGCGTCTTTATTGATTGCTTTTGTCATGGAAGGTGGATCGCCCGCCGCGCTTTTAGGGGTGTCTGCTGGTATGATCGTATTTGGCGGTACGATTGGCGCTGTCGTTATTTCTTTTCCTGGGGATCAATTGCGAGACGTTTTGGCGCTGTTACGAATTGCTTTTAAAAAACCCAACGATGAGCCGCTTATTGTGATTGACCAACTGGTGGAACTCGCCATGACAGCGCGTCGGGAAGGCATCTTGTCGCTTGAAGAGAAGATCGAAGGTTATTCGGATGACTTTCTTCAAAACGGCATCAGGCTTATCGTGGATGGCGTTGATCCAGAACTGGTTCGCAGTATTCTTGAAACCGAGTTATCCTACATTGAAGCGCGTCATGAAGCAGGCGCTGGCGTATTTGAAGCGGCAGGCGGATTTGCGCCGACTATGGGGATTATTGGAACGGTTATGGGTCTTATTCACGTGCTTGGTAATCTATCGAATATCAGCAAATTGGGTCCACTGATTGCGACGGCTTTTATCGCTACCTTGTATGGTGTAGGCAGTGCTAATCTATTGTGGCTTCCGATTGCCTCAAAACTGAAGTCACGGTCAAGACGTGAGATGTTAACGAAAGAGATCATCCTTGAAGGTATCTTATCTATTCAAGCGGGAGAAAACCCAACTATTTTAGGACAGAAATTGCGGGTGTTCTTAGCGCCTACAGCGCGTACGGCTAAGGCCAAAAAGGATGGAGTCGGTGCAGAGGCGGGATCCGTTGATGCGTAGAAAAAGGGTACAGGTTAGTAAAGAAAACAATGAACGCTGGCTCATCACGTATTCTGACTTAATCACGCTTTTACTCATCTTTTTTGTCATCATGTATGCTATGTCAAGCATCAATATCGCTAAGTTCAATTTGCTCTCGGTATCACTCAATCAGGCACTTAGTCCAAACAACCAGGTTCCCTTATCAGGGTTAGGCAACACAGCTCTTTTAGCTGCACAAAATTCAACGCAAAGTAATCAAACCGGAATGTCTTCTTTAACAAAACAGCAGATTGGTCAGATCTCCTCGATGGTCAAGGAAGATCGCATATTTAACAACCTGTATCATCGATTAGAGTTGTATGTGAAGCAACATGATTTGCAAAACTCCGTTTCCATTGCGAATCAGGAGCGTGGCGTTCAGATCACGTTACGTGATGTCGTTTTTTTCAATACAGGACAAGATCGCTTGCGAGCAGCTGCACGTCAAACCCTGCAAAAAATGGCGCCTTTTCTGGCAAGTGTGCCTAACGACATTATTGTCGAAGGATACACGGATAACGTACCGATCCGCACGTATCTGTTTCCTTCAAACTGGGAGCTATCAACTGGACGAGCCGTTAATGTCTTGCGATTTTTGATTGCACAGGGTATCGACCCCAATCGTCTGTCGGCGACAGGCTACGGAAAATACCATCCGCTTGTCCCCAATACGACAGCTGCCAATCGTCAGGAAAATCGTCGCGTGAATGTGGTTATCCTGAAAAATTGGGTTTCTTCGATCGCAGAGTTTGGTGGACAAAAGACAACGACGAATGAAGCATCTGTTGCCAGCATTTTGCAAACCCCTGCACATAAAAAAGGATAGCTGTTTATCCCGAACATATGATCGTATATAATAGATAGGAGGCCGTGGTAAGGAGTGGTTTAATGAGAGACGCGCTGCCTGGTTCTTTCGAACTTGTATCGAGCTATCAGCCGACAGGTGATCAACCAACAGCTATCGATGCGATCGCGCAAAGTCTGCAGTCAGGCAACAAGTTTCAGACGTTGCTTGGTGTCACTGGATCTGGTAAAACATTTACCGTAGCGAATGTCGTTGCCAAGATCAATCGACCTACGCTGGTGATCGCCCATAACAAGACGTTGGCGGCTCAATTGACAGCTGAATTTAAAGAGTTTTTTCCTAATAATGCAGTCGAGTACTTCGTCAGTTACTATGATTATTATCAGCCAGAAGCGTACATTCCCCAAACGGATACTTTTATTGAAAAAGACGCAAAAATTAATGATGAGATCGATAAATTGCGCCACTCAGCGACGAGTGCGCTATTTGAACGCAATGATGTGCTTGTCGTCGCTAGTGTATCAAGCATTTTTGGTCTAGGTAGTCCGATGAGTTATCGCGAACACGTTTTGTCGTTGCGAGTAGGTATGGAAAAACCTCGAAACGACATGTTGCGCCGTCTGGTCGATATGCAATATGAACGTAATGACATCAATTTTACGCGCGGAACATTTCGTGTGCGTGGCGATGTCGTCGAGATTGTACCTGCCTCGCATGGAGATCATGCTATTCGTGTCGAGTTATTTGGCGATGAGATTGAGCGCATTACAGAAGTTGATATTGTCACAGGGGAGATTCTTGGTCGTCGAGAGCATGTGGCGATCTTTCCTGCATCGCACTTTGTATCGTCCAAAGAAACTATCATGCAGGCCGTTGACACGATTCGTGCGGAACTTATCGAGCGGTTGCAAGAGTTGCGTGACGCTGGCAAACTGCTTGAAGCACAGAGACTAGAACAGCGCACGAACTATGATATTGAGATGATGCTTGAGGTGGGGTATTGTTCGGGGATAGAAAACTATTCGCGACACATGGATGGTCGTGTTGCAGGTGAGCCTCCGTTCACGTTGTTTGATTATTTTCCTAAAGATTTTCTGCTTGTGATCGATGAATCCCACGTCACGTTGCCTCAGCTTCATGGCATGTATGGTGGCGATCATACCCGGAAACTGACGCTCATTGAGCATGGTTTTCGTTTGCCGTCGTCGGCAGACAATAGGCCGTTGCGCTTTGAGGAGTTATCCCGATATGACTATCAGACGGTGTTTATCTCAGCTACGCCAGGAGATTACGAAAAGGAAGTCAGTACGAGCATTGTCGAGCAGATTATACGACCGACCGGATTGCTTGATCCGCTGATTCATGTACGCCCGATTAAAGGGCAGATCGATGATCTGATCGGTGAGATTCGAAGACGTGTCACAAAGGAAGAACGCGTGCTTGTGACGACGCTCACGAAAAAAATGTCCGAAGATCTTACGGATTACCTGAAAGAAGTAGGCATTAAAGTGCGCTATCTGCACAGTGACATTAAGACACTCGAGCGTATGTCCATTTTGCGGGACCTGCGTCTGGGCGTCTTTGATGTGCTGATCGGCATTAACCTGCTTCGTGAAGGCCTTGATTTGCCTGAAGTATCCTTGGTCGCTATCTTAGATGCTGACAAGGAAGGCTTTTTACGGGCGCAACGATCACTGATCCAGACGATCGGTCGCGCAGCGAGAAATGCGCACGGTGAGGTCATTATGTACGCTGACTCCATCACGCGCTCTATGGATATCGCGATGAAAGAGACTAATCGTCGGCGTCAATTGCAAACCGCTTATAATGAAGCGCATGGTATCACGCCAACGACCATACAAAAAGCGATTCGCGATGTGATCGAAGCGACGAAGGCCATGCCAAATGAAGATGAGCTTACTGTGAAGGCAGCTTCGATGTCCAAGGCAGAGCGTAAAGACCTGCTCAACCGTCTCGAGAAGGAAATGAAGGAAGCAGCGAAAGCATTGCAATTTGAACGCGCAGCACAGTTGCGCGACTTGATGATCGAACTTGCGGCTGTGTAATGACAGTTGTGGAAAACTAAGGAGAAGAACATGACACAAGATGCAATCGTGGTTAAAGGTGCGCGTGTCCATAATCTTAAAAATATCGATATCGAGCTTCCACGCGATAAATTAGTGGTTTTTACAGGGTTAAGCGGCTCGGGCAAATCATCCTTGGCATTTGACACGTTGTATGCTGAAGGTCAGCGGCGTTATGTAGAGTCCTTGTCTGCGTATGCCAGGCAATTCCTCGGTCAAATGGATAAGCCTGATGTTGACTCGATTGAAGGGCTATCGCCTGCGATTAGTATCGACCAAAAGACGACGAGTCGCAATCCGCGTTCGACGGTAGGAACCGTAACGGAAATTTATGATTACCTGAGATTGCTTTTCGCTCGAGTAGGCACACCATATTGTCCCAAATGTGCGACACCGATCACTTCGCAAACAATCGATCAAATGGTTGATCGCGTAATGACCTTGCCGACAGCAACGCGCATTCAAATTCTCGCACCGATCATTACGGGCAAAAAAGGTGAACACGTCAAAATTCTCGAGGATTTGACGAAAGCAGGTTACGTACGTGTGCGCGTGGATGGCGTTTTGCGAGAACTGTCTGAAGAGTTCAAGCTTGAAAAAAACAAAAAACACCATATCGCTGTTGTGGTTGACCGCATCATCGTGAAAGAGGATGTTTCCACGCGGTTGGCAGATAGTCTTGAAAGCGCCTTATCGTTAGCGGACGGAACGGTGATCGTCGATATCCTTGATGGCGAGGAAATGCTTTTTAGTCAAAACTTGGCCTGTCCCACTTGCGGCTACAGCGTGCAAGAGATTAGCCCACGCATGTTTTCCTTTAATAGTCCATTTGGTGCCTGCCCTGCGTGTACAGGGCTTGGTCAAAAGCTTGAAGTCGATATCGATCGTGTCATCCCCGATCGCACACGAACGATTCGTGATGGGGCTATCGCACCATGGGCTGGATCAACGTCGACGTACTATCCCGAACTCTTAGCCAATGCCTGTGCCAAACTCGGGGTGTCTTTGGACATGCCCATAGATGAGATTGATGACAATGCATTGCAACACCTGTTAAATGGAATGCCTCAGGAAAAAGTACATTTTACTTTTATGAATGATTTTGGTCAGGTAAAAGATGCCGAAGTGGCTTTTGAGGGTGTCATCCCGAACCTTGAACGAAGATTTCGCGATACAGGCTCTGATTCGATTCGCGAATTTATCGAAGGTTTTATGAGTAGCAATCCGTGTCCTTCATGCCATGGCAGACGGCTCAAACCGGATAGTCTAGCGGTTAAAATCACTGGGACATCGATTGCTGACTTGACCGATATGTCGATCACGGAAGTTCTGGATTTTTTTCAACACATCACCCTAACGCCTAAAGAGCAACAAATCGCTGAGCTGGTGCTTCGTGAAATTATTTCGCGCGTTGGTTTTTTGCGCGATGTTGGTTTAAATTATCTCTCACTGTCGCGCGCTGCAGGGACACTTTCCGGTGGCGAGGCGCAGCGTATTCGCCTTGCGACGCAGATTGGATCTAGCTTGGTTGGTGTGCTGTACATTTTGGATGAACCCAGCATTGGCTTGCACCAACGTGACAATGCCCGTCTGATTCAAACACTGACGCGTATGCGCGATCTGGGCAATACTCTGATCGTCGTTGAACATGATGAAGAGACGATGTTTGCAGCCGATCAGATCGTGGATGTGGGCCCAGGAGCCGGCGTTCATGGCGGAATGATCGTCGCGCAAGGTACTGTACAAGAGATTATGGCGCATCCAAGTTCCTTGACGGGTCAGTTTTTAAGCGGCCGACGCTTCATTCCGGTGCCGGAAACAAGACG
Organism: Bacillota bacterium; assembly: GCA_021821185.1. The sequence continues at coordinate 19,117 of JAKACU010000030.1, forward strand.
CCCTATTGGGGAACGATTTTTTACCATCAAAGGTGCCTCTGAAAACAACCTTAAAGGCATAACGGTGCGCTTCCCGGTCGGTGTATTGACTTGTGTGACCGGCGTCTCTGGATCAGGAAAAAGCACATTGGTCAATGAAATTTTGTATAAGATTCTTGCCTCACAACTGAACGGCGCACGTGTGCGGCCGGGACGGTATAAAGCGATGGATGGGCTTGCAAATCTAGAAAAGGTCATCGATATCGACCAATCACCGATTGGACGTACACCACGCTCCAATCCAGCTACGTATACGGGTGTTTTCGATGATATCCGTGACGTGTTTGCCAACACGACCGAGGCTAAAGTACGAGGCTACAACAAAGGGCGATTTAGTTTCAATATTCGTGGCGGGCGTTGTGAGGCATGTAAAGGTGACGGCATCATTAAAATTGAAATGCACTTTTTGCCGGATGTGTATGTACCATGCGAAGTATGTAAAGGCAAACGCTATAACCGAGAGACGCTCGAGGTGCATTATAAGGGCAAATCCATTGCTGATGTCCTGGATATGACGATTGATGATGCGGCAGTCTTTTTTGAAAATGTACCGCGCATCACGAGACGTTTGCAGACGCTCGTCGAAGTTGGCCTTGGTTACATGAAGTTGGGGCAGCCTGCGACTACCTTGTCAGGTGGCGAGGCACAGCGTGTGAAGCTGGCATCCGAACTGCATCGGCGCAGCACGGGACGAACGATGTATATATTGGACGAACCGACAACAGGTTTGCATGTCGCTGATATTGAAAAGCTGTTGCATGTACTCACAAGGCTGGTGGATGCAGGAGATTCTGTGGTAGTCATTGAACACAATCTTGATGTCATTAAAACAGCTGATTATATCATCGATCTTGGACCTGAAGGCGGCGATGGTGGAGGACAACTTGTTGCTTCTGGAACGCCTGAAGAAATCGTGCGCAATAAAGCATCGTACACGGGACAGTTTCTTCTACCCGTACTTTTGCGTGATCGTGAGCGTTCGAAAACTTTGCTGGCCCAATAGGAAGGTGTTCGTTTGAAACAGTTTCACGAGATCGAACAGGTGCTGGGACGGCGGGTGGTGTTTTGCGACCACCTGCCGGAACCATTGCGCCATGTACCGCAAAGCACGTTGTTAGATGGGGTTCTTTACGAGGGACATATATGGAGACAGATAATGATGAAAGCAAAATCTGTCTATTTTTGCTATCGTCAAGGTACTGTGAGCCAATCCGAGTTGTACCTCTTACAACTCGCGTTAGCCGATAAGGAACGAGATCGTGCACAGCGCATTCCTGAATGGCAACGACAGGTGATCGAAGTAATCCATCAACCTGTAGAAGGTTTCACCACCCTTAATGAAGCCGATTTGCCTGCTGATATCCTGGTACCGTGGACATGGCCAGTTTTTTGCGTGGGACTCCGTCTAAGTGACCGCCAGCAAACCTCTATGCTCGCGGAGGAAGTTAAGCGAGTACTTGATTCCTTGTCTGACGGGATCGACTTTCGCCCATTTGTGACAGCCGAATCCTCTTTTTTATTGTGCATTTTTTCTTCCTCGACGCAAGAAAAAGATCCGGACATGACTGGTGAAGATGTTGCTCGCGCTATGGTAGATGGCTTACTTTCCGAAGAATTCATTGATTTGCGTGCTGTATTCAGTGGCGCACTCAATAATTTTGCTGATGTGCTTTCGACAGTAAGACGAATGGTTTTTATCGCGCTAACTGCTGAAACTCTGCAAACTGACAAGCGTGTCTTGTCCATACAGGGCCTAGGGATCTATGAGTTGCTCTACGCTGCGAAAACATCTTTTAAAAAAGCTTACGCGAATCATGTATTGCCACCTGTGGCCGTTAGTAGTCTTGGTGCTGAGCTAGAGCAAACGGTGATGATGTTTATTACTTGTGATCTGAATATGAGTGAAACAGCGAGACAGTTGTATTTACATCGTAACAGTCTCTTATATCGAATCGAGCGCATCAAGGAATTGACAGGTTATGATATTCGCCATTTTGACGACGCTGTCACCGTATGGTCTGCCCTATTATTGCGTCGGCTTTAAGTAACTCCTATGTGACGAAGTGCCTAAAGTGTACGCGGGATGTTTGTATACGTTGCCATATAGAAGCTCGAGTCACGAAAGCGCTATACTACAGGACATAGAGGTGCGCATCGCACAAGAAAGGGGAACATCAGTCTTGGCTGAAGTTAAGCTCTCACACATTTATAAAAAATATGCTGGTAATGTTGTTGCGGTT
>JAKACU010000143.1 GCA_021821185.1 Bacillota bacterium
TTCGGGAAGGTTACCCCTGTTTATTGGATTTGCTTTGGATCTTTTGCGGTAACGACTTTACCAATTGAGATAAAAAGATGGCGAACCACAGGTTGAGAAGACTCACGGCGTCCACCATCAAAATGTGCAGCGGGGATGTGGACGGTAAAGCGAGCAGATACAATTCGATAACCGCGTTGAAGAGAAGTACAAAAATGATGTTGACGCGCAATCCCCATCGTGCTAGCCATTGAGCAATTTGGATCACAAACATCGTAGAGATCAGTACAGCGGCAATCTGCAAGTAAACATTGTGTATCCAGAATAACAAGATAAAACATAGAGAATACAAGGAAGGATATACCCACCAAGCGTCCCATTTAGCCAACCAAGCAATGACAAAGTTTTGCCCTATAAAGGGAATCCAAGCAACACCCGGAAAGCGCAGATCTTCTTGCTTTGCGGCTCTATACCATGCTTTGGATACAATAATATAGTAGGCAATATAGAGACCCAGAATAAGCAATCCATTTAACGCATTTATCACATTTAACAGCATTCGCCGCCCGCCCCTCCGTGAGTTTAATGCCAGTACCTCATTGCCAAAACAACGGTGGCGGCCAGTGATGCAAGCCCCACCAAGTGGTCCAGCATGCCGCCTGTTTTGACGAGGCGAATTCCCAGACGTTTAGGTTCACCCAGGCTAAGAGGCCACAATACGGGTATTCCACCTGATACAGAGTCAGCCAGCAAGTGTACGAGGTAACCAAAAACAACCGGATACGTGAGTAATAGCATGTGAAGTGGGAGTAAGGCAAGCCCTAGACCCCATCCTAAGACAATAAGTCCCATGAGCGAGTGCGTAAACGTCCTATGGGCCACAAAGGCTGTCACTGTGCTCCATGCAGCGAGCAGGAACATTCCCGTCAAGAAATCCGTACCCAGTTTTGCGTTTAAGAACGCCAACACCATACAAGCCATGGCCATCATGAGCATGGAGATTTTGCGTGCCGTTTCGCCGCCCAGCAGGGTTGCAATACCAGCGAAAAGCAGGATAAAGCTCAACGTGGTGAAGCCGCCACTATGCTGTACGGTTAATAATAGGAAAAAGAGAATAAGTATGGTTCGTACAACAGCCTCAACCTTGCGCGTCCCAATAGAGTGGAACTCATCTAAGTCTGGAAGGATACTTCCGACAATACCAAGGCCAATCCACAAGGCGGCCATTTCCATGTTCACGAAGTTTCCGTGAGACGCTTGGGACAACCATGCTTGAGGACGTATGACTTCCACCATCGGCAAGGTGACGATGGAAACAAGCAGACCCGTTGCCATGTGAGTTTTGCCGAGCATGTGTTTTCCTCCCTCGATAATCTCTCTCGTATCATAATACTTTTGTCACGATGGCAGATGGATGATGCGAATTGTGTCATCAAAATGAAAAATGTGTCAGACAAAGTTCGACACCTCATCCTGGTATAGTGTGCTATTTTATATCTCGTGTTGCAAATTTAGATAGTTGGGATGGAGAAGGAACATGGTCGACTACAGATTCAGACCGGAAGACAGCCCTTTTGTGTGGAGTCCACAACTTTCAAGGTTAGTTGCGTCTAATCTCGCCACGTCTGTGATGAAGACAGTTTTCCACGTCGATGATACAGGCATCTTTCCGTATGGCAATGTCAACATCGAAAACCTTGAAACGGCAACGGCAACGGCAACGGTAGAAGCCAAGCGCTAGATCACCGAGTTTAGAGAATGCTCAGGCGGTGCGAGACGGTGGATTGAGATATCTCGAATCGACCTGTGTCAGTCATACGGCATCCTTGTTCATACGGGTGGATCTGTCACCCAATCAGCGGCCTTTATGCATGTAGGGAGTGGCTTGTGCCCAAGCGGTCTTGACTCGTTGTCGGCAATAAGCCCGAAAAAACGGCTTGTATTCGGACGATACCATGGATCGATGAAATAGACCTTTAAAACAGGCTAATCGTCTCTTATGACTCGAAATAGGGTGCGATATTGCTAGTAAGCCTGATTTTGTGGCTAATTCGTACGGTTCACGAGCAAAATTGAGAAATAGGCCCGATTTTGTGGCGTATCATGCGGTCCAAACCTGGTCGATCAAATGATAATCAGACCGGCTTGTTGCTTCATACGGGTCACGAGCCTGGCCATGAGATATTGCTTTAATTCCCTTATTCGTCCGAGCGCTGCTCCCTACTGCGCACCCCCGTTACACCCCGTCGTATCTCGTCGTATCTCGTTGGGATCGGCCAACTCCCGCACTCCAATCCACCATACTAGCTGATTGCATATTACCTAGGTTTACTTCTATAGTAAGAGTGTTACATAGGTTGGTAATCTCCTACTTCATAATAGATTGGATGAAACGATGATTTCGCTAAAAGGAATCCATAAAACGATCATGGATGGCCGTCGCGAGTTGCGCGTACTCGATGATATCAGTCTGTCTATCGATCAAGGCGAGTTTGCCTCGATCATTGGTCCTTCCGGTTCAGGGAAGTCGACTCTGATGAACGTGCTTGGACTGTTAGACAAGCCGTCCGGTGGAGAATACCTGTTTGCTGGTGAGTCGGTGAGCCGATTGTCAGGCGGGCGCTTGGCGACGTTTCGCAATCGGCGCATCGGCTTTGTCTTTCAATCGTTTATGCTCATGCCGCGTATGAGCGTTCTTGAGAATGCGGAATTGCCATTGCTGTATTCGCGGCTGTCGCATCACGAGCGCCGGCAGCGGTGTGAGGCGGCGCTTGAGGGTGTCGGTATGAAAGATAAAATCAAGCAGCGAGCCGTCAATCTTTCTGGCGGCGAAAAACAACGGGTTGCCATTGCGCGCGCCTTGGTGAACAATCCTGATCTGATTCTTGCCGATGAGCCCACCGGCAACCTCGATGATGCAACGAAAAATGGTATTTTGCAGATTTTTACCGATTTAAAATCGCAGGGCCGCACCATCGTGATGGTCACACATGATATTGAAGCGGCGCGCATTGCGGACCGGTGCCTGCGCATACAACATGGGCGAATTTCCGAAGCCAATCTGGGAGGAGACGCACCATGAGACTCTTGCGCAGCATAACACTTGCTTTTCACAGTATGTGGGACTACAAAGGCCGTACGACGCTGGCCCTGCTGGGAATGCTGGTCAGCACGCTGCTGTTAGCGTTTTTGCTTGCTGTACTGCATAACTTTCAAACCAGTGTCGACGGTCAGGTGTCCGGTTTTGGCTTACGTCAGATTGTGGCCATGCCGGGGCGCATCTTAAATCGCAAGGTCGGTCAGTTTGATCTAAGTACGTTGATGTCGATTACAACGATCAACAGTACACTCACCGTGCAAGATGCGACAAACGTGAAAAAGCAGGTGCCCGGTGTGGTGGCTGCTGTGCCACAGACGGAGATTATTTCCAGCGCGCATTATAAAAATGCGTCGACAGAAATCTTGTATACTGGCACGACAGTCGGCTTTGATAAAGTGTTTCGCCTCAAACTTGCAGAAGGTCGTTGGCTTGATCGTACGGATATGAACACAGAGGCTCCCTCAATCGTGCTTGGCGCGCAGACCAAGCAAACGCTGTTTGGCAAGGCGAATGCGATTGGCAAGACCGTGGTCATCAAAGGCGTCCCCTTTAAGGTGGTAGGGGTGCTTGCGCCAAAGGAACTGATTGGCTTCAATTTTGATCAACGGGCGTATACCGAGTACTCGATGCTACTCAATACGACGTCGGTGAAGTATGCGTCGATGATCTTTTTCTCCGTTAGTCCGCATGCGTCGATCAGCCAGGTAGCAGGTCAGATTGACGGCGTAATTTCCCATGACCATGGCAGAAAAGACTTTATGCTCGTCATGGCGAATGAGGCGCTGCACATTGTCGATATTTTAATGAAACTGATTACGGCGGTGACGGTGGGCGTTGTTGGTGTCTCGTTTTTAGTCAGTGGAATTGGGATTATGAATGTGATGCTTCTCGTCGTTAACGAGCGCACACGGGAAATCGGATTGCGCAAAGCCGTTGGCGCCAAGTCCTATCAAATCCTTCTGCAGTTTCTCGCCGAGACGCTGATCATCTGCTTGGTTGGCTCAGGCATTGGCCTTGGTGTGAGCGTGGGCTTGCTTAAACTGCTCGGACACTACTATTCGGCCATATCGACGCAAATGCCGCTTTATGTTGTGGAAATCAGCTTCCTGTTTTCGTTGGCTATCGGGATCTTGTTTGGCTTGTCGCCGGCCATCAAGGCTGTACGCGTGCAGCCCGTCGATGCCCTGCGCTATGAATAGCCAAACGCGGATCGGCAAAAGCGGGGGTGGAGACTGATGCAAGTTCGTGTGCTTTCGTGGGTGGCGGCCATCTTGGCAGCAGGCTGTGTCGCTGTGGCTGTGGTGGTGGCTCACCCTTGGTCGCCAGGTTCATCGCCTGGGACAAATGCGGCA
>JAKACU010000144.1:0-375 GCA_021821185.1 Bacillota bacterium
GTGCCGCCTTTGCCAATAAACTCGGATCGATCACCGGTCCAAGACATTCTTTTCTCCTCGACCTCAGCGTTCATGTGAAGAAATAAAATAGCATCCCGAAACGTCTCTTGATACCTGTTTTTTGCAAGTAAGGTTCCGCTTTGTCCGTCCCACTCTGTTACGATATACGGTGCCTCATCTTCACGCATCACACCAAGAACCCATTCTGCATAATACGTAACCGCGATACGCCGTAAGCAGGATCCCTTATTTCGCAAAGTGAGCCGAATCACCTTGAGTGGATCCTTCACGGGAACCGTTATCTCCATTTCATGAGTCATATCGCCAGCCGTTTGTTTTATGCGCGTAAATCCAAAACCATGTGTCACCGTATAA
>JAKACU010000144.1:385-4399 GCA_021821185.1 Bacillota bacterium
CACACATCATCCGTCTCTACAGCAGGTAACTAGAGACATTCCCCAGGTTGATCAAGGACCGGATCATTCGTCCACGGTGTAAGCTTACATTCCCGAGAATTTCGCCACCAAGTGTAACCTGTGCCAAGTTCAGTTATCAGCGTACCAAATCGAGGATTGGACAAAACGTTCGACCATGGCTTTGGCAGATAGTTTCCCTGTGAAACATTGATTTGATAAGCCTTTCCTTCGTCGACAAATCCACCCCAGCCATTAAAAAACTCGCTACTTGCCTTGGTTGCCTTCAAGTGATCAGGTTCGGAATCAATTGCCATCTGTGAAGTGCTTGCCCGGTGCATTGAAACTCGCATTGAATTTCGCCTTGCAAGTCGCACAGTTCCATGTTCTTCTATTTGCAATTGCGCATGCAGACTCGGCCCGCCAGCACGTAACAAGACACGAGATACAGCCGTGACGAGGATCAATTCGTCCTCTGTCAACTGGCTTGTCTTTAGGCTGATCATGCGCCTTTTCTCATGAATTCCGCGCGCAGCAAGTTCTTCATAAAGTCTTTTCATTAACTCATTTTGGTAGCCGCCGACTATGTCATCAAGCACAATTAAGTCGACTGCTAAACCATGTGTACACAAGTAATGGTGCTGCTTAGCAAGATCCACTACAAAAGAAAGGTCTGCTACATTATTGACCATAACTGTAACAATTGGTGCATCTCCACTAATACCTCGCCTCCACAAAGATGATTGACCTAATCGATTGTGTGTGATTGCCTTTCTTCGTATCCGAGACAATGGTGATGTAAATAGTAAACTAGCAGCTAGCTCATTGGCAGTCACAATCTGCTTTGCCATAAGATGCAGATGACGAAGATCAATCTGCGTTCGCACCCAAGCCAAGTGAAATGCTTGATCTGCCTGTGCAGGTTCACACAACTGTGAAATAAGTTTTAGAGCCTCTCCCCTACTTGTTGTAACACCCGTTATCATATACAAAGTAACAGACTCATCAGGTGCCAGCCTAATACAACGCCGCATCACAAACGCTGGATCTACCACGGAACCCACGGATCCGCGAAGCCGTTTTGTCATCGCTCGCGGTGCTTGTAGAGATCCGCCACGTCCAATAAAAGCCGCACGATCCGTTTCAAATTCATAGTCTTTGGTTTCTTCTTTGTTATCCACGTACATCGTGTGAACTGCCCAGGTCTCATTTTCCTTCTCTTCGCGTGGGCGTCGCTTAGCCAACAGACAAGCGGCATCTTTGTCATGGCTAGTTTGAATAAACAATTTGCTAAAAGCTGGATGAATTCTGTCGGTATCTTGACTTGCTAGTGCTAATTCAAAGAAAGAAGTGACTTCCAGTGTACGTTGTTCGCTACTTCGGTTGACCACACGTAGACGCCGAACTTCAGCATCAAGCTCACCAGATACTGTAATTTCAAGTTTTGCATAGATACCTTGATACGTTCCCTCATAAGTCGATCGATCCAACCCAAAAACCGTCTTTTGATCATCTACTAGATGGCAAGGAAAGTCAGTGGGTGTAAAAGTGACTTCACGATCAACATCATGCAAATAAATAATCGCACCTGACGAATCGACTACAGGGTCCTCCCGCCACCGAATGACTGAGAGTCCATTCCACATCAGCATACCGTTACCGTCATTCGTCCCTATACTTGTCATACGGCCATTAGAGAGAACGTTGACAAACACATCAGCTGTTGGTTCCGTAAACATACGAATAGCCTCATCGACTTGCTGTGTAAAATCGGGAATGGGTGCATATAGGCCAATTGGTTTTTCAATCAGAGCCGCCTTGACGGGAGTTCGTTCTTGTAAAAGCAAATCGGCCGCTCGCACACGTTTATCCGCATGAAATCGCCGAATCATACTGTCATTCGTTAGCAAATTGGTCAGCGTCAACAAACTCATCGCCTGATGGTGAGCCATAAAACTTTGAATAACTCTGTATCTGTCACCTTGTGGAAGACGATTGACCGTAAAATCGACAGCCTCATAAAAGCCATATTCACCCTTAGCACCCAATGCTTCAAACTGTCGTAAGGCTTTCATGCCAACCTCTTTGGCAAAAGGAAGGGCTAACATCGTCGCATAAGGTGCCACAACAAGATTTCGCTCGAGCCCTCGATCAAAACCAAGCCCCGGAACGCCAAATGCACGGTACTGGTAGTTCATTTGCTCATCAAATGCGTAGTACCCACTCTCCGATATACCAAACGGCACACCATGAAAATCCCCATATTGAATTTGTCGAGTAACAACACCTTGATAGGTAGAATCCCAGACGGTATCACGATAGGTCCTCATGATAAGATTTGGCATCAGGTATTCAAACATCGTTCCAGACCAGGACAAGAGTACTTTATGCTTTCCTTGCATCGTCATCGTGCGCCCCAACGCAAACCAATGCGATGCGGGAATCTGTCCAAGCGCAATAGCAACAAAACTTGCTTGTCTAGCCTCGGAAGCCAATAAATCATAAAGCACATTCTCTTTTTGGTTAGCTTCCACGTGATACCCCAGGCAAAACACCTGTTCGTCAGGGTTAAACAACGCTTGAAAATCTGTTTGTTCAATGAAGTTTTCGATATCTGACATCAATTGTTCGATACATAATCTGAGTTCCGTCTCTCGTGTACCCCAATCTTCCAGTCCCTGACGAACGACCATAAGGTTAGCGATGAGGTTCCCAGAGTCTACCGTTGATACATACCGGGGCACAAGCGGTTCCCCTGTCAGGGTGTCATACCAATTAAAGAGATGTCCATTCCACTTCGCTAAGGTGGATAGCGTGCGCAGGGAAGATTCAAGTCGTAAAACCATAGCATAAACGGTTATCAACTTAAGATCTGCTGCAGCCACTACGCAAGCTAAATACAATCCGATATTCGTTGGCGACGTACGATGAGCAATTTTCTCCTCAGGGAGGTATTGCACATTATCCGGTGGCAACCATGACTCTTGCTCCGTCACATAGCGTTCGTAAAACGCCCAGATTTGGCGAGCAAATTGCTCTAATTCAGTTCGCTTTGCATCAACAAAACGCAGACGATTCGCCTGCCTATCTTGATTCAACCATTTCACGATCGGACGAGCTAATACCCACAAAATGAGTGCGACAACGGATATCACCCTACCATCTACACCTGCTATCATCCAGGACAAAAAGACAAAAACAGCTCCCATTGCGTAACCTAGCGGTTCGTATACAAAAACGCGCCGTTTCTTTGTACCATTATCCGTTTTAGCAGCCGGTACCCAGTCTAAGAGGTGTTTTTTACTAATTGTCATTCGGTATATCGTACGAAACACTGCATCCAAAGCAACAACCGACGCAAACGGCAAGGTTAACAACCGAAAACCACCTTGCAAAAAAGTAATACCAACGGAACGTAGCGATTTTTTGCCCTGCAACCAAGAGATAACGGCAAACACAAAGGGGAGAAATATCGTTAGCAAAACGACAGTTTCCCATGCTCCTGACCTACCAGGTAATACACCAAGTCCAAGGAGCGTCACTATCAACAACGAAGGTGCAATCAGGCTTTTGCGCAAGTTATCTACAATATGCCAGCGCGTCAAACCGCATATGTCAATTTTTTGTACATCTCCTTGACGGTTCTTACAAGTGCGCAAAAGCCACCTGATCAGTTGCCAATCACCGCGAATCCAGCGGTGCGCACGAAGTTGATACGCATAAAACGAACCTGGGTGATCTTCGACAACCTCTATATCCGAAGTTAGACCTGCACGAAGAAACCCGCCTTCGAGAATATCATGACTAAGTACCATATTGTCTGGAATGCGATTGGACAAGGTTTTGCGAAAAGCTTCGACATCAAAAATACCTTTGCCTACAAAAATCGCTTTGCCAAATAAGTCCTGGTAGGGATCGGAGACGGCAAATGCATAGGGATCAATCCCAGGTTCTCCCGCCCACAAAGAGGCAAAACGAGATTTTGTTGTAGATTCAAAACTCACGCCAATGCGCGGT
>JAKACU010000145.1 GCA_021821185.1 Bacillota bacterium
GTAAGGCGGCCGTATTGCTTGTAAAATTCAATACACGTCCATTGCCTACCGCCGTAATAAAGTCAAATCGAAACACAGCCAAAAAGGTAAATAATAGAAACGAACCTGTACCAGGACCGATAAAACCATCATAAAATCCTAGGGCAAACGCAATAAACATAGCTATGATTCGCGTTTTCAAGGGATAAAAAATGAATTCGTTCGCTTGTCCCAAGTCACGTTTTAACCATGTCATCATGGCAATCACTAAGATGGCGATCAGTATGATAATTTGCAAATAATGTTGATCCACATGCAGTACCGTTTCAGCACCACACAATGCACCAACAAACGTAAAAGGTATCATCCATAAAAGTAATCTTCGTTCAAGATGACCAGAGCGAAAATACGTCCAAGAACTCGTTGATGAAGCAAACGTCGACGCAATCTTATTCGTGCCTAAAGCCATATACGGGGAAATACCTGAGGACAATAAAGCAGGAAGCGTAATCACGCCACTGCCGCCGACAATCGAATCAAAAAAACCAGCAATAAATCCGGCAACCATAAGACCTAAAATAGCTAAAATCATAAAATACAAGGTCATAACCCCTTAACAACACCTGCAACTCCTACAGCAATGAGGCGACTTCTGATGAATCAAACATTAATTGCACATCTTTTGCCAAGACCGTAAAAGAGCCCTCTTCTAACATAAGATGAAAAGATTGCGCATCTAAATGTGAGTGTAAAAGTTTATGCAAATCAATCCACAGATTTGTCCCATTACCATAAATTCCACGTTCATCAGATGTAATCGCTTTGAGCAGTGGCATCAATACAAAGTCTAATGACAAAAACCACTTCGATGCATGGATACGAATAATAACTTGCCCCGCTTGTTCATCGAGTGCTACTTCTAACTTCACATCCACCTTAACCGCCTTAGCATGCACCGTACAAAAAACGAAGTGTTTTGTTACGTGAACGGCTGACACAAAAAAGCCTGGAGGAAGCAACGTATTTACAGCTTCCTCCAATTGATTTTGTGTCATCTCAAATTGCACTTGAGACAATCGAATCAATCCGTTCCCTTCCTTCCTTACGATACACTTTCCGATGCACTTAGTTTGGACCGGATTTCTTCAAGTTCTTTAATTTGCGTCTCAAGTTTCGTCTCTTGTTCACGCAGTACATGCAAGTTGTCACGCAGACTGCCAATACTTTTATCCACATCATCAATCATGGCGGATAACTCATCAGCGCCCACTTTTTCAATACCCGATAACACCTTGTATAACTTTAGTCCAGACAACGCCGCAGTATTCGCCAAATTGGATGCAGCAAACGCAACACCAGGAGCTGTAGCACGCATACCCGCCGCACCTACGCTAGCAAGCCAACTCACCGCTTTACTTGCAGGCGTACCACGCCGTTTCAAAAACTGTTGTAAGTCTTCTTCTTTAACGAGGTATTTGCCGCTTGAATCGTCCGCTTTGAGTAGTCCAGTACGTATCCAACGGCGCACGGTTTCTTCTGAGACATCTAAACGAAATGCAATTTCGTACGTAGTAAATTCCATGCGTATCATCGCCTCCAAGGCTTTCTACACATAGTATAGCACACGCACACGCATATGTGTGTGCGTGTGTCCTTGGTTACGCAAGTAACGGCCTAATCAGCTCTTCGATAGCTGCAACATACGTGCGTAAAAGCATCTCCGCTTGATCTCCATCTTGTCCTTTTGCACCGACATACACTTTTAATTTGGGTTCCGTGCCCGATGGGCGAACAGCCACCCATGAGTTATCCTCAAAACGAAATTGCAACACATCCGATGAAGGCAGCGTCAGTTTATCCTTCGTCCCATCGGCATAGGTTTTTTCACCTGAAAGATAATCTTCAACGACAAGAGTTTTACTTCCCGCGACAAACAACGGTTCGTTGCGTAAAGATTGCATGAAATCATTCATCTTCTGCAATCCTGTGAGCCCTGGAAAAGTATAGCTCAGCAATTTATCCCTAAAATATCCAAACTTTGTGTATAGCGCTTCCCGCATCTCAATAAGATTAGTTCCTTTAGAACGTAACCCTGCCACAAGATTGGCGATTAGTATAGCCGCTTGCACACTATCTTTGTCACGTACAAAAGGCAAAGCCAAATACCCAACACTTTCTTCATACCCAAACACAAATCTTTGATTGCCTTCCTGTTCATACGCTTCAATGCGATCTCCTATGTACTTGAAGCCCGTTAGCGTACGTTCTGTCTGCACGCCAAAACTTTTTGCAATAACTTCACCAAAGTCGGAGGTAACATTCGTCGTTACCATCACGGCATCCTTTGCAAGGTTTCCTTGTGCAACGAGTTGCGGTAAATAATCAGATAAAACCATGGCACCAATCTCATTGCCTGAGAAAAACACGTAGTCTCCTGTTTTATCTCTCGCCATCACTCCGACGCGATCGGCATCAGGATCTGTAGCCATGATCACATCAGCAGATACTTCTTTCGCTGTTTCAAGCGCTAGATCATAGGCCACATATTCTTCAGGATTCGGATTCTTTACGTTCGTAAAATCACCATCAAGATAGGATTGTTTTTCCACCAACACAACATTTGCAAACCCAGCTTCATGAAGTGCTCTTGGCACCGCAGATCCGCCTGTGCCATGTAAGGGCGTATACACAATCGTCGTATGATCTTTACTTTCTTGCGATAGGTTACGGTGTAATGGATGCAAAGCGGCAAAATAGGCGTCTTCCACCGACTCATCGACCATCCGAACAAAGCCTTCATGTAATGCGGTGCTAAAAACCATCACAGGAACAGCAAATAAATCAGCTACATCTTGTGTGTAGCGTACGATTTGCTCAGCCGCGTCAGGCAATACCTGTCCACCATCGGCTCCATAAACTTTATAACCGTTATATTCCTGTGGATTGTGACTCGCGGTAATCATGACACCTGCGCTGCATCCGAGGTGACGAACGGCAAAAGACAACATCGGTGTCGGCCTTGCATCAGCGTATACATAAGCTAAAACACCATGCGCCGCCGCTACACTTGCCACTTCATGAGCAAACTCAGCAGAATGATGGCGTCCATCGTAGCCGATCACGATACTTTTCTCTTTTCTTGCAAATTGACTCTGAATCCACCGAACAACGCCATACGTTGCTTTACGCACCGTGTAAATGTTTAAACGATTGGTGCCCACACCCATCTTGGCGCGGAGCCCACCTGTACCAAATTCAAGATCGCGAGCAAAACGTTCCCTCAGTTCATCTCGAGCATCTTGCGTGACCAAATCTGTCAATTCCTTGCGCAACTGTTCATCCAATCGATCATCTTGCAACCACTGTTCATAGATGTTACTTTCATTTGTCATCTTCATTCCTCCAACGTGTTATTGAAATAACGGCGGCAATGAAAAAGGGAACGCTTGTTCCATGACGCAAGATACCTTAAGCAATTGCGATTCAGCAAATGGCCTTGCGACAAGCTGAACTGACAAAGGAAGGTGCTCACGAGATAATCCGCACGGGACAGCTATAGCCGGAAAACCTGCCGTATTGAATGGACGCGTAAATTTCGATAGACCGTTGCGTATCGGTTGCACAGCGCCTTCTAGTGTGATCGTACCTTGCCCCAGAGGTGGTGCAACAAATGGAAGCGTAGGCGTCAATAAAACGTCGATCGAATCAAACATTCGTAACAAATTTCGCCTATATACTTTTCGTTCCCGACACGCTTTGGCGTAATCCTGTGCTGTATAACGCCTTCCCAAAAGAAGTCGTTCACGTACATCATCCCCATATGCCTCTGGCATGCGAGAAAGATCGTCATGATGCGTTGTCAAAGCCTCTACAGAAATGATAGCATCGTGAATAACAGATGATGCCTCAATTCCTGGAGCGGCTACCTGTATCACATGAGCCCCCGCGTCTTCAAGTATGCGTTTGGCTTCTAAAATAGAAGTGATGACCTCTTCTTGTGCACGAGCAAAATAATAGGTTTCATCAATACCTATGGTCATGCCTTTTATCGATTGCCCTAACACACTACTATACGGCGTAGGGGCAACATCCACACTATATGGATCTACTTCATCATAGCCAGCAATAATGGACAAAAGAAGTGCAATATCACGAACAGAACGTCCCATAGGACCAGCATGATCAAGTGACATCGCAAGAGGGTCAATACCAGTCAAACTCACCAAACCACGTGTCGGTTTTAACCCATATGTCCCTGTACATGCGGCAGGAATACGTACAGATCCACCTGTATCCGTACCAATCGAAGCTGGCGTCAAAGATGCTGCGATGGCGGCAGCACTACCGCCTGATGATCCGCCAGCACTGTGTGCGAGATTCCAAGGATTATGTACAGGCCCATAGTGAGGATTCT
>JAKACU010000146.1 GCA_021821185.1 Bacillota bacterium
CATCGACAGCAATCGTGAGCATGTCATCGATGTTTTTTGACTCACGAGCAAGCACAGGATAGACACCCCAGCAAAGCGTGATGCGACGTGCAACCTCTTGAGAAGGTGTTACGGCCACAATCGTACAGTGCGGACGATGCTTGGACACCGTACGTGCTGTAAATCCGCTTTCCGTCGATGTAATGATCGCCGTGGCATCCAATTCTTGTGCGATAGATGTAACCGCATGGCTGATCGCATCGGTCTGCGTCCGCTCCACAATATCACGATGTCTGCTTTGCACTTCTTGCGATAACAAAGCACGCTCGGCACGTAACGCAATGGTTGCCATGGTTTCCACAGCTTCCACAGGATAACGTCCCGCCGCCGTTTCGCCACTTAACATGATCGCATCCGTACCGTCAAAGATAGCGTTAGCGACGTCGGTCGCCTCAGCACGCGTCGGTCGCGGATTGCGTTGCATCGAATCGAGCATCTGCGTCGCTGTAATAACCACTTTACCCGCCTGATTCGCTCTTTGAATCAACATTTTTTGCGCTATAGGCACTTCTTCGGTGGGAATCTCCACACCGAGATCACCGCGTGCTACCATCAAGCCATCCGTCACCGTGAGAATCTCATCGATCATATCAAGGCCCTCTTGGGCTTCGATCTTCGCGATAATTTCACAGTGATGGTTATGATCTTCAAGAAGTTTGCGAATCTCTAATACATCCGCCGCTTTTCGCACAAAGGATGCAGCGATAATATCAACACCTTGTTCAATACCAAACAATATATCTTCAATATCTTTATCCGTAACGCCTGGCAAACGCAAACGCACACCCGGTGCGTTGATCCCTTTGCGATTTTTAAGGGTTCCGCCATTGGTAATCACGCAATGTATATCGTTTGCGACAATATCAACCACTTGAAGTCCGATAAGCCCATCGTCGATACGAATCGTGGATCCTACTGAGACGTCTTCCGGAAGTCCGTCATAACTAATCGAAATGCGATCTTTCGTCCCAAGCACCTGCTCGGTGGTAAGCACGATATGTTCACCATCGACAAGTTCCACTTCATCATTTTCAATGAGCCCTGTACGAATCTTGGGACCTTTGATGTCGAGCATAATCCCGACGATTTTACCTTCGAGCCTTGACGCTTCGCGGATTCTCTCGATGACTTTTTTGTGGTCCTCATGCGTCCCATGTGAAAAATTCAGACGTGCTACATCCATGCCAGCGCGAATTACTGCGCGCATCACCGACAAATCACTTATTGCGGGACCCATTGTACAGACAATCTTTGTCTTGCGCATGAATTTCTCTCCTTCAAATAGATAAAATGCCTGCGAGTTCGTAAATGGACAGATCGATCTCATGTTTCATTTCGAGCACCTCGTCGATATCGGTTGCGATTAGTTTCGTTCCACGAATACCAACCACCTTGCTTGTGTGTCCCTCAAGCAGGAGATCGACAGCCATAGCACCCATGCGTGAAGCGAGCATCCGGTCAAACACCGTAGGTGAACCGCCTCGTTGCAGATGCCCAAGCACCGTGACGCGCACTTCCCAGCCCGTCTCTTCAGCGATTTTTTCACCGATCTTCATGCCGTGGCCAACACCTTCAGCGACAAGAATGATGCTATGTCGTTTGCCACGATCCACACCATGGCGAAGCTTGATCAATACTTGATCGATATCAAACGGATACTCAGGAATGAGAATGGACTCGGCTCCACCAGCAAGACCAGCTATCATCGCAATATCCCCGGCGTTTCTACCCATAACCTCGACGACATAGGTGCGTTCATGAGATGTTGCCGTATCGCGAATCTTATCAATAGCTTCAATGACGGTGTTCACGGCTGTATCAAAACCGATCGTATAATCTGTGCCAGGAATGTCGTTGTCGATCGTTCCAGGTAGCCCAATCGTCTTGACGCCCAAATGAGACAACGCTCTTGCACCACGATAAGAACCGTCACCGCCTATAATGACAAGCCCGTCAATACCGTGTTCCCGAAGAATCTCTGCGCCCTTTTGCTGGCCTTCAGTCGTCTTAAATTCCTCGCAACGTGCGGTAAAGAGCTTGGTGCCACCGCGTTGAATAATGTCAGCTACTGAACCAAGATCGAGCAGATCCATTTCACCGCGAATAAGACCGGCATAACCGTGCTTGATCCCGACTACTTCGAGCCCATGATAGACCCCTTTTCGCACCACAGCACGAATGGCAGCATTCATTCCGGGTGCATCGCCACCACTCGTCAAAACACCTATTCTTTTTAAGCTCGGCTTGGTGACTACACCATGTTCTTGTTCAGCCATTCGATGCACGCTCCGTTTCTTCCGTCACCTGGACGTGGTGAGTGTAGACATAATTTGCCCCAGTAGGACATTTTCCGTCCCGCCCCAACTGTACATCCACTAAAGCCAAGAATTCAATAAGTACTACAATACGACAGTAAATTTCTTAATCCTGCAAGGAACTGTCATTATCTTCATAAAATACGCCCATATTGCGAAACTTGTCATATCGTTTTTGTAGCAACTCAGCCACTGGCATCGCCCGCAATTGCTCAAACGCGTCGGCCACAGCCGATTTGACAGTGCGAATCATGTCCTGTGGTGCTCGTTGCGCACCACCAAACGGTTCTGGAAGCACTTCATCCACCACGCCGAATCGCTGTAGATCTTGTGCCGTTATGCACATCGAATCGGCGGCCCGTTGTCCTTGCGTCGAGTCTTTCCATAAGATGGCCGCAGCTGACTCGGGGGCAATGACCGAATACCAAGCATGTTCAAGCATGAGTATACGATCACCGATACCAAGCCCTAATGCGCCGCCGCTTCCACCTTCACCTGTCACAATGCACACGATCGGTACGCGCAGCCCTGCCATATCGATCAGGTTGCGGGCAATCGCCTCGCCTTGACCGCGTTCTTCAGCGCCTATTCCTGGATAAGCTCCTGCCGTATCAATAAAAGTAAGTACAGGTCGGCCAAATTTCTCAGCTTGTTTCATCAGTCTCCAAGCCTTGCGATACCCTTCGGGGTGAGCCATACCAAAGTTGCGATAAATGTTTTCTTTCGTATCTTTTCCCTTTTGCGTTCCAACAACCGTGATCGCCACACCTTCAAAGCGAGCAATGCCACCCACGACAGCTGGATCGTCACGAAATTGACGATCACCATGCATCTCGACAAAGTCATCGCAAAGTCCACGAACATAATCAAGTGTAGTGGGCCGTTCCGGATGGCGAGCAATCTGTACTTTTTGCCAAGGTGTCAAATCACGATAAATAGCTTGCGCAAGCGCTGTCGCCTTAGCCTCAAGCGTGGCCACTTCTTCGCTCATATCGATACCCTTTTCTTCCGTAAAACGCTTTAACTCATTAATTTTCACACGTAATTCCACTAATGGTTTTTCGAAGGGCAAATCAATTGCCAAAATCTTCGCCCCCTTCAGTGTGTAAAGATAAAATGGTAAAAAGTGTTGTGCGCATATCTTTACGATGGACGACTCGATCAATCATGCCGTGTTGCAGCACAAACTCCGCTGTCTGAAACTCATCCGGAAGTTTCTGTCGAATAGTTTGTTCAATTACACGGCGCCCAGCAAAGCCAATGATCGCACCTGGTTCCGCCAAATGAATATCCCCTTGCATGGCAAAACTAGCCGTGACACCGCCTGTCGTGGGGTTAGTCATGATGGAGATATAGAGCAACCCCGCAGATTGGAGGCGTGATAAAGCAGCAGACACTTTCGCCATCTGCATGAGCGATAAAATGCCTTCCTGCATTCTCGCCCCACCTGAGACGGAAAAAATCAGCATAGAAAGATTGTCCGTCACAGCACGTTCGATAGCTCGTGACAATTTTTCCCCAACAACAGACCCCATGCTGCCCATAATAAACCGAGCATCCATGACACCAAGCACCACGGGAATGCCATGAATTGTCCCTTTACCCGTGACCACGGCTTCTGTCAGCCTTGTTGCTTCGATTGCTTTTTCAACCTTTTGGGGATAATCAGGAAAAAAAAGTGGATCAGCCGTTGTAAGTTCTGTGTCAAATTCCTCAAAGGAGTCCTCATCCACCGTCATAGCTATACGTTCAGGCGCACTAAGCGTAAAATGATATCCACAATGTGGGCATGTCTTCAAATGCTTATCTAACTCTTTCGATAAAAGAATTTCACCACAGTTCTTGCATTTATTCATGAGTCCCTCCGGGACCTTATCGCGCGCACTCGGATGAGGTGCGATCGTCGCATAACGTTTCTTTTTCGGAAACAGATCTTTTAGCACTCTTTCACCTCATGTTCGCTACTAGGTTCCAATTTGCCTATGACATGGATGCATGGATA
>JAKACU010000031.1 GCA_021821185.1 Bacillota bacterium
GAGTGCATTCTAGTTCATTTTTAATACAGTCTTAGTGATCCGAATCACAAATCAAGCGCAATCACCAAAAATATGATTTCAATCAAAGTTTTTTCATGGCATAAAAAGTATTGTGGTCATCGTAAACACACACGGAAAAGGTTGAACAACATGAAAAATGTTACATTTCGTACAGAGGGCATGTCTTGTCCGAGTTGCACAGATGCCGCGACAAAATCGGATGAAATGCACTCACGTTACACTAAAGTGTGATTTACAACATAGTAAAGGGACACCATGTGGCGTACAGTTGGTATTAAAAAAAGGGCAAGATAACAGGAGGACATTATGGCCACGATCGAACAAGTAGGAGAAAAAGGAATCCGCATTGGCGTAACGCTTCAAGATGCGACCGATATGATTGAAGAAGCATCCCAGCATATCGATTTATACGCAAAAGACATTATCACGATTTTCGAAAAAATGCCTGCGTTTGATTATACCAGTTTTTGTTTTTATGCTTATGATAGTGCTAAACTTTTCGAATGGCGCTTAGGCATGGATCCGCGCGTTTACACGTCATTTTCGTTAGATGCACCAGACAGTTTTTTCTTTGCCTTATATGGTGGTATGGCCGCATTGTACACCGAAGCAAAAGCGCAAATTGCTTGATCAACCCATGTTCAGGTTGGAGGGATACACATGAAAAATTGGTCAGCTAACCTTGAAACCGAAGAATATATCCAGAATCGAGATCTGATCACAAAAGATGCGATAGCTGCGATCGAAGAAACCTCACCAGGTTTTTATGTCAACATTGCTGTTGCCGAACAACATGGAAATCCAGACCTGTACTTAATTCCTGTTTTACAAGATACATTTGGTGCTAAAGTCGACATCGCTTTTGTTGATCAATGCGGATGCGGTGGGTACGTGTACAAAATTACCCGCTTGCAATAACCATGCAAATCAAACGAGTCTATTCCCCGTATGACGCGACAGATGGCAAACGAGTCCTCATCGACCGATTGTGGCCTCGTGGATTGGCTCGTGATGGAGCATTTATCGACCTTTGGTTGAAAGAAATAGCCCCCAGCACGAGCCTGCGTCGGTTTTTTTCCCACGATCCAACACGTTTTCAAGAATTTCAACGTTTATACAAAGAGGAGCTCACGCAAGACTCTAGACACCAGACTGAGGTTCAGGTGCTTCTTTCGTTAATCGAAGAACAACCTGTCACTTTATTGTATGCCGCGAAAGATGACGTCCACAACCACGCTGTCGTCCTCTCCTCCTTCTTAAACGAATGTCTTCATCATCGATGATGACAGTGCCTATATGGTACAATGATTCTATATCATAGGCATAAAAGAGAGGGACATAACTTGGCAATTCCTATGAATGAAATCTATGAAGCACAAAAGACACTGACTTTCGTCGTCGAAACCACACCACTTACCTATTCACATACGATAAGCCGATTGACACAACATAACGTGTACTTCAAACTTGAAAACTTACAGCGCACGGGATCCTTCAAATTGCGCGGAGCCTATAATAAAATTGCCCATTTGTCGGATGAAAAAAAACGCGCTGGTGTCATCGCCGCGTCAGCAGGAAACCATGCTCAAGGGGTTGCCTTCGCTGCTAAAGAGTTAGGTATCCCGTGCATGATCGTCATGCCACAAGGCGCTGCCTTGTCAAAGATTGAGGCCACCAAAGGGTATGGAGCTGAGGTTGTCCTCACCGGTGAAACGTTTGATCAAGCGTATCAAAATGCACTTGTGTTGCAACAACAAAGCCAGATGACTTTCATTCATCCCTTCGATGACCCCTTGGTCATGGCAGGACAAGGAACGATCGGTCTAGAACTTTATAAGCAATTACCCAATCTTGATGCTATCGTGTTACCTGTGGGTGGCGGGGGCCTTATCGCTGGTGTTGCAAGCGCCATTAAAGCCTTAAAACCTGACGTCTGCGTGTATGGCGTGGAAGCAGCGGGTGCCGCCTGCTTTCGACGTTCTTTTGATGCCGGACAACGAACTGACATTACGTCAGCACCGACAATTGCTGATGGTATCGCTGTAGGCAGCCCAGGACATTTAACATGGGAGATCGCATCAGAACTTGTCGATGACATTTTTGTTGTCAGCGACGAAGACATTGCGCGCGCGATGGTGGTTCTCCTAGAACGGTCCAAGATCGTTAGTGAAGGCGCGAGCGCGGCTGCTGTTGCTGCTTTACTCACAGGTCAAATTCCACCACAAGTGAAAAATGTCGCAGTCATACTGTCGGGTGGGAACGTCGATGTTAGTCTTTTGTCGCGCACGATCGAACATGGCCTCGTAGCTGCGGGAAGGCGCGTTCGTTTTATCACGACATTGCCTGACCGCCCTGGCGCTCTAGTACATCTTCTTGAAGCGATGGCTTTTGCTCATGCTAATGTGGTGTCCATTGAACACCATCGTTTAGCGCAGTCCCTTGGTCTTGGGTTTGTCGAGGTCCAACTAGAAGTTGAAACACGTGATCATTCCCATATCGCCCTCTTATGCGATCGGTTTAAAGCCTTGGGCTATGACTATACCATTCACTAAACGCCACTCACTTATAATGGGGAGATAGCCTTGCCTGATATTCATTACGCACTTGATATTGGCACGCGAAGTGTAACTGGCCTTGTTTATTCATTTTTTGAAGATTCGTGTCAGCTGATCGCCGTACATACGATGGAGCATCAAAAACGCGCCATGCAAGATGGTCAAATTCATGATATCGAAGCTGTTGCTGACGTGATCATAAAAGTCACCCAACACCTTCGCTCAGTGACTGATCAACCCTTGTCACACGTGTCTGTAGCCGCGGCCGGCAGGGCATTACGTACTGTGCTTGCTGAGGCTACCGCACCGATGCTTGGCTCTGTATTCACCGCAGAAGACGGTTATAACCTGCAACTTGTCGCTTTACAACAAGCACAAGAAGCGTTGCAAACGGCGACTCACGAGGAAGGTACGAGTACGCGTTCGATGCACTGTGTGGGTTACAGTGTGCGCGACTATTTCTTGGATAATGCAAAAATCGGCAGCTTGATTGAACAAACGGGTGATCTTGCCAAAGTTACTATAATTGCCACCTTTTTACCGCGCGTTGTCATCGATTCACTCGATCGCGCATTAACGAAAGCCGGCTTGATGATGCATGGTTTGACGCTCGAACCGATCGCTGCGTTAAATGCGCTCATCCCATCTTCGATGCGCAAATTAAATATCGCTTTAGTCGACATTGGCGCGGGAACTTCAGATATTGCGATCACGGCTGAAGGGACTATCCTTGCCTACGGTATGGTGCCTACTGCAGGCGACGAAATCACCGATGCGCTTTCGCAGGCTTTTCTTCTTGACTTTTCGACCGCCGAATTTGTCAAACGTGAACTAGCCCTGAAAGGCAAACAAACGTTTATCGATATCTTAGGCAACAAACACACCTTAACAGCAAAAAGAATCGTCACCGCCATTCAACCTGCCATTACAGCCTTAGCTGAAACGATTGCACAAGAGATTCTTACTCAAAACAACCAAAAAACCCCTGCCGCCGTTATGGTCATTGGTGGTGGGGCTAAAACACCACTCATTGAACAAGCCATAGCCCAAGCTCTCGGTTTAACAACTGATCGTGTACGTCTACGTGGACGGGATTCTATTCAACACGTTACAGGATGTGAAGACATGCTCACAGGGCCTGAAGCGATCACACCCATCGGCATTGCCCTCGCCTCCTCTTTTAGTGAAATTACCCCTGTCACTGTGCGAGTACGCGGCACTTCTACGCGACTGTTTACGTTTCATCCTTTAACAATCGGTGATGCCTTGCTGGAAGCAGGGGTCAGCGTTAAAGACTTGATGGCGCGCGCTGGCTCAGCTATCGTCGTGGAGGTTAATCAAAAGATCGTTTCTCTAAAAGGTACATTGGGAACGCCAGGATACGTCCTCAAAAATGGCCAGGTAGCTGACTTGGCACAGCGCATTGAGCCGGCCGATGTACTCGAGGTGATTCCTGCAGTGCATGGTCACGATGCACAAGGTACCTTAGGGGACATCGTTTCAAGTATGCAACCAATCGCGGTGACGATCAACGATCAAAGTTACCTCATCGAACCACAGTGGCTGATTCGTGGTCAAAAGGCGTATGCCACAACCGTGGTTCATGATCGCGACGTTATCATTCAAGAAGACATGCGGCTTATCGATATCTTACAAAAGTACAGTCCTACACCACTTGATGAGCGGTGCAACGTTACGGTTAACCAAAAGGAAATTCAACTTGTGCACCCTTGCGTGGTGATTGCACCGCAGATGGATCTCACCACGCCAATCTATAATGGGCTATCCATCCACATGACAAGTGTGGAGAAAAAGCCTTTTCTCGTTGTCGATGCTCTCCTCGTTGCAGGGATCACGCTTTATCCGGGGATGCAGATTAGACTTAATGATCAAACGCTTATTCTCGCCGAGAAAACTAGGATCATAAAAAATGGACAACCATGTCTTGCTACAGACCTAGTACGCGATGGTGATCGCTTGGATTGTGTGGAAACTTCTGCAGCACAAGAGCATGTTACGATGAGCACAGTGTTACTGTACCTAGATCAAAACATGCTCCAACAAGCAAGCGGTAAGGACCAACTTATTATGCGTAAAAATGGTGCTGACGCCGACTTTTCTTCGTTGATCAAAGACGGTGATCGAGTTGAGGTGTTCTGGCAAGAAAGTACCGCGAGGTGAATGACGATGCGTCGGTATAATAAAGAAAATACGCGTAAGAAACTGCTCGATGCAGCGATGGAAGTATTCTCTGATAAAGGTTATAATGACGCGTTAATTGATGACATTGCAAAAGAGTCTGATACGTCAAAAGGCGCTTTTTATTTTCATTTTCCGAGTAAACGAGCTATTTTTCAAGCGCTGTTGGCAACTCTTGTAAAGCATCTCATCGATGATGTTGAAGAAGCGATCGACAAAGAGACAGGGGCGCTTGCCAAAATCCAAGCAGCCATCGATACTGTACTTACCATCTTCACAAAACATGAGAAAGCAACGCGATTGCTCCTCGTTGAGGCTACAGGCCTTGGAAAAGCTTTTGATCAAGAGATTCACGCAGCCCACGAACAATTTGCTCAATTGATCGCAAAACACTTACAGGCAGCTGTCGATGATGGTTCCATAGCACACATCTCTGTCGAATTAACGGCATATGCCTGGTTCGGTGCAATCTATGAAGTGCTCTTTATGACGTTGCTATCACCCGAAAAAAAATCGCTTGATTCACTCACGGCACCACTTCGTGATCTATTGTTGCAAAGTATAGGACAAACACCAAAGGAGCAGCCTTGATGCAGCCGATTAACCAGGTCGTCTCACCAACACGCACAACACCACTACCGGCAACGACTAACGCTACCCAACAAAACAACACGGCATTTGCCGATCTTTTAGTCAACGCTGAGCAAGCCAGTAGCTCGAACGCTTTACTTCAAAGCCTTCTATCAACAAATTCTTTCTCAAGTGCTGGTGCTCTCACAGGATCAACGGATCCTTTGGCATCTTTCATAAGCGCTCTCAGTTCACCTTCATCAGGTACAGGAACATCCGATGCACTAGCGATGTTGCTTTCAGCAGACATGTCAGGAACCGTTGATGCGTTATCAAATGTCCCGCTCAGTACGGTTTCACCTACGTTCCCTTCAGTCACTATACCAACGTCTACGGGGCAGGTTCAATCAACTGACATCGTCGGATTAATTGATAAAATGGCTCCTCAGTATGGCCTTAGTCCATCACTCGTTGCTGCGGTTGTCAACCAAGAATCCGGCTATAATCCATCAGCTACGTCATCGGCAGGCGCAATGGGTTTAATGCAACTCATGCCATCAACGGCAAATGGACTTGGGGTCACCAATGCCTATGATCCGGTGCAAAACCTACAAGGCGGCATGACGTATTTGCGACAACTACTGACACGGTATCATAACAACACAGCATTAGCTCTTGCTGCATACAACGCAGGTCCTAGTGCGGTCGATGCTTATCACGGTATTCCACCATATGAACAGACGCAAAATTACGTGTCATCCATCTTAGCCAAAGTATCTGGTGCAACCCTTTGATATGGCGCTTGATACGTCGTCACCAAAGCTTCTTTTTGCTCCCTTGAAAGTTGCTTAATAGCATATTCTCGACGCAACGCATAGGAACGATCAGGGACTGTTTCCACATAACATAAAACAACGGGAAGGCGGGCACGCGTGTAACGTGCTCCCTTTCCCGTTTGGTGTTGGCTGAGTCGCTTCGATACGTCATTCGTGCATCCTGTATAGAGAGAGCCATCGTTGCAACGCACCATGTACACGTACATTTCACTCATCGTAACGGTTCAGAGACAATGGTCTCCGATAAGTCATCCTCCACGAGTGATTCGCAATCCTCCACCTCTTGCAAAAGTTCATCCTGATTAAGCTCTTCTTCAAGCTGCATAACGTCCTTTTGTGCCTGACTGCGCTGTGCTTCCAACAATTCTCGCACGACACGACGTAAAGGATCTTCTTGGACCATCACCGTGGCGGGTCCGGTTATTTTACATTGACATGCTAAGCGGAAGCCTTGTGCAAGACGCTCCTCTGTAAGATGCCGACGCTCTAAAACGTTAGGTGCACAAAGTTCTGTTTTACTATCAATTTGGATCTTGCATGTTCCGCAAGATCCATGTCCACCACACTTATGTGCGATCGCAACTTTTCCAACCACAGCCGCATCAAGGACACTTACGCCTCGATCGATGGCAATCTCCGCTCGTTGCGGCTGAAAACGGATAGCAACCTTTTCTGTATCACTCATCGTAATTAACCCCACCAATAGAATAAGTCAAGTTTCATTGTAACACACAATTCTTACATCACCGTCTCACTTACTCAGCAAATTCCTGGTCATCATTTGGTTCAGGAGGATACACGTGGATTCTGGTAATACGCAAATTATCCGTCTCTGCAACGATGAAGCGAGCCCCTTCAAACTCGACTTCGATGCCTGGTTTTAATTCCTGTGTAAGCTGGGCATATACCCACCCACCCACGGTATCTACTTCTTCATCAGACAAATCAAAGCCAAATAATTCATTAACCTCTTCAATTAAAAGCCTGGCATCAATTGACACGTAGCCTTCTCGTTCTTCTACAGGTGGACGTTCTTCATCAAACTCATCTTGAATCTCACCCACTAACTCCTCGAGTACATCTTCAATACTAACCATTCCCGCTGTGCCACCATACTCATCGATCACAATCGCAAGCCCAGCTCGCTCACGCTGTAATACCTTAAGAACATCATCGATACCCAGTGCTTCTGGCACAGAGACCACCTTGCGAGCCAATTTTGAGATCGATCCTGTAGCGCCCCTGCCTTCTTTGATCACATAGCTATACAAATCCTTACTATGAATCATACCTACGACGTGATCCTTATCACCTTCACAAAGCGGGAAACGAGTGTGACGATCATTTTGAACTACGGCCAAACACTCATCGAACGTCTGCTCGGTAAATAAACACACCATGTCCGTTCGCGGTACCATGATCTCCCTAGCAACACGATCCGCAAATGCAAATACATTATCAAACAGTTCTCGTTCCGTGGCGTCAATAACACCACTTTCATGACTTTGCGTGACCAGCATCCGCAATTCTTCTTCTGAATGAGCGAGCTCCCGCCCTGCAAAACGACGAACACGAAAAACCTGCAAGACACCGGACGCCGTGATGTTCAGCAACCAGAT
Organism: Bacillota bacterium; assembly: GCA_021821185.1. The sequence continues at coordinate 7,801 of JAKACU010000031.1, forward strand.
AGCTGGAAACATAACGGTCCGAAATGTTTTTAAGACCAGGGCCGAACCCATCAACCACTCTTCTGCACGCGCAATGGCAACCGACTTAGGAGCTAACTCACCAAACACAATTTGCAGATACGTTATGATGGCAAAAGCAATGACCGAAGACACCACGGTGACGTAGACAGGTGCCATATGGTAGAACGAAGAAAAGATCACAAGGACAAAAGGTTCAATCGATCGTTGAGCCATCCAGCCTAGACCAAGAGAGGCGAGCGTTATGCCCGTCTGTGTCGTGGACAGATAGGAATCAATGGACTCAAGGATAAGCAGTGCTTGTTTGGCTAGCCGACTTCCTTGTTGCACGTACTGTTCGATGCGCGTCCTTCTTGAACGGACGATCGCAAACTCAGCGGCGACAAAAAAACCGTTAATTAAAATGAGTACAAGAACCCAGAAAAAATTAATAAAATCACTCGTGGTTATGCCCACATGCCCCCTATGCGTTCAAGAACGATAGCTCATTCTTACGAAGCACAGGAGTTTCACCTCCAAAAGAGTTGACACCTTGGATAGAAACGGAATTTGAAGTAAGTATATCATAGCCAACGCCAAGGCGTCATGGATCATCGAATCAGCTAGGGTCTTTGTAAGAGCCTTTGTTTTGACCCTTACACCGTCTTCCTATATAATATATATGCAATTCCAGAAAAGCATGTACCACTCGGTACATAGGAGGTAGAAACCTTGTCCAATTTGGTCGTCGATGCTCTCATTGAGATTCCCACAGGAAGTCAGAATAAATACGAATTTGATAAAGAAGCCGGTGTATTTCGCTTAGATCGCGTGCTTTACTCACCATTTCATTATCCAACCGAATACGGATACATAGAAAAGACCTTGGCAGAAGACGGCGACCCTTTGGATGTTCTGGTCTTATCGACCGTACCGACGTTTCCAGGTTGCGTTATCGAGACGCGTGTCGTCGGTGTCTTGGTCATGTCTGATGACAAAGGCCAAGATGAAAAACTTCTTGGCGTACCGACGAAAGATCCACGATTTGCGCAAGTGCAATCCCTCGATGATGTTGCACCACATATTCTTAAAGAAATTGCCCATTTCTTTCAGGTATATAAAGACCTAGAGAATAAAGCTACCAAGATCGAAGGATGGAAAGGCGTCGACGATGCAAAACGCATCTTAGATGAAAGCTACGCACGTTACAATCAATAAAAATGAGCAATAAAAACAATGTGAGGGAGGTGTAGTATATCCCTCCCTTTGTTACTGGCGAAACATGCGATAGCCTCGATTACGCAACGCTTTGACTGAAAGTGACGCCAAGATGACTGCAACCAAACTCACTACCAAAGGTACAATAAATCCTACATCAACGCCCTTATGGATAATTATAATGAACCCCATGATCACCACATACAAAACGAAGTTCGCCCACCATCGGTGAAAAATCATATCAACGATAAAACTTACACCATAAAAAACGGCAAGTACTAATAAACTCAAAATCACCGTTTGCACAATGACAATCCCCATCTTGAACACGTCCCATCGATCTATCCCTCGATGGCATCATATCAAACTTAGATCTGTTCGCGCAAAATTCTACGCATCACTTTGCCCGTTGCGTTTTTTGGCAACTCCTTCATGAGCAACACCTTGCTAGGACATTTGTACTTCGCAAGATTCGTATGACAAAAGTTGATAATATCCTCTTGCGTCACCGACTCATCCTTCGTCACGACGCAAGCGATAACTGTTTCCCCATAATTGCCATCATCAACACCAACCACAGCCGCTTCAGAAATACCAGGGTGTAAAAAGAGTACTTCTTCAACTTCACGAGGGTAAACATTAAATCCTCCCACAATGATCATATCTTTCTTGCGATCAACAATGTAAAAATAGCCTTCCTCATCCATTTTCGCTAGATCGCCAGTATGAAGCCACCCACCACGCATGGCCACCGCCGTATCCTCATCACGATGCCAATACCCTTTCATGACGTTTGGTCCGCGCACCACGAGTTCACCGACAATCAAAGGAGGTACTTCCTGATCTTCCAGATCAACGATTTTTTGCTCTACGCCTGGTAAACTTACCCCGATTGACCCTAACTTTCGCATCCTACCATCGACTGGTGCAAAGCTTGTAACTGGGGATGCTTCCGATAGACCATAGCCTTCTAACACAGTAACGCCAAAATGCTTTTCAAATGCTGTCAGCAAAGCGACTGGCATCGCTGCACCGCCAGAAATGCAGTAACGAAGAGAATGCAAATCAAACGTCTGTCCCTGACCCACTTGCAACATGAAATTATACATCGTCGGTACACCAGCAAAAATGGTGATTTTTTGTTGTTCGATCGTTTTAAGTGCATCTAAGGGGCTAAAACGAGGCTGAATTATCATGTGTGCACCGCGATAAATAGCAGCATTTAAGCACACAGTTAATGAAAATACGTGGAACATTGGTAAAACAACCAGTATGTTATCTTCTTTCGTGTACATCATATGATCGCCGATAACATCGGCATTGGATGCCAAGTTGCGATGAGAGAGCATTGCCCCCTTAGGTCGTCCCGTGGTACCTGAAGTATAGAGAACAACAGCGATATCCTCGGTATCAAATTGTTCATCGATCGTAAAAGGCGGGATATCCTGGCGTTTCATCATCGTCTCATACGAGATAACTCGGGAATGCGTAGCAGGTTGGTCAAGTTCACCAACAACAATAAGAATTTTATCGGGCCATTTTGCAAACAAGTCATCTGCAAGTTTAGCCATTTGATGCGGCGCAACAATAACTTTGACATCACTGTCTTCAATGAGATAAAACAGTTCCTGCACCGTATACGCAGGATTAATGGGGACGCAGTACATCCCGAGCCGCAGTGCACCGTGATACAACGTAAGAAATGCATCGCAATTCGGTAAAATGAGTGCCATGCCATCACCATGATGAAACCCCAATGAGGATAAGAAAGCGCTAACATGGGAAACATGATAATCAAGCTCTTGATAGGTTACCTCATTACCAAGAAAGGAGTACGCATACGCTTCTGGGTACGTACGGGCACTTTGACGCAGATGGGCATCCAAATGGGCATAAGGCATGTCGATTCGCTCCCCGGACTGGAGTTGATCGCCGCCTCGAAGACGAAGTTAGGCGGCTCTTATCGATGCAAAACCGTGCCTTGCGTTTGTCTAAAAATGCCGTGATACTTTTCTGACTGCCTTTCGTCTAAAAAACGTTAGCAAAAAGCAAGTGCCAATTCCAGACCGCCTCCAAGCACATACCCGTGCAAAGCTGCAATCGTGGGTTTCATCAAGTCGGCAATAGCACCCATGATCTTATGCATATGCTATGCCATGTCTCTTGCGACACGATCATTTTCAAATGCCTCGTGCAGGGCTTCAAAAATCACTGCATTAAGGACATTTCATCGGAGGATTCGAAACTCTGATCACAGCGACTTCTTCCAATCGTTCTGGCGATACCTCTGACAATCAAAGTACCTCTTTTCGACTGAACAGTCAATCATTTTTTCAACTTTTCCAGTATCCAGCGAATAGCCGCAATGATAACAACGATAGCTGCCATCGTATCGAGAACGAGTTCCACGGTTCGCCATCCCCAGCGAGCGCCAATGAAACTACCGAGTTCCACCAAAACGACGGCAATCGATACCAACATCCAATTCTTAATCCCACGATCCATCACTGGCACCTCAACCTAGCTATCGTTACTCGTCAAAATTCCACGCTTCCTGGTCCGACAGCACCCTTGTCATGTCGTTAACACGAAGATGATCAGGGGACAGCAAAGCGTTACATCATGAACGCGCCACGTACAGCATAATTAACATAGTGGACACACTAAAATTCAGTATAGCACGTCAGTTCGACCTACGTTCCATGCTATACTAGACAAAGTTAGATAAAAAGGAGGAATACACCATGGCGGGTCCCAGTCAATCCATTGCTTGTCCGCATTGCAATGGGCATCTGTTTCGTGAGGAGAAAATTGTCGAACTTGACGGCAGTGTTGTTGTGACAAAGGGTATGCATATTCCTGCGCAAACCCATGCAGTTTCTTATCACTATGTATGCGTCAGTTGCAACCAAGTCCTTGATGAAACGTTTGCCCATGGTCATCTTGAGGCGCGATGATTCGCGCCTTTCACATAATGCATGATGCACTCGTAGACTTACACAGCCAAGGTTCGCTCTTGATATTCTGGGCACACCGAACGAAAAGGACAATACTGACTACAGAAATTCCGGATATATCGTGGATAAAACTGTTCATCAAGTATCTGTTGCCACTTCTGAATAACCCACTCTTTTGCTTGTTGACGCTCTGTATCTGTGATTGTCACCCAGGCTCGTCCACCATGGACGACAAAATCAAAGTAACCATCATGCGCTGGCATACCGTAAAGATCTTCGCATGCTGATGAGTACAAAACCAACTGGCGCATTTTTTTCTTATCTGTCGCGGAAAAAACTCTACCCGTCTTCAGATCAGCGACGACATATCCATACGCTGGCACGTCTAAGACACGATCGATAAATCCCTTCACAGGCGGTATACCGGGCGCAATATCAAGTAAAAATTCCTTTTCCGAAGCAACCACGTCATCAATCCTATAGCGGCTAAAACGCCAAATCGCCTGAACCCCTCTCTTATAAAATTGTACCGCATCATCACGCGATGCAAATTCGGAAACGATTGTCGGAAATTGTTCGTCAAAACGTGCCTTCAATTGATCAAAACTGTGCATTCCGTTCGATACAGCGTGCTCTTCGTATAAGGTATGAAGAAGTTTCCCAAAGGAAGCATGATAAGTGGGTACTTCATCTATGGGTTGTCGTTTTTCCACGTATTCATAAAAAAATCGCAAGCCACAGGTGTCATACAACGTTAGTCTACTATACGACAGATATTCCATAGCGCGAAAATCCCGCCTTTCTTGCTGTCACCGCGCAATTTCCTTCATCATACCATGAGTTGTGACCTCCTGGGCTTACATAATTCTTGCCTACCTTTACGATACTACATAGAACAGAAGAATTTACCATGTAAAGGAGTAAGGTATGGCGGATCAAAACGTATGTGACATTAAGTTGTCACCCAACCTCGACGATAGCCTGGAGTACGTACGGGTAGTTTTTACGCATTGCTCAGATATCGTTATTCGGCGATTCACGTTGTTTCACACGACGGATGCAGCGTTGCTGTATGTTGACGGTCTTATTGACAAAAAGCAAGTAGAACAAGATGTGATCGAACCACTTATGATTGATAGAGCCACCTTAGGTGTAACACCTGAGGATATGGATCTCATTGAACGAATTGGTGTGCATGCGGCTAACGTCACTTCCGTCAACACGTATACGGATGCAGTGGAGGCAGCGCTTGAGGGCAAAGCGGTCTTATTTCTTGAGGGGTTGAAAGTGTCCTTAGTATTTGGGGTCGCGGGGTGGCCCCAACGCTCGGTCAACGAGCCAGGTACTGAATCAGTGATCCGCGGTCCACGCGAAGGATTTATCGAAAGTGTAGGGGCTTCTGTGGCTATGGTCAGACGGCGATTGCGCACCACAAGCTTTAAAACCGAGTCGATGCAAATCGGCCGCTATACGAAAACAGATGTTGTGGTGTGCTATCTAGAAACCATTGCCGATGAAAAGCTTATCCAGGAAGTCCGAGAAAGGCTCTCGCGCATTGACGCAGATGGCATCCTTGAGTCTGGGTATATTGAAGAATGGATTGAAGATAACCCCTATTCACCTTTCCCCCAAGTACAAAATACGGAACGTCCCGATGTCGTGGCTGCCATGTTATTAGAGGGCCGAGTAGCCATTCTTATCGATGGAACACCATTTGCGTTACTCGTGCCTGTTAATTTATGGGGTGCCCTCGCCTCGCCTGAAGATTATTATGAACGCTATATTATTGCTACCTTTATCCGTTGGTTACGCATAGCTTTTGCAGTGATCTCTTTGACCTTGCCATCTCTGTATGTTGCTGTATCAACGTTTCACCAAGAATTTTTGCCTATGCCGCTGCTCATTTCTATCGCCGCCGCTCGCGAAAACACACCGCTTCCTGCTGCGGTCGAAGCTTTTTTTATGGAAATCACCTTTGAAGCATTGCGCGAAGCTGGGGTGCGTTTACCCAAAGCAATCGGGCAGGCGGTCAGTATCGTCGGCGCACTTGTCATCGGGCAGGCCGCCGTCCAAGCAGGTATCGTATCAGCTCCTATGGTAATCATCGTTGCTATTACGGGAATCGCTTCATTTACGGTTCCGCGGTTTAATTTCGCTATTGCCGTTCGTATGTTGCGTTTTCCGATCATCATCTTATCAGGGACACTAGGCATTTATGGACTTATCATCGGCCTCATTGCGATCATCGTACATTTATCATCTTTACGCTCTTTTGGATTGCCTTATTTAGAACCTATCTCACCTTTTCAACCCTCAGGATTAAAGGACACACTGGCAAGAGCACCACACTGGGCTATGATGGATCGACCTTTACAAACCAGCAAAAAAAATAAAAAACGGCAAACCTCTGCTGGCTATCCTCATCATCGTCAACCCACACAAAACCAAGAGGAGCGACCTTAACGTGGTCAAGTCGCTTGTATTATGGGGAGCGGCTTGTGGTCTCTTGCTCCTTTGCACAGGCTGTTGGGACTCTACGGAGATCAATCAATTAGCTATCGTGACAGCATCAGCCTGTGATTTGGCACCTCAAAAATCACCTGCAAAAATACAACGGGGTCATTCGGTTTTGGCCTCTGTTCAAATTGTTGTTCCTGCGCTACTGCTAGGGGGCCAAAGTCAATCAGGCGTTCCTTCGGGAGGCAGTCAAGGGGCTTTCATCACTGAGTCGGACACAGGACCCTCGCCTGGCAGTGCCTTATTGCCCATCGTAAAACGGCTGTCTCGGCGATTTTTTCTTGAGGATAGACGAGTGATTATACTGGGTGAACCTTATGCCGCAAAAGGCATCTCTGAATTGCTCGACGAAATGACCAGAAATCCATCTGGACGTCTGCGCTCGATTTTAGTGGTTGCTCATCACGGCCGAGGTCTAGACATTTTAAAATTGAATTACCCGTTAAATAGGATTCCTGCCGATGCCATATTAGAACTGGAAGAAAGCCGCTCCTTTGTAGCAACTAACCTTGTACAATTTATCAAATTGATGACGGACGGAGGCGATCCGTACGCTATGGGAATTGCTCCAATAACAAAAAAACCTGCACCAAATCAAATCCCATTTACGATGGATAATGTAGCTGTTTTTCGACGAGACCGTATGGTTGGCTGGCTAACGAAAGAAGAAACGGCAGGGTTTTACCTCATTTATGAACAAGCCAACAATATGCGTTTTGCCATGAATGCCATAGCAATGCCAGGGTATTCAGGCACCATTACGAGTGTCTTAACGCACACTCAGTCGTCGATTTCACCTGTCTTGCAAAACCATAAGTTGGTCATGTTGGTTCACGTTAAACTTAGTAATCAAATTATTGAAAATGGCACATCACTGAATCTCGATCATATTGAAGATCAACTTCTCTATCAACATCAATTACATCAGCACATTTACCGACAGATTGCGACTGCAATTAACGCGTTACAGCACAAATACGATGCTGATTGCTTACAATTCGGTAAAAAAATTCATGAATATTTCCCACACCAGTGGCACGCACTAGCGCCACATTGGCATGACGTTTTTCCGAAAATCACACCAAAAATTTATGTGGATATTGCCCTTCCCGGAAGTGGCAACTTAAGTGCTCCGATTTTTGAGCACCAACAAAAACCCCGTTCAGGAGGAAAATAAGATGCTCATGACCATCATCTGGGTCATGGCTTTGTTTTCTACCATGACTTTGGTCGATGCGAAATTTTTGCTTCAGGACGCTTCATTTAAAACGCGTGTTACCTACATCATGCTTGTGATGATCATACTTACACTTGCGATCATCAAAATCATCACCATGAACGGACCCGAATACAACGTTTTTTACCCTTTGCAAAAACTCCTACAACCTCTTGCCAAGTGGGTGCTTATCCAATGAGTCATCAACAAGACACGAAAATTATTTCAAACGTCCAATATTTTTTCATGATGATCGTAGTTATTAATTCCTTTGGTCATTTTGTTTATGTCCATCTAGCCTTGACGTACGCGGGGAGAGACACATGGCTATCGTTGGTCCTTTCTTCGGCCATTAGCTTAGCGATCCTTTGGCTCCACGCGAAACTCAATCAATGGAAGCAGCATGAGACGTTAACCGAATTTGCCGTCACCATGATGGGTTCGTGGTTTGGTATTCCCCTATCAATGTTATATTTTCTGTATTTTTTGACAATTAGTACGGTGACCGTTCGTATCCTGATCGACTTTCTTAATCTCATCTATCCCGCCACACCTCAGGAAGTCTGGCTATTCCTGATTTTTGCCGTCTTAGCTTGGGTGAGTTTCGCAGGTCTTGAAGTACTTGCACGAACAACGCAATTTTTGCTTCCCATTTTAATCACCTTAGGGATCAGTGCGAGCCTCCTCGGGATCATAGGCAAAGATCCGGCTGAGATCCTTCCTATCTTCGACCAAGGTTTTATCCCTGTATGGCAAGGTGCTGTCATTTTCATCGCCATGATCGCTGAAACCATCGTCTTTACGACGATCGCACCTCATATTGCGCGAAGAGATAAACTCGTTAGACAGTCACTGTGGTTTTCACTGTTGCTATTGGTCCTATTTATTGGACCAACAACGGGACCTGTGATGCTTTTTGGTGAATACCTGGCAAAACGGTTTACTTATCCGACGAATGCTGAACTTCAATATATAGAAATTCGTAACATCATCCCGCGCATGGATATTATCGGCATTGTGTTGTGGACCATCGGCGCGTATCTTAGAGCAGCGGTTTTTTCTTACGCATCCATCACCACCTTGACACGCTTGGTCAAAGAAAATAATATAAAATTTTTTTCCCTGGCGATCGTTTCGATCATCATGGTGGCGACCACAGTTATGGCGCAATCACGTACCCATTTATTGCAATTCATGATGGTCACCTACCCTGTCATCGCCATCTTTATGGGTATCGCATTCCCCGCCCTGCTTGCCGTCGCTTATATCATTTTACAAAGGAAAAAAGTTGGACATATCGACCAGTCATGAAATCAAAGCCGTACGACGTGGTTATTTTGTTAAGCCAATGTTTGAACAAAACTCCGTGTTCGTCGATACCATAGAAACAAACCAGAGCGAAGTGCATTATCAACAGCAATGCTCACCCAAACCGCTCTCAATCCAAATCCAAAGTGCCAAGCAAACACATACACACCGAGTATGCGAATACCCCAGATTCCAAGCATCGTGGTTATCATCGGGAAGCGACTATTTCCACCTGCTTGAATTGCAGATGTATCAACGGTAACAGCAGCCAAAAACGGTTGGGAAAATACATCAATGGCAAGAATGGTAAAAAGCAAATGAATAACTTGTGGACTACGGGTAAACAACAAGCCAAGCCACGGACTGAAGAGACAAATCAGGATTGTGACAGTCGTCATTGAAATTGCCGATTCAATATAACTCCAAAAGCGGTATACCCTGATATTCGCCACATTCCCAGTCCCGATTGCCTGTCCAATCGTCGCGCTGGTTGCGGTAGCAAAGCCCGTGCCAATGGCAGATGCAAATGTAGTGAGCGTTCCTGCAATGTTATGCGTTGCATAGACGTCGACACCCATACGAACAATGAAACTGAAATAGATTACTTGTCCAAGCCGCATAGACAATCGTTCCAAAACAACAGGGACTGCAAATTTAGTCATACTCCAAATAAGCGGAGACGATAGTTTTAGGTCTGCAACATGTAGAGCAAGTTCATCAACGCGGCGAGATTTTATCCAAAGACGAATCAATGCGTATAGACGTGCCAACACCATTGCCATTGCTGCGCCCTTTATCCCAAATCCATGAAACGAACCCAACCCAAAGATCAAAAAATAATCCATCACTAAGTGTAACACGTTCATTTCAAGTGCAATGCGAAGCGGGGTTCTGGTTTGACCAATAGCTCGAAATGCTGCAGATTGTGCTGTAAATAGCGCAAGCAGTGGTGACATCCCCAGCACAATTGTAAAATACGGGAAAGCCGTATCTTGAAGCACTCCATAGGCTCCCATGATGTGCAATAGTGGTATAGCAAAAAATATAGAAGTTAAGGACAAAATGAGACCGAGAAGAAATGCAATCACAAATCCATGCCAAACAACAGAATGACCGCGTTGAAGATTTTTTGCACCGACTGCGCGCGCAAAAAATACCGACAATGCTGCTGATACAGCCGTAAATACACCAATGTAGGTCATACTGTACACGTTTGTTACACCCACTGCATCAATCGCAATGAGTCCTAATTTGGCAATAAAGAAAGCGTCCACGATGCCCAATAAATTCTGTAGATAGGCTTCACCGATCGCCGGAACAGCAATACTGAATACTCGCTTGGCTTGTACTGGAATTTTAGCACCTTTCACAGGCATCGTCCTTTTTCCAGATAGAACGACATCCTCTTACCCATGAACAATTCAACAAATCGTCACCAGCTTTTCTACAGGTTTGAAGAGTACTCTCGAAAGAGTGTAACTTAGAATGGAGTGATACAATGCCCGTTTCAGGAGTTCAAAGTTCAGGTGTTCAGTCGCAATGGATGTTGCAGCAACAAGTTCAGCAACAGCAGCAAACTACGCAGTCCAGCAAAATCTCTGATGGTGATGGAGATCATGGGATCGAGCCTGGTAAAGGGCAGAAGATCAATCTTTTAGGTTAGTAGAATTATACTTTAAAGAGCTGAATTAACTTTCGGCTCTATTTTATACTTTCAATGTAGGATAAGAAAATTCTGGACTTTTACTCAACATCGGATATAATAATGTTAATCGATAAGTCTAGCGATAAATGGCAAACCTACTGAAAAGTAGGGACGCAAAGTTCCAGACCTAACGCCTCTTGGCTATGGTGGCTGAACCGCCGAAAGGGCTTATTTTTACGTCCGCGATACTTATCGTAACATGAAAAAAGGATGATAGCATATGGTCAAAAAAAGTGCCGTTGCATTAGTTGGAGTACTTATGGTACTTAGCTCGACCGCTCCGGTATTTGCGGACGCCCCAACTCCCAGCGCAAGCATTGTAATTGCTCGGGCCAATCAAACGATTCAAGTTGCAAAAAAAGTAGAACAATCGGAGGAATCCTCTTATCAAATACTGCTTCTACAAGCTAAATCTACATTGACTACGGTATCCACATTGAGTGGAACTTCGATTTCAACCAAAGCAAGACAAATTACGAGTAACTTGCAAACCGATCTGTCTGCCATATCAAGTGCTAAAACAATGAGTCAGTTGCAAGTCGCTGCAAATGCACTTGTAAGAGATGCGGAAAAATTGAAAAATTCACTAAATAATAATGGTGAGCAACATGGCAATGAACAACGTAATTCTTTAAAAAATATTCTTGCCGACAGTCAACAATCACTAAGCAATTTTGTTAGAGATGTTCAACAACAGGTTTCCATTGTGCAATCCTTAACCAATGCTTTAGGCGGCACCGCTTCAAAACAGGAGATCAAGCAACTCATGAAAGCTACTGGCAAGCTTAACAAAGCCATTGAAAAAATGGATAGCAAGTTTAAAAAATGGGATGGAAAAATCAAACAACATCTTTCCGCCTTGCAAGAAGTGACAAAAGGTACCGTTTCAGGAGGACAGACGCCGACGCCTCCTGCTCTGCCATCTGGAGCAAACTCGACGACAACTGCATTAACACCGCCCACACCACCAGCACCACCATCCAATCCTTAATATGTAGATTAGGAGGCATAATTCATGAAAACACGCATGAGATGGATCTTTGTTACACTGCTTACTTCAATCAGTTTGACGGCGTTTGTTGCCGCCCCTGCTTTTGCTGATGACGGAGGTGGAGGTGCGTCTAGTAATTGGAATAATGGATGGTGGCAAAATTGGCTCAATCCGCTTCCGTCCTCCCAGCCCAGTGGACAAAGTACTATTACGCTATCGTCAGGTTGGAATTTAGTCGATCAAAGTGTTTTAAACGCACTAAATGTGCAGACAAATCAAGTCTATAGCGATTACTGGAACGGTCATAGTTATCAATCCACAGGCAACAGTGTGGCTGATGGCATATGGGTATATACGTCTAATAGCACCACGATACCCATCACCCCCCCATCTTCATTAAGTGAATCCACTACGATCAGCGCAAACACGTGGGGTATGGTCGGTAATCCTTATGACACCGCTGTTTCTCTTGCGCTACAAGCAGGTGATGTTGCATATACCTATGATCCAACATCAGGTCAGTACAGTCAGCCCTACTCTAGTACTTTTATCCTGCCACCTGGACAAGGTGCGTGGCTCTTCTCTGCATCAGGTGGAACGTATACGGTCGGTATTCAGCCGCCTTCACCTCCGAACACTTCAACTACCGTTACGGGGTCCGTCTACTGAAACAGCGGCAGTATAGAATAAAACTACAGCACACCCTCATTAACTTGGGTGTGCTGTTGCTTGTTAGTCTTTACCTAACATTTACTATAGCCACATGCTTCACATTCATTACATCCACCATGACGAACGAGGGAAAGTTGATGACATTGCGGGCACAAGTCGCGCCCAATCTCTGCATCATGCAAGGCTTGCGTGCGTTCATTTTGCGTCGCATGTAGAGTATCCAAACTTACGCTTACCTGATCAGTTGCTGACCACACTTTATCATGGATTTGACGCATTGGGAACGTCTCCGCATGCTCAATCAAAGATTTGGCGATGGCGTCAGGAACACTGGTGATTCGACGTTCACCAAAACCCACAGAGCTTTGACCACCAATGCCGCTAAAATGTTTGACAAGGACTGCTTCCTTATCAGGATTTCGTGA
>JAKACU010000147.1 GCA_021821185.1 Bacillota bacterium
CGCCAAAAAGGGGTATCAGTTTGGAGATGACCAGGCGCCTCTTCATGACGGCGGAGCACAGCAAGCTTCTCTTCTTCATGAAGATGTTGCTGCGCCGCTCTTGATCAACGGTTCTGATCTAGTACCTTCGAAACCACTGCGCTTTGCGGATCTTAAAAACTACTTCATAGCGCTTGTACAACAAACGATACTATCTTCCCCTAGAATTGGCTCATTATGGCACACGGCATCTGTGCATAATCAAAGAGCAAATCGCACACCATGAATGCGAATAAACCCGATGGCACAACGAAGCAGAGAAAGGAGATGGTGTTTTGGATAATCAAAATAATCAAAATCACTTACGAAACGCAGGCAGAAGTGTGGCAAAAGGGGCAAAAAAGACGGCGAATGCCATGGCCGAAGGCCGATTCGGTGATGCGGCTCAGTCTGCGTGGAACGGAACCGTGACTGCTGCTAGAGAAGTTGGACGAAGCGCTGCAGACATGGTTGACCAGGCAACGGACGGTGTACAAAATGTTACAGATGGTCCGGCGGCCGGCCAGCCTAGACGCAATGTCCAATTAGGCGGGAAGCGTGACTCAGATTAGACGTGATGCAAAACGAAGCCCCGGATCGAAATGATCCGGGGCTTAAACGTATTGTGCGGGCAAGAGCCAAATGCGGTCTGTTATACTGAAATGGTATCGCTTCTTGGTGGAGGAACGCATAGTGGTTGCTTTAAAAATGATCATCTTGATTTTGTCACTTGGCCTAGATACCCTCATGATGTCCCTATCGCTTGGCGTTGTTCAGACCAAAGGAAAAGTCAAGATTGCCTTGACGTTTGCCTGTGCAGAGGCGGTCATGCCGTTACTTGGTTTATTGATCGGCCAAGGGGTTGGTCAGTTCGTTGGGAACTGGGCCTCGTTTTTGGGTGCAATGGCCCTGTTGGCAGTTGCCGTGTGGTTTATTTTCTTTGAAGATGAGGATGATGACGAAGAAAAACGGAAACGGAATTTGGTTGGATGGACATTAATGCTCACCGCTTTGAGCATCAGTTTAGATGAATTGGCCGTTGGATTCTCGATTGGTTTTATTGGTGTACCTATCGCCTTAACGATACTGCTCATTGCATGCCAAGCTTTTGTCTTTACCATGGTGGGATTCACATTTGGTTCGAAATTGAAACCATACCTCGGTGAGTGGGCGGAAAAAGCAGCGGGGATCGTTCTAGGGTTGTTAGGTGTATGGATACTACTTAATACCGTGGTCCATTTGCTCCATCATTGAATAACCAAGAAATCTGCCGACACTCGGCATTTATGCCATCGTCCATTGGTTATCGAGTGATACGCTTGTCCATCGGTACGAAAAGTTGATCGTAGTTTTTGCCGTCCTTCGCATCCTGATCGGATTTGAAATCATTTTACCAGAAAAAGCAAAGCGGTTTCGTTGTTGATTATAACTTTACCTACTAAGCGTTGGGAAGAGAAACGAGACAGCCTTTACAGCATCCCGTTTCTCTTCATGGTATTACAAGTGGCAACGCACCAAAGCTTAGATGAATTGTAAGCTAAAACCCGGATAATACATACCTAAGATGCTGGAGAACGTCAGGTTTGCCGTTTGCGCCCAGTACTCTGAACCCCATTGCGACATGATACCGCTTTGAAGAAATGCGCTATTTGCCCGGTTGGGAAATCCCGCACGGTAAGGAAGTTCCTTAATCTCACCGTTTGGTGGGACAAAGACCATCTTCCACGTGTCTTTAACCGCTTGATCGGTATTGGATCGGCCGCTTAGGTATTTAAACTGTTGAAAGTTGGTTGTATTGTCAACGTCAAAAGTAAACCCGCCTACGGTTACCGGATGCAGTGCGTGATACCATGCAAACATTTTGATGGCGATAGCACCCGCCCTCAACGCCTGTGGATTCCAGGTTGGGAACCACTCATTTGGCAGCACATCAGCACAATATTGTTGAAAACCAACCGTCTGCACATACAAAATCGGACCGACTGGGTTATTGTATGCCCTAATGGCAACACGGATTACTGAGGGATACGCTGTATTGGCAATCGTATGGATCTGCGCTGCTACCTTAGGGGGCGCAGCTAAAAACGTTTCGCCAACGATCACTATTCCTGCGAAAAGTACCCTCCATCCTTTCATCATCGCGCTTCATCTCCTGATTTTCGTGCAGGACCCCACGGTGCGTAGCCAAATCCTCCGGGAATAGGCGGCTGTTTTACTAATTTCAATTGCTCGGCATACCGATCAACCAATTGATTCAACTCGTGATGATAGATCATTCCTAGTGATGCGGATGGCTCATTTCGGCCATTGGGTACAATAGGTTGTAAAATAATGGGTTGGATGGTGTTTTTTGTTATTGGTACGATAAATACCACTTGCTCATTGTAGCCATTGGCCATAGCCATGGCGGTCACAACGCCCTTGGTTGAGAAATGCTCGTTCCACTCTACCTTAAAGTAGGGAACAGTCGCTGTCCATGAACCGGCCGAATTTGTGAGACCTGTTGTAATAACCTTGCCCTCGTGGTTGATTACGATGACGCGAGCGCTGCCAATCACTTCGGACTTAATGGAACCAACGCGAAACTCAATCAAACCGTTTTGGGTACTCCCTGCCTGGTTGGTTGTCGAAGAAGCGTATGCTTGAGGATATAAGCCGAGACCGACATAACTGCATGCTACAACCATGCAACTGCCCATGATTTTTCCTAAGATATTCATTTTTTGTCTCCTCTGAGATCAAGTTTCCTTAGGAAAGGATACCCAGAAAGACAATCACTATTCGCAAATATCGCACGTGGTCTTCGCCTTTATAGGAGATCCCACTTCACGGGTGTTCCGCGTTTCACATCCACGGTCACTCTGCGCCCTACGATCCAATCGGCAAACTTAGTCGGCAATCCCAGGCCCGGACGAATGGAGCGAATGGCATCTTCTGTGATGATGTCGCCGGCATGCAGATTTTTTACAAAGTACAAAGATCTCCGGTGTGCAAGAGAAGCGATTTCTCGCTTTGTGGGCCCGTAGTGAATCTCCCCGAGCGCCAGTCGGGCCTGTTGTGTCTCCTGTACTAGTGTTCGCAATTCTTCCGGCTCAAGAGAAAACGCAGAATCCACACCGCCATCTGCACGGCGCAGGGTAAAATGTTTCTCAATGACGGTCGCTCCCATGGCTACCGCTGCAATCGCCACACCTATGCCCAGCGTGTGATCGGACAATCCCACTTGGCAATCGAACATAGCCTGCAAGTGCGGCAGTGTTCGCAGATGGCTCTCTTCGGGGCTGGCAGGGTAAGTACTTGTACATTTCAAAAGTATCAGATCCTTGCCACCAGCGTCTTGCACCGTCTGCACCAATTCATCGAGCTCCGTCAGCGTAGCCATGCCGGTCGAGATGATGAGTGGTTTTCCCGTTGCGGCAACCTTTTTGATCAAGGGAAGATCCGTGTTTTCAAAAGAGGCGATCTTGTAACACGGGACATTGAGGGACTCCAGGAAATCGACGGCAGACGCATCGAAGGGTGTACTGAATGCAACCAACCCTAACTCCTTGCATAAATCAAAGATTGGCTGGTGCCATTCCCAAGGTGTATATGCCTCATGGTAAAGATGATATAAGGATTTTCCGTGCCACAGACTGGCAGGGTCATCAATGCGAAATTCCCCCTCATCGACATCGAGAGTCATCGAGTCGGCTGTATACGTCTGGAGTTTTACCGCGTGTGCGCCTGCGCCGGCAGCTGCCTGGACAATCTCCAGCGCTCTTTGCAGCGAGTGGTTGTGATTCCCGGACATTTCCGCAATGATAAACGGTGGGTATGACGGCCCAATCTGCCTTCCTGCAATTATGATCGGTTGCATGTAACCCGCTCCTTTCTTTAACTGGCGATCTCAATGACTAGGCAGGGTATTCGCATCTACGTCAGGGCGTTGTACTATCCAGCGATCTTTGCCTAGCGAAAAAAAGACGACGTCGTGATACGTGCCTTCCTTCAAGATGTGTTGACGGAAATATCCTTCTTGAGAGAACCCTAATTTGCGGTGAAAGTTTACGCTCGGTATGTTATCTGCCAGTACTTCCCCACAGACTTTGCTCATTGCAAGCGGACCAAACGCAAAGTCCAGTGCCAGACATCCCATTCGAAATCCTGTCCCTTTTTGCAGGTTCTCTGGACCAACATAAAAACCCCACATACACCTGCGATTGCCGTGGTCTATGGCAGTAAAAGTGATGACACCTGCCGGAGTTCCTTCTATTTCATAAAGTAAAGGCACTGTACTGTGATC
>JAKACU010000032.1 GCA_021821185.1 Bacillota bacterium
TTGCACCATTTTGGTACGAATGTCATGTTGGCTATCCGTCGGTTGAACTGGAAAATAGCCACCCTTATTTTTCACTTTATAAGCAAGATTGGGACCTTCATCAGAACCGGTGTTCCAGTTAGCCTCTGAGGAATCAATTTGATAAAACGCACCTTTTTGCTCCAAAGCAAAACGCACATCATCAAAAATAAAAAATTCCAATTCCGGACCAAAAAAAGCATCCGAAGCTATGCCAGATTGTTTCAAAAATGCTTCCGCTTTTTGAGCAATAAAACGTGGATCCCGATTATAACGAACACCCGTTGGTTCATAAATATCACAAATCAAATCAAGCGTTGGAACCGCGGTAAACGCATCAACATATGCTGTGGAAAGATCCGGACGCATAACCATGTCACTCTCTTCGATGCCACGGAAACCTTGAATGCTGGATCCATCAAATGCAACCCCATGTGTCAACATATCCTCATCCACTTCAACAGCGGGAACGGTCACATGATGTTGTCTGCCAGGCATATCTACCAAACGGAAATCCACCATTTGAATTTCTCTGTCTTGGATTAAAGCCAAGATGTCAGCTGCGGTCATATCTCCATCTCCTACGAGTAATGTAACCAACTGGTCAATAGTATACGATAAAAAATCAAATCCAGTCAATGATAAGTGTGAGCTTAGTTGACGCGACATTAGTCAAAACGCAGTGTTCGGCGGCGCAGAGAAATGCTGAGCACAATACCGATGCCAAGAAAATTCACAATCAAGGACGATCCACCATAGCTCACGAAGGGTAACGTGATACCTGTAGTAGGACTAATAACAAGATTCATACCAATATTTTCAAAAATTTGAAAAGCAAACATCCCTATTATACCCGTGATAACATAAGCACCGAAATCATCCAGACATGTCTGTGCAACACGAACCATCCGATAAAGCATCACCAGGAAAAATAAAATCAGGACACTTGAACCAATAAATCCGAGCTGTTCAGCAATAGCTGAGAAAATAAAATCCGTCCAGTCAAACGGCACCCAACTTCCACTTGTCTGAGAACCCTTCAACAAACCCTTACCAAAAATCCCACCGGAGCCCACAGCAATCTCTGCTTGCATAACCTGGTACCCTGACTGAAGTGGACTGTACGTCGGTTCCATAAACGTGATCAACCGTGCTGTTTGATAAGGACTTAAAAGATGTTGATGCTTTAAAACTTGAATGGTTTGATTCGAATACACACTTGTTGCAAGCCCAATAACTAAAACCAATGCGCCCGTGACCGATAAGATCACTTTTAAATGTCGCTTATTCACATACACCAATAACATGGCATACAAAATGGCCAGAAGTACTAACGCCTGTCCTAATGCCGGTTCTTTTAAAATGAGCAAAAACGGAACAATAAATGCAGCAAAAATCGGTACGAGACCACGAAATGTATAATTTGGAAATTCTTTCTCGTTCATACGGGACATATAACCTGCAGTCCAAATAATTACGGCAAGCTTGGCTAGCTCAGATGGTTGAAAGGTAAGACCCGGGAAAGGAATCCAGCTATGGGCTCCATTTACTCTGTGAAAACCAAAAACGATAACTAACAAAAAAATAGAAATTCCATACAACCACCAACGTGATTTAATGAGACTCTTATAATCAATAAACATCATGGCAAACATCGCCAAATAACTGATTACCTCATAAAGAATCTGTCGAATAACGATATGTGGTGGTATCCCCAATAAGGCATTGCCTGTAGATGGATTCGCTTTACCATACGTCGCAGTATAAATGGCAATCGTGCTAACAATCGAAATACATACCATGACGGCAATTAGCCAATAGTCCAAATCACGGATATTGCGCTTGATAATAGATTCCACTGCGCACTCAACCTCCAAGTCATGATCCTTTTGATCATCTCATGATCAAGGAAGAATGGCAATCCCTAGACGGCTTTGAATGCCTTCTTCAATCCCCAGAAGAGCGCGCCTAAAACAAGGACAAGCAAGCCACTTAGCAAAAGTTTTTGCTGGACAAAATGTTCGATAAAAGTCAAATGAGGTCCTGCAAAACGTCCTAAAGTAATAAACGTCGTCACCCATAAACATACGCCTGTATACGCAAAAACCGCATATCGAGTTATGTTCATCTTGGCTAGTCCAGCTGCAATGGCAGTGACATGCCGCACGCCAGGAATAAAAAGCCCAATTAATAACGAAGCACCTCCGTAGCGATCGAAAAATGTCTCGACAGCCGCTAAACGACTCTCTGACAAACCGATCCGCTTGCCATAATGGACAATTACTGGTCGACCGAAAAAACGCCCCATCAAGTAGCTAACGGTAATTCCTGCGGAAGCACCTAAGATACCGGCGAGTAGGGCTGGAAAGTAGGACAGATGTCCGCGGTACACAAGGTAACCGACTGCTGTTAGCAAGGTTTCGTCTGGCAGCGGCAGACCCACGATGCCGAGCACGAGAATTCCGGACAGACCCATATACCCGTAATTGTGAATCAAATAAAAGACATAATTACTTGACATTTGATTCCCTCTTCCGCATTCGCCAAGACAATAGGATGTTTGTCATCATAATGTGCCTTAAGGAGGTGCTACGAATGATTCCGCGCCCACATTGGCATCACTTCATCGGATCTCCAGTTCTCGTGTATACACCATATTGCGTATACCGCGGTCACTTGACGGAGATTTCTCCTTCGCATCTTTTCCTGCAAAATGGTATACCCGTGACCGCCTCTATATCACAACAAGAGGCAGAACTAGATCTAGTTCCTGTCTATTTCCCTGGCGCCGCCCTAGCAGTGCCACTCACGGCGATTGTGGGTATCACAGCGTTGTCCCTTGGAGCTATGGCTATGTGGTAATAGACTGGCGCTGACAATCCCCTGTCAGCGCCTTGCTTCTTGTCCACCCTAAAAACGTATGCAAGCCATATGCATCTTAGCAGGAAGTTGACCCCTGTTTAGCGAATAATGTTGCATCGGAGGCGGCTTCATGCAAAGACATAAACCAGATTTCATCTTACTTGTAATCATCTTATCGTTAGTCGCCTTCGGGCTCGTTATGGTGTATAGCGCGAGCATGGTATGGGCGATAAAAGTAAACGGCACATCGCCATCATACTATTTTGAGCATCAATTATTGACCGCCATTGTTGGCGTGCTTGTAATGACATTGCTCATGAATGTATCCTATACTTTTTGGATGAAACATGCCCGAGGCATTTCAATCTTAACCCTATTCGGTGTATTGATCGTATTAATTCCAGGCATTGGGCATAAAGCCCAAAACGTGCGTCGCTGGATTGGGCCTGTTATCCTACATATGCAACCAAGCGAAATTGCCCTTGTTGGCATCATTATCTACCTTGCCTATATCTATAGTAAAAACAGGCAAAAGGTACAATCATTCTCCCACGGTGTCATGCCACCTCTTGCCATGGTCGGTACACAATTCGTTCTTATCATTCTGGAACCTGACATGGGGACTGCGGTCTTACTTTTAGCCACCTCCCTAACCGTCATGTTTGCGGCTGGAATTCGCAAACGCCATGTAGCGACGCTGTCTTTTATCATGGTTCCCATCCTGGCCGCTTTTATCTGGTTTGAACGTTATCGCAACATGCGGTTATTGGTGTTTTTGCATCCGTGGAACCCTGCTTATACAAATGATGGCGGATATCAATTGCAACAATCACTGATTGCTATTTTTCATGGAGGGTTATTTGGCAGTGGACTGGGACAAGGAGTAGAACCATTTTTGTACCTTCCCATTCCTTATGCAGACTTTATTTTTTCGATTATCGTCGAAGAGTTAGGACTTTTAGGCGCTCTGGTTCTTTTTGCTTTTTACAGCGTGCTTATATGGCGTGGCATTCGTATCTCGCAAAGACTCGAGAATCGCTTTGCATCATTACTTGCCATAGGCATCTCCAGTATGATTGGCTTTGGTGTTTTAATTAACGTGGGCGCAGTTACTGGACTATTACCCGTGACAGGCATTCCTCTACCCTTTATCAGCTACGGAGGTACGGCATTATTTGTCAAGTTGTGTGCCATGGGAATTTTGTTGTCATTATCACGATATACCGCGGTACAACCTGTCGCTAGCCTTCAAACACCGACAAACAGCAAAGTGCGCCAACTTCCTCTACCCAGTCAGCGTGTGGCAAGTGCAGAAAGAAGGAATTATCATAGAAAATCGACTCATACCTTTAGGCGATGACTTATATTATTTTGATCTCTTCGAATTGGGCCAACCATGGCATACATCGGCATATCTCTACAATGGTAAAAAGAAAATTCTCATTGAGACTGGGGCATCCCCTTCTCACCAAAAAATTGTCCAAGCGCTTCGTGAACTTGCGTTAAGTCTCGTGGATTTGGATTACGTTATCCTGACTCATATTCATCTTGATCACGCAGGTGGGGCGGGACTCCTAGCAACAAAAGCGCCACAAGCTAAGTTCTTGTGCCATCCTCGCGCCAAACGTCACCTCGTCGATCCCACTAAACTAGAACAAAGTGCACAACTTGTCTATGGAGATGCCATGGATCTCATGTTCGGCGAGATCCTACCGATTTCGGCTGATCGCGTCTTTGCACAAGAAGATGGTACAACGATACGACTTGGTGATAGAACTTTACACTTTATCGATTCCCCTGGGCATGCAAAACACCACATGTGCATTTTTGATCCTGAAAAACGCGTGGTGTTCTCTGGCGATGCTCTAGGCATTCGTTATCTGTCAAAAAGCACAAACTGGGGCTTTGATGCCATCTTTCCTTCCACCAGTCCAACAGATTTTGATCCACAAGGTGTGCACTATACCGTATCAAAAATTGCCGCGCTAAAACCGCGAACTGTATTGCACACACACTTTGGTCCTTCTGACGCAAACGAGGCACTCGAAAGCACCCTTCGTGAATCCATGTTGCTAGCAACCCTGGCAGACGAAACCTTCACGTCAAACCCAACGGAAGACGGATTTCAAGAAGCCCTCACAGTGTTTTACCAGCAACGACTTCAAGCTTTGGGGCATAACGCGCATGTCGATATAAGCAAATTAGGCATCGATCTGATGCTCAATTCGCTAGGATTGCTCTACTATGAAAAGAAAAAACATACGTTGGCCTGAAAAACGGGGTCATAGGAATATTAATCCAAATGTCTTTGTAAGATATCCACTAATCTTTGCAATCCCATGATAGAAAATGGGGATCACAATCTCAGAACGAGAATCTGCATCACAGGCAATGTGCCCTGGAAATTGCAAAACATCCTCAACAACTTGCGGCAATTTTGTCTGAACCGCCGTTCCGCAAACCCCTTTGCCCACAGCAATTCTTACACAAACGGGTTTTCCCTGAAATGGGCCAAGAACCAATTCGTCATGCTTTAAGAGGTAAAATTCAACCCAATTAATACGATGTAGCGATTTAAATAACAACGCAGATACATTGGCGAGGTTTGATAAAGATCAGGCATCCTGTTCACTTCTCTTTCATCATCATAGTAACACCCAGGCGTTTTAGCATATCATTATGCGCCATGAAAGCTAACTCATCATCAAGTGGCGACAAAGGTTCAAAGTAGCCTCGATAGCGTAAAGCCTTTTGTAAAAGATGATCGGCGATATGCGGGTTCTTAGGCAACAGCGGTCCATGAATATACGTGGCGACAATGCCTTTATACTGAATGCCTTCTAAATGGTCTTCACCATTGTTGCCATGCCCCTGTAAAACCCGTCCAAGGGCAGGATAATTATGATGCGTCCTTCCTCCATGGTTTTCAAAACCGACGATCGTCTTTCCTGTAAGACTTCCATCCGCCTGCAACCATTCGATGGCAATATTACCAATCAAACGACTAGGGCCAGCGATCGAGGCAAAATCGAGCAAAGACAATCCTTTAATGCGCTCTTTATTCGGTAATTCATAGTAAGATCCCAAAAGCTGATATCCTCCACATACCGCAAGGATGGGTAACCCAGCGTCCACCGCTTCCTGCAAATCCGCTTTATAGCGCAATAATTCTTTACCAACGACAGCCTGCTCTCGGTCGGATCCTCCACCAAGCATCACGAGATCAGTGGTAGCCAAATCAAGTTGACATCCGAGCTTGACGGGTGTAATTGAAACTTCTATATCCCGCAACATAGCACGCTTAGCCAAGACAGCGAGATTACCTTGATCAGCATATAAATTAAGCAACTCTGGAAACAAATGGGCAATTCTAATACATGTCGTCATACTCTCCCCACCTTGCCTTGATGTTGTTCGCCAAATTGGGCCGCCAACTTATGCAAAGCGGTATAAGTTGATAAAATATAGACTTTACCTTGTGCCTCTTTTGTGGCAGGATCAACTTTTTCAAGAGACTCAATAAGTTCCAACTGGTCTCTTGCTACACCGGCATAGGTCAAGCGAAGAGCCATATCTAATGCTCTTGTTCCTGCACAATAATACTTTTGACAGGTCGCATTAGCAACGAAAGATGTTAGATCGATATCCCATAACCACGAAACATCACGCCCATCGGCGTCATTATCATTGATCGTAAAACAGATACTTTTTTGTTCCTCATCCGATTCAATCGCTCGCAAAACACTATTGGCACCGGTAGGATTTTTAATCAGTGTGAGGATCCTTCGTGGTGACCCGGCAAATGTTTGCATTCGACCCGTCGGTGCCACAAAGCGTTGGATGCTATCTTGCAAGATGCGCGGTGAACGGCCAAGTATTCGCGCCGTAGCAATCGCTGACAGTAAATTGTACCAATTGTAAATGCCAAACATCGGTGCGTGAAATGTATAAACACTAGACGCAACTTGGCGATTGGTCTCTGTCACCTGAAGATATTTTTTCGCCTCATCAGGCACACCGGAAAAATGCGGTGCAGGTCTAGCAAAACCACATGACGGACATTCGTAATACCCCATTTGTCCATAGATAAAGCCTTCATAGTGAAGTTCATGACCACAGTGCAGGCAAAACGCACCATCTCGAACTTCAGCACGATGAGGATCGTGATGTGGGGTTACTGCCATACCATAAAAGTAGGTCAATTCTCGATCAACACCCAAAGAGGCCGATAGAGGGTCATCCGCATTAACGACGACTTGCGATTCAGGATGCAAAAGGATACCTTGCCTGATCAAGGTCAATGCTTGGTCCACTTCGCCATACCTGTCCAATTGATCACGTAGGACATTGGTGACGACAAGTACGGTCGGCGAGACACGTGTCATCACGTGTGGAAAAGTCGCTTCATCCACTTCAAGAACAGCATTTTTTGCCAACATGCGTCCACTGAAGGACACGTTTTGAAGTAAGGCTGCTAGCAACCCCTGAATGAGATTAGCTCCTCCTCGATTGGTAATCCAAGGATCCTCCTCATGATCAAGCATAGCATGCAAAAGAGCCGTCGTAGTCGTCTTTCCATTCGTGCCTGTGACAAGGACACACTGATCCAGTTGTTGAAGCAATTCTTGCAACAAAGATGGACGAATTCGCCACAACAACAATCCTGGGAGGCTCGTCCCTTTTTTTCGTAATGCTCGCAGTAATAAATAAACCAATTTCCCGAGCCAAAGTGCAAGGTATGATGTGCTACGGATCCTCTTTCGCTTAAAAACCATACACGTTGATGCCACCATCCACATTCAGAATCTGTCCTGTCATATTTCGCATCGTTACATCGCCTAGCTTACCAAAGTGCAAGTGCCACCTGCAATCCTTGCGTTATTAGTTTATAGTATCGTTAAAAGTCATGTAGGAGGCGATTGTTTGTTACATTCTTTTTCCCGAACCGAACTCGTGATAGGAGAAATGGGGTTAGAAAAATTACGTGGTGCCTCAGTGGCTGTTTTAGGAGTGGGCGGCGTAGGGTCTTATGCCGTGGAAGCATTAGCAAGAAGCGGCATAGGACGTGTTATCCTGATCGATAAAGATGTTGTTGATATCACGAATATCAATCGACAATTGCCTGCATTACGGTCAACAGTGGGACAAGCCAAAGTTGATGTAATGGCAGCACGCGTAAAAGATATCAACGAATCTTGCGAAGTAATCGTCAAACGCATTTTTTTCTCTAAAGAAACAGCCGGTAATCTGTTTGATTTACAGCCAGATTATGTCGTGGATGCCATCGATACGATCAGTGCAAAAATTGATCTTGTCGAAGCATGCTTTTCACGAAATATACCGATCGTTTCAAGTATGGGGGCAGCCAATAAAATGGATCCGACGCAATTTCGCGTGATGGATCTAAAAGACACAACGGTCGATCCCATTGCGAGAGTTATGCGAAGAGAATTAAAAAAACGGGGAATCACCCACGGCGTTAAGGTCGTTTGTTCCCTTGAACCGCCGTTAGCTCCCCGAGAAGAGATTCTCGACATCATCATACCGAAAGATGCCTCCGATTCATTACCAAGAAAAGCAACGCGACCACCTGCGAGTATCTCCTTTGTACCACCTGTTGCCGGGATGATTCTCGCAAGTGTCGTTGTGCGTGACTTGATCTGCTAATGAACGTGCAAGCCAGCTTTTTTAAGCACGGATGTAAATAAAGAAGAAAGTGGCGCTACAAATTCTTGCCCATCGGGTAAAGTAACGCGGTACGCATGGAGTAGATGATGTGTCAATCCGAACACAGGTTTTCCACCGTATTTTGTATCACCTAACAATGGGTGACCAATACTTTTTAAGTGTACACGAATCTGATGCGTCCGACCGCTTTCAATGTCGACTTCAAGCAAAGTGATATCATGCCCGACAGCCAAAACACGATAATGCGTTTTGGCTGGTTTTGCATCAGGTAGTTGTGACCCTCTCGCAATGTAGGTGCGATTTTCACCCTGCTGACGATGAAGCGGCGCATCAACCACGCCATCCTGACGCAACTCACCATGTACAATGGTAACATACGTCTTTTGTACCTTATGCTCGCGAATATCTGCGGTTAGTTGACGCAACGTATCCCCATCTTTTCCAATCAACACAAGACCTGATGTATTACGATCAAGACGATTCACCGTTGCCGGCATAAACGCACGATTATCTGTAATTTCTCCACGTTTGTATAGATATGCTAAGGCGCGACCAATTAGGGTGTCCTTGTGTTCGGTTTCGTCAGGATGCGTTAAAAGATCGACGGGTTTATTGACGACTAGCAAATGCTGATTCTCATATACCACATCAATATCCGAACGCATGCCGGAAAACTTTCTCTTGGGTTTGGATAGTACCGCAAATTCTTCTTCTGGCAAATAAATAATTACTTCATCGCCTGGTTGCAACACTGTCTCTATTTTTCCTTTTTTACCATTTACCTTCACACGTCCAACGCGAATCATTTTATAGATGCCGCTTAAAGGCATTTCTGAAAGACGTTGACGCATATAACGGTGCAACTTTTTTCCGCTGTCTTCTGTAGCAATTACAATCGTTATCATGATAGTGGCCATACCTCAGATACACAAAATTGTTGTTCTACGACATGCTTGCGCAGTGCCTCGTTAACCTCGCCAAGCGAAATATCTTCGAGAATCTTTAGAGAAGCAAATAAGTCAACACCACGCAACCGTTGCGAGGCGTAGACATTGGCGATGCCTTGGGGAGAATCCAATAAGCCAAGAAAACGACCCATGGCCTTCTTCTTTGTACGCAAGAAGTCACGCGGATCAACACCACGTACAGTAGCTTCCTCAAGCGCCCTTGTAACACGTTCACGAAGTTTTTCAGGATCATTGGAATTGCCACCGATCATAGAGTGCCCATACCATGCGGTCAACTCATAGTCCATGCTGAATCCGGCATCAGCTAGACCTTCGTCGATAACACTTTGATAAAGCGTAGAACTTTTGCCAAGTAAACAGTCCATCCAGATTTCCATGGCAGCTTCGTGTTTTTGCCGAGCCATCGGATCATTTGTAATCGCAATTTCACGATACCCAAATAATGTACGCGGTTGGGATACTGCCAAATTTGCTTTGACAAGCGGATGATCGGGAAGTGACGGAAGGTCGGGAAGATGCCTTACAATAGCCGCCTGTCTTTGGTAATTTTTCTTTTCCTGATTCATGACGACAAGGTCCATCACATGCTGCGGTGAGACAGGACCAACAATAAATAGAATCATATTACTCGGGTGGTAGAACGTGTGGTAGCAATCGTACAAATCCTCTTTTGTGATTTTTGCAATTGATTCAACCGTACCGGCAATATCAATACCTGCAGGGTGTTGTCCGTACATCGACTGCAAGAGTCCAAAATACACCCGCCAATTCGGATTATCATCATACATGCGAATTTCTTGACCGATAATTCCTTTTTCCTTTTCAACGTTTTCATCCGTAAAATAAGGGCGTTGAACAAAATCAAGTAATATCGTTAGATTTTCCTCAATATGGTTTGTACAGGAAAAAAGGTATGTCGTTGCATCGAACGTTGTGAACGCATTGGCTTGCGCACCGTAGCGAGCAAAATCCATAAAAACGTCCCCATGTTCTTCTTCAAACATCTTGTGTTCCAGAAAATGAGCAATTCCATCCGGTACAGTCCGCATCGTAGTTTCACCTGGAACGATAAATTCTCGATCAATGGAGCCATATCGTGTGGTAAAGCAAGCATATGTTTGGCGAAAAGACGGTTTTGGCAGAATAAAGACACGCAGACCATTGTCAAGCTCTTCTTCAAACAGGGTTTCCCCAAGTTGTTGATACTGAATTTCCCTCATGCTCACACCTCCTTATCTCGTAAAAAATAGGTGGTATCCAAATTGACAGTTTGGGCTACACGGACCACATCATCCATACTCACTTGTTCAATGTCACGCACCAGATCTTCAACAGATCGCCTGCGATCGGTCATGCGTCCAAACATGTGAAGCATAGCTCCCGTGAATGGATGATCATCCGATTGTAAATATTGATTCAGCAATCCGTCCTTCGTAAAACGCATCTCATCTTGCGTGATATCTCCCCGTTTCATTGCTAGTAACTGCTTTTCGATAATTTCTTGTGTACGGTCTTTATTGGCGATTTCAATACCTGATTGAATAAATATCGATCCTTTCAAACCTTCTAAGCGACTCGATGCATAGTAGGCAAGGCTTTCCTTTTCACGCACTTCTAAGAACAACTTAGAGTGCGGAAAACCTCCGAGAATCCCATTGTAAACAAGGAGTGCTGCATATTCATCATCTGGAAAAGCAAACCCAGTACGTAGCCCCATGTTTAATTTTCCTTGGTTGACGTCCATAGCTTCCTCGATATACTTTGCTTGTGTCGCTTCCGGCACCGACCGCGTCATGAACATCGTAACACCTTGTGCCCCACTGTGTTTCGTAAAATGTTCAAACACGCTGAGCAATTGTTCCTTTACTGCTTGTTCATCCACAGGTCCCACAACATACACGTGCAACGATCCTTGAAGCACGAGTTTTTGATAACTTTCATAAAGGGATATCGGTGTTAAAGTCTGTAAATCTTCTACATATCCAAAGCGCGAAATACCATAAGCGTCGTTGGCATACATGATTTGTGCGCAACGTTCCATCGCATACGCAATCTTGTCATTGATCAAATTCTCAATTCTTTGCTGATGCAACGCTTTTTCGGTTTCTACATAGGATGCGAGGAATCCACTTTGTTGTACGTAGGGCTCACATATCACTTGTCCAAATAATTGCATAGCCTGTTTGAACAACCCTGACGCACCATGAATAAACTCTTCACCCGCAACTTGCAACGTGAATTCGATCGTTTGCACATCACCATGCTTGTTGGCGCGTGCTGATAAGCCTGCTCCATATAGCTCGTCAAACGCTTGCGTTAAAGTCTCCGTGACGGGATACTGTTTTGTACCACGCACTAAAATCTGAGGCAACAAAGCAGTTGCTGTGACGGTTTGTCGTATGAGGGGTTGCTCAACTTGAGCCAGTACAGAAACCGTTTTATACTTTTTTGTAGGAAACACATGAATATGTAAGTTGCCTGCAGTCTCGTTTATCCACTCGTTGTGCACGGTAGGCGCTGCTCCTTTACTTTGGCTCTCCTGCCCATAATGCATCTAGTATACGTCACTACGGCATGCTCATACCACAAAAAGGAGCCCACACGGGCTCCCCATTTATCCATTTCTTTTTACTTGACTGCGCACGGCCGCTTGTGCAACTTCGAAATCCAATCGGTTAATCACCTGTGACGAGCGAATCCATTGCTGTACTTCGCGCCGCATAACTGGTGATACGTACTTTGGCATCCCGTGGGAATGAACGAGATCCTTGCGCGACATCTGATGACGACTTCTACAATGGAAATTGGTTAGGGCTTCCATCAACTCACCACAGATCGGACATTGAAACACGGACACACATCCCTTTCCTGCGGCACATGTCACATGCAAATCCTACTGCTTCGTGTACTACCCCGATGTCAACATCACATCGTCATCAGTGTAACGCTATCTATAGAGGGGTGCAAGTAAATAATATCCAATTGGATGAAGTTACCTTGCTGCAAACACGGCTCCGATTTTAGCCAAATAGCGAATTTGACTTGCCTCTTTGGCTACATACGCCATCCTTCCATACATTTTATAAGACTGCAACACTTTACCGACAGCGTCCTTCCGTCCTAATGAGGCTAGCGAACCCATAATATTGGCGTTAAAAGGTACTTTTGCTCCACCTTTGATATCATGATACAAGTACTTTCCTGCAGCTGACCCCATTTGCCAAGCCAACTGCGCCGTAGGCGGCAGTGGGCGGCCTTCATCCCCCAAGACAAACGAACAATCACCTAAGATATACACATCACTATGATTTGTCGATTGCAAGAATTCATTCACTTTGGCGCGACCACGCGGTTCTGTTTCAAAACCCGCATCGATGACGAGTTGATTTCCCCTTACACCACCTGTCCAAACCACCGTCTGCGCAGCGATAGACTCACCATTTTTTAAATGGACCACACCAGGAGCAACTTCAACAATCGGAACGCCAGTCATAAATGTGACACCGCGCTCTTCTAGACTCGTTCTCGCCCTTTGTACCAATTCTTCATCAAAACCAGGCAAAATAAAAGGCGCAGCTTCTACGCTGTATAATTCCACGAGCGACATATCAACGCCAGCATCTTTTGCATAATTGGGCAACGCATCAGCCAATTCGCCAACGAGTTCAATTCCGCTAAAGCCCGCTCCACCCACGACAAATCTCAAAAGTTCAGGCTTTTTTTCATAAGGATATCGCGCGAAACAAGATTCGATGTGTGCTCGAATGAGACGCGCTTGATTGACAGACTTCAAGATGAAAGCATGATCCTTGAGCCCAGTGATACCAAAATACTCAGCCTCACTACCTAGTGCGACGACAAGATAGTCATACGATAAAATCGTGCCATCATCCAACACAACCTTTTTGTCTGAAGGCACAATTTGTTGCACAATGCCTTTTTGAAAATCGATATTTTTATCACGGATAACATTATGAATAGAAATTCGAATTGAACGATCACTTCGGGCACCAGCGGCAGTTTCGTGCAACTGTGTAATGAGTTGGTGATACGTGTGCTTATTGACTAGGGTAATCTGTGCATCCATGCCAGACAAGCGTTTACGCGCCTCTAAAGCACATAATAGCCCTGCGTAACCTGCGCCTAAAATCACAATCTGTTTTGCCATGATACGTCGGCTCCCTTTACCTCGATGTCTATATAACGAACTTTCCTACTTAATGATAACAGTTTGCACGTAAGTGTCAATAATCTGTCAAGATATTACCGCCTAAAAAACGTTGAATTTCTCTGCCCCCACTATGTTGAAATGATAGAACCGTGTATTATATGATAGCCTAGTAGGCAATTCGTATAAAAGGAGTGATTGCGCATGGCTTTCGTTATCACATCACCATGTATCGACGAAAAAGCGGCTGACTGCGTAGAAACCTGCCCAGTAGACGCTATTCATGAAGGTGCGGATCAATTTTATATCGACCCGAATACCTGCATTGACTGCGGTGCCTGTGAAGCAGTTTGCCCGGTATCAGCCATCTTCCAAGAAGATTTTGTTCCGGACGAAGAAAAATCGTTTATTCAAAAGAACGCCGATTTCTTCAAATAATTGCTATCCTTTTGCTCGTAGCAAACGGCTTGCTTGAGTGGCGGAAGTGCGCTCAAGCGAGCCGTTGTTGCGATCTCTTGATTTATAAGTGACAGGGCGAATCATCAATCCAACGGCTGTATGGGCAAAACCCAGGATAACCGCCAAAACGATAAGATAGCTTGGTTTTGCGTGACTTGCGATGAGCAAATAGATCGTGATGCCGATGACGCGACCTAGACCTAAAGCGATTTCGCGGCTGATGAGGTACTCTGGCATACGTTGTTTCGATTGCGTTGACTCGTCGATTTCGTTCATGAGCATAGAACTAAACGGCACAACAAAAAAGGGTAGACAAAGTGCTGTCACCGTTCCAAACAAGATAAGCACAACACGACCAACCCCTTGTAAAAGAAGCAGACCTACACTGCCTAGTATCACACTTGATACAACCATCCACAGACGTGCTTGCTCTTGGTTTTTAATCATGCGCACGATGTAAAATCCCGCGAGTGACACGAGCCCTGTCCATAGCCCGTATTCACCTAAACCCTCCTCTGATTTTGCCGCAAAATATACCAATAACCCGATATAAAATGCAAAAACACCTTCTCGTAAACCAAACAATAAAGAGCCAAACCACAGTCGCCGCCAGTCTGGGTCCGCACGCAAATGAAATCCATCCACTAAGTGCAATTCTCGATGCAATGTCCCTTTAGGTAACGCAAAAACAAGCCAAAACGAAAGGCTAAATAGCACTAAGGAAGCCGTAAAAACGACATGATACCCAACAAATTGTGGGCTGTGAGAAATAAAAAAACCTGCCACAAACGGTGCTGCCATAGAAACGAGAGAGGCAAAGAACCCATTGACACCATTAAAAGAGACGCGATTATCAATCGTCGTTAAGGTGAACATCGTGACATGAAATCCGTACCAATAAATGCCCTGACCAAATCCAAATAGCAGACCAAGTTCAAAAAAATAATGGGCACTATGCTCGCGAAGAATGATCAATGCTAAAAAAAATAACGCGAGCGCAATAAGTCCAAATCGCATGATCCAAAGATCAATCCATTTTGATGACAGCTTTCCACCAACTAGAAATCCAACAGTTACCGCAGCAAAGACACACAAATTGAAAACACCAATCGTGAAAAAGGAACGATCTACTTTCCATATGTATACATTGACGAAAATGCTCGACAAAGCAAGACCAAACAAAAATAGCGAATTACAAGTAATTAACACGTGATCGTGGCGCAGGCGCGAAAGTCCTGTAGATAGATGCTTCATATCGCTCCCTCCTCGATAGATTAACGTATCTCATCACTCCACATTTTATCCGAACGACAAAAATACGGACGATTCAATCGTCCGTATGAGTAACTTGTCACTATAATTACGCCAATTATGCCTAGCTCAATCAGCCGCCGATGAATAGGCTAAGAAGCCAAGCTCCGGCGCCAACAGCCACACAATAGATACCAAATGGCCGCAGGGCTTTAACTTCATGTGTTTTAAAATATCGCATCAAAAACCAGGTACTAAAATAGGCAGCAATGCCAGCAACAACACCACCGATCAATCCCATCGAAAGCAGTGAACCTGCATGGTGCAACTTTGGCAATTCTTTGACAGCCGCACCCAATATGATGGGCGTCGCTAGCAAAAAACTAAATCGAGCGGCAGATTCATAGCGCAAGCCATACATTAAACCGCCGATCATGCTCATGGCTGAACGTGAAAACCCTGGTATCAAAGCGAACGACTCTAAAATGCCAACCACGATCGTTTGACCCACTGTTAGATCAGCGATATCCTTTTTACCCGTGCGCTTTAAAAGGCGATCGCCAAGGATGAGGATAATACCATTCACGATTAAAAAGGTCATAGCAACTCGCGGTGTTGCAAAAAGAGACGCGAGTTTTTTGGCGCCCAGTTCGCCAATAACCACAGCTGGTAATGTGCCGACGATCAATAGTCCGAATTCTTTGCGTGCTATCTTCACTTTGCGGCTTGTCCTGTTTTTTGAAGAAGCAAATACAGCCGCCAAGAATGTTAACCAGTCCTTTAGAAAATAGATCAGAAGAGCAACTGCCGTACCTACATGCAACATCACCAGGTACGGTAAAAAGGCGGCATTTGCCTGAACATTAGGCCAACGCAATAACCACGGTAACAAAACAGCGTGTCCAACACTACTGATTGGAAACAGCTCTGTTACACCCTGAATCAAAGCGAACACCAGGGTTTGAAAAAGGTTCATGAAAAGCTACTCCCTCCTAAACTGCATATCGAAGGTATTGTACCATAGCTTTACAAAGAATTTCCTAAAGAATAGAATACAAAAATAACCTATGAAGGAGCTTATCCATGAACGTTCTTATCACGGGTGGAGCCGGATTTATCGGGTCTACCGTCGCTGATCTTCTGATTTCACAAGGCTATACTGTGATCATCGTTGATAATTTTTCTACTGGCAAACGCGAATACGTTCATCCTAAAGCCACATTATATGAGCTCGATATCTGTGACCGCGATAGCCTAATGGCGGTATTTGGCAAGGAGAAACCAGATATCGTCTATCATCTTGCAGCACAAATCAATGTGGCGCATTCTATCCTTGATCCTGTAAACGATGCACAAAGTAACATCATGGGAACGATTTATGTCATGGAATGTAGCGTCACCTATGGCGTAAAAAAAGTGGTGTATTCTTCATCAGCTGCTGTTTATGGTGATGTGGCACAACTCCCTATTATGGAGGATCAAGCAAAGCAACCACAATCATTTTATGGCCTATCAAAGGCTTTACCAGAAGACTATCTAGCGATGTACGCTAAGTTTTTCCCAATCGACTACACGGTCTTACGCTATGCCAATGCGTATGGCATCCGCCAGGATCCCATGGGTGAAGGTGGCGTGATCTCGATATTTCTTAGCAAAATTTTGCAAGAAGAAACGATCATCATCCATGGTGATGGGGAACAAACACGCGATTTTGTGTATGTCAAGGATATTGCTCGTGCAAACCTGGCAGCACTTGACAAAGCAAGTAAAAAGACGATTAATATCAGCTCGAACACGAGCACAAGCATCAAACAATTGGCTACGATGA
Organism: Bacillota bacterium; assembly: GCA_021821185.1. The sequence goes on from JAKACU010000032.1 coordinate 17,243, forward strand.
TGACATCGATTGCAGCTAAACCATCTCTTCCCATTAAATTTACAGAACGTCGCCAAGGTGATATCGTTCATAGTCGTCTCGACAATGAACAAGCACAGGATCACTTGTCATGGGTACCAGCGTACACACTACAAACAGGTTTAGAGGAAACTATCCGTTATTACCTCAAATAAATTTGACCTGCTCGATCAACTTATAAGCAGCTTACTTGGTATCATCCTTGGTAAGCTGCTTATAGAGTGTTTTCGCTTTTTGGAATTTGGCCTCAGCATCTTCTAGTTGCTCCTCTTGCATGCCAATAAATACATACAAATCCGCAAAATCAAAGAACGATGCCGATCTTTTATGCAAACTCTGCAATTCTTCTGCAACCGATACCAACTTCTCATTTGCTTCATCCATAAACTCTTCGAGCTGCGCAATTCGTTGTTTGCTATCCTTAGCCTCACTTAGTACCAAGTACTCACTTTCCTTTCGCAGGTCCATCAAATCAGATAACACCGTAGCACTGCGATGTTGTAGTTTCTTAATGCGAAACAAAAAATCCCCTTTTTTGTGTTGTACTACAACAATCCATAATACGAGAGCCCCAATAAGAACAACTAAGATAACGAATAACAACAAAAACACCTTCCTTTTGCATGTTTAATAATCTAAAAGCTTGTTCAAAATAGTAAAAACAATCCATAGGGAGAGATAACAGTGAAATCGGGATACTTACTTGCGATCATCGGATTGCTTTTGTTAGCGGGAAAAACCTATGCTACACAAACATTGCCACCTACGACAAGTTACGTAGTCCGATCTGGGGACACGATTAGTTCCATTGCACTGGCATTTCATAGCACCACAGCACAACTCTCGCAAATTAATCGACTTACTAATCCGGATCTTATTTATCCCGGTGAGATGATTGAAGTGCCCACCACTACACCGGATCTGCCTATAGGTGCCAAAGCGATGATATCAACGCTCACCGCGTATACAGATGGGTATGCATCGACAGGAAAATATCCTGGAGACCCAGGCTATGGTATTACATCAACTGGTCAAAAGGCGATTCAAGGTATCACCGTTGCTGTGGATCCTCATGTTATACCTTACGGCACCCCTGTCTTCATCCCGGGAGTCGGCATCCGCCTTGCTGATGACACAGGCGGCGCCATTACCGGATCAAGAATTGATGTATTTTACAACAGTGATCGTGTAGCACAAAATTTTGGTGTCAAACCAAATACCATTATATACGTCTTACCACGTCGAGATGTCAGGTTACAAGGCAATCAGATTCTTTTTTCCTCACATCAAGAGACACCAAATACGCATTCTATTGTACCTGTACAGAAGGTAGAATTACCAGCGCAAAAAACAAAAACCGTGGTACGAAACACCACAAAACGATCGTCTGAGATACCTTTGATTAGGCCTACCTTGCCTAATCAAAGTCAAACGGATGTTCTGGATGCTTTGTCCACGATTCTTGACAGACAAGTCTTAGTACCATTTCTTAAAAACACCACGCAGGCGTGGCGATGATAAAACCGTATTCTTAAAAGAAGTAACGTTCTGTTTCCAATAAGCGTTTTGCCAATTGACGTTTCAGTTGCACTGTGTTTAGCGGTGTCACTTTGGATAATTTGCGCACCACACTTAAAACGGTGCGCAAATTATCTCCTTGCTCCATCGCCGATAACGCAGTTCTAGCCGACTGAATAACTTGTTCATATGCATCATGAACAAATAACTGCGTCATCTTATATTGCAAGTCACTACTGGGATGGTTACGTTGTTGCGATTTTTTTGTTCGTAAAACAATACTTTCACTCGTATACAAGGCAATAGCCATATCGGCCAAATACGCTAGAATTTCTTGCTCATGTTCTATGTGCGTCCCATATTTCTGGACGGCAGAGCCGCCAACAAGCAAGATCAATTTTCGCATCATGGTAACTGCGTGCTCTTGCACAGCCAAGAACAACGTTTCATCCGGTGGATCAATCATACCTGTCAGTTCTTGCTGCAATGTAGCAATAGCAGGCAAGAGAGCAACTTCGCCTTTCATGGCTCTTTTGATCAATGTCCCTGGAATCAATAGACGATTGATCTCGTTTGTACCCTCAAAAATACGATTAATTCGTGCATCACGGTACATTCGTTCCATGGGGTAATCTTGAATAAACCCGGCTCCCCCATGAATTTGTACACCTTCATCTACCACAAAAGATAAAGCCTCAGAACCAAATACTTTATTAATCGAACACTCAATAGCGAACTCTTCAATGCCTTTCACACTTGCTTCTTCATAGGCAAAATCAAGTGCTCCAGATGTTCTATAGGCGATCGTCTCTGCTGCAAAGGTTTTAACAGCCATTTCGGCCAATTTACTTTGAATTAATGAAAAATTCGCGATTGGTTGACCAAATTGTTCCCTCACTAGCGCGTAACGTATGGAGGCTTCGAGTGCTTCTTTGGCTGCTCCTACACAACCAATGGCAAGTTTGAGCCGTCCAAGATTTAAAATATTGAACGCAATAACGTGCCCACGACCAGGTTCTCCCAATAGATTTTCAACAGGTACATGTACATCCTCTAAAATCAAAGGACGAGTTGAAGATGCCTTGATCCCCATTTTTTTCTCTTCAGGACCGGTTGAAACACCTGCAAAATTGCGTTCCACAATGAAAGCTGAAAACCGTTCACCATCAATTTTCGCATACACAATAAAGATATCAGCAAATGCTGAATTGGTAATGTACTGCTTCTGACCTTGTAATACGTAATATCGCCCATCCGTCGAAAGTTTGGCCGTCGTTCTTGCACTTAGAGCATCTGAACCAGCATTGGGTTCTGTGAGTGCGTAAGCAGCAAGCCTTTTCCCTGAAGCTAAATCAGGCAGGTATTTCTTTTTTTGTTCCTCTGTGCCAAAATACACGATGGGCAGCGTCCCAATACCGACATGAGCACCATGTGAGAGAGCAAAAGAACTACTGCGACTCATGTTTTCCCCAATCAATGCTGAACTGACTTTGTCCATGGAAAGACCGTCAAACTCTTCAGGCACATCGGCCGCAAGGAGACCAAGATCACCTGCTTTGCGTAACAACGTAACCGTTAAGTCAAAATCTTGATGCTCTAAAGCATCGATGTGTGGAACGACTTCCTTGCGCACAAAATCAAGCGTGGTTTTGGCAATCATTTTATGTTCGTCCGTAAAATCCTCCGGTGTAAACACCGCATTCACGTCACTGTTTTGTACAAAAAACTGTGCACCTTTTTCCCGCATCACACTTGCCATAACTCTCTCACTCTCCTTGATTTTATCATGTTATAGGCGCTCAAAAATGCCAGCTGCCCCCATACCTCCACC
>JAKACU010000148.1 GCA_021821185.1 Bacillota bacterium
GTTCTTTTCTACCCTTTTGCCGATGGTTCCTGTGGCGGTAAAAACCCTGCCTGTCGACGATCGCTTTGCCTATGAGCCAAAGTGGGACGGCATTCGCGCCTTGCTGTTTCTCCATCCCGACGGCTTGGTACGCATCCGCGGAAGAAATGGACATGACCAAAGCGCAAAATTCCCTGAATTTAACAACTTTTATCAAACGATTCGACATCCCTGTATTGTCGACGGTGAGATCATTTGCATGAATGACAAAGGGTTGCCCGACTTCTCTTTGGTCATGCGTACAACAACAGAGCGCGTATCAGCTACGTTCGTAGCATTTGATCTTTTGCTGTATGACAAAGAGTCGCTGATTGAACAGCCGTGGTCTTTGCGGCGCGAAAAACTGTTTGCCGCCATCACGCCAGTTTCAAACCGTTTAACCACCAGTCCCGACTTTGCCGATGGAGAAGCTTTGTTTGTCGCAACAAGGGCCATTGGTCTGGAAGGGGTGGTCATCAAGGAAAAAGACGGCACATACCATCCGGGAGCACGCCATAAAACGTGGCAAAAAATCCGCCACATCCAATCCCTTGAGGTTGTGGCATTTGCGCTTGTTATGTTTGAGGGCAAGCCGCGCTCACTGCTTTTGGCGCTGCCAAGCACACCGCCCGTTTATGTCGGCCGTGTGGGCTCCGGGGTGCCGGCTGCATTGCTTTTAAAATTGGCATCGGCATCACAACAAGATGCACTAAAGACGTTATTTGAACCCGATTTTTATGCACAAATCCCCCGTCTCTCACGCGGAGAGTCTGTGTCTTATCTTACATCGCCAATCATGATCGAAGTGACGTATCTGGAGTGGACAGCACATCACACTTTGCGCCAGCCAGTTTTCAAGAGGGTTGTAAAGGGGATGTAATGCTTGTGATCACGCATCTGGAAAAGCCGTTGTGGCCCGCCGTCAACATGACAAAAGCGGACTATCTGCAGTATTTGGCTGCGGTGGCCAAATACATGATCCCGCATATCAAAGACCGGCCCATGACCTTGATTCGGTGTCCGCACGGCGCATCAGGACATTCCTTTTTTCAAAAAAATACGCCAAATAACGCTCCGAATTTTGTTCAAACCTATGCCGATCGCAGCGGCGAGCGCGTGATTAACTATATGCTTGTCAATGATGCAGCGAGTCTTTTGTGGGCGGGCAATCAAAACGCTCTCGAGTTTCACCCATGGTACGCTCCGTGGTACGAACCAGATTATCCTCGCCAGCTTGCGTTTGATTTGGATCCGTCGACAGAGGCGTTTGAACCTGTTCGTGAGGTAGCCTTGATCATTCAAAAGACGCTGACGGAGGTCGGTTTGCAGTGTTATGCCAAAACCTCGGGCAAAACCGGACTGCAGCTCTATGTGCCCATCGAAGCAAAGTATCGGTTTATCGAAACACGGGCTGTTATGCAGTTTCTGGCACAGTATCTGGTGCAAGAACATCCAGCGCGGATCACGACATCAAGGCGGATCCACGAGCGCGGTGATAAAGTGTACCTTGATTATGTACAGCACGCACAACATAAGACGTTGATTGCACCGTACAGTACCCGAATCACAGATTCGGCAACCGTCTCAGCACCTGTCACATGGCAAGAAGTGGCAGACGGGTGCATGCCAGGAGATTTTACGCTCATAACAATGGTCATGCGCCTAGAACAAGTGGGCGATCTCTTTTCGCCTGTGTTGACTTCTTTTCAGTCGCTCGACGATATCTTGTCATTTTTACAGCAGCACCGTCGTCTGTGACGATTGTTGCTGCACCTGCTCCAATTCCTTGTTGTCCGTTGGAACATAAAAAGCGGTGGGCCGGATCATGGCAATTTCATCGCATACCGGGAACTTCTTACAATGAATACAATCTTTCCAAATCTTTCGATGCAAAGACCCTTTTTCAACCACAGTAAAGCCGCAATGATCAAAAAAGCGTTGCTGATACGTTAATGCCAACACACGCGGGATCTCCATCTTCTGCGCTTCGGCAAACAATGTTTCGACCAGGAGCCGGCCATGGCCGCTGCCTTGAGCAGATTCTGTTACAGCAAGAGAGCGAATCTCTGCGAGATCGTCACCTAGAATGTGCAAGGCTGCAGTCCCTGCGATACTCCCGTCTTCCTCCACAACCCAAAAGGACGCAAGCGTCTCACACACAGACTGCCTTGTGCGCGGCAAAAGCAATCCCAGTTCCGCAAAATGGCGCAGCAAGTTTACAATCGCATCAACATCCCCGATTTTGGCCTTACGAATCACAGCGATCCCCTCCTCTCGTTGAACAGTATCCTCATGTGGTATATTCCGCATTGATCGATACATAATCATGCGTAAGATCACATGTAAAAAACCGACATTGGGCATTACCTGTTGCCAGATCAATCGACACAACGATTTCCTTTTGTGCCATCACAGATTTCGCATCTAGCGGTGAGACTTTCTGAAACTCTCCGGTTGAGAAAACCACTTTTGACCCGATTTGCAGAGTCAGACTATCCCACGGCACAGCCACGCCAGAACGTCCGACGGCAGAGATGATACGCCCAGGGTTAAAGTCTTCACCATAAAAGGCAGTTTTCACCAAAGGTGAGGTCGCTACGGTCGCCGCAATGGTCTTTGCATCCTCCAGACTGGCAGCACCTTTAACCTCGATTTCAATAAACTTTGTCGCACCTTCACCATCTTTGACAATCATCTGCGCCAACTCACTGGCTACTTCTTCTAGTGCGTCACAAAAGCCGGCATACGCGTCATCAGTCTGCGTTAAGGGAGAAGCTTGCCCTGTCGCAAGCAAAATCACACTATCATTCGGACTCGTGTCACCATCAACAGAAATCGCGTTAAAACTTGTGCTTACGGCTTTCGTCAACGCCGCCTGAAGCGCACTCGGATGAACCGCTACATCCGTGATGATGACAGACAGCATGGTAGCCAATCTTGGATGAATCATGCCAGCACCTTTGGCAACACCCGCGATAAATCTCGTTTTGCCATCCACCGTCACGGTGCGAAGAGCCATTTTGGGCATGGTATCGGTGGTCATCATGGCTCTGGCAGCGTCAATGCCAGCAGCCGCCTCATCAGACAAACTGTGTACAAGTTGCGCTATGTGCGGAGTCAAGCGCTCGGCATGCAAGGCAATACCGATTACACCTGTATGCAGCACCACAACTTCATCGGCATGGCAGCCAATCTGCAGCGCGACCGCATCGGCCAAAAGTTCCGTATCGGCTCGTCCGTTAAGTCCCGTACCGGCATTGGCATTGCCACTGGTAATTAGTACAGCTTGTACCTGCTTGCCAGCGTGCAGGCGTTCTGCCGCACTTTCCACACAAGCGCTCTTAAATTGATTCGTTGTAAATACACCGGCATAGGCGGCAGGATGATCCACAACAAAAAGTGCCGCATCGGACTGCCCGTTGGCTTTAATGCCCAGCACTCCGGAAGCGCATCGCACACCTGGAACACGCGTTATGCTAGATTCTTCCACGCTGTCGCCACCCATCGCTGATCCGCCTTTCTGACGAAGAACAGTTTGGGTTCCCTTTGCAACGCGTAAACTAAACGTTCAAAGGGAACCTCTCTAATGTAATTACTATACATACAATCTAATAATTATGCAACATCTTGCAGGGTCATTGCATGCCGCGCAGCAAGCGTTTGTATAAGGCAACAGGAGAAATCACGTCATGGGAGTACGCCTGCAAAGTTAGAGAATACGCAAACGGTTTTGTGACAAGTTCGTACTGCGGCAATACGCCAGGCCCGCAGCTTGCACTGCCAAGGCCGTGTTGCGCATGATCCAGATGCAGCGTGACAGCTTTTTGCTGCTGCAGTTCATACGTGTGCTTTGCCTGATCAAGTGCTTCTGTCGTATAGTGATGCGCGCTAAACTGAAAACTTTGCCCACTTGTCACGAGCAGTCCATACCCTCGCGAATCTGTGATCGAGAGAAAACTGACATCCATGCGATTGCCGTTTTCCTGGGGAAAGACGTACGGTGTAGCCAATTCACGGACATTTTTAAGATACAAACCATGTTGCATCGCCTTTTGACTATCGCTATACGATTCACCGGGTCCGCGGCCATGCCACGTTACGCGGTCGAACTCCGGCAATACCGTCATTTGCAGCCCGATACGAGGCAATACGCGCGGATACTGCCCCGAAGGCACGCCGCGTGTTTTTATGACGACATCGCCATTTTCACTCACGGTGTACGTCGTGGTGCTAAGGATAGACCAGGCG
>JAKACU010000149.1:0-1012 GCA_021821185.1 Bacillota bacterium
CTTGAAATGACATAACATGCAATTCCGAAATCTGACTCAAATCACGATCGGAAATGAGTGGCAACTGTTTGCAAACAGCCAGCAGCGAGGGGTCTGTCAACTTTGTTCCCAAGCTGACTTGTATCCTGTCTGTGGTGGTGATCAGCGGACGATTGATACCATATCCGGCGGAATCTTGTGTAAGAATCGTACCGTCTGCCAAGACCTCGTACAAATTGCCTTGCGCAACCAAAATCCCTGCGATTGCACGTTCTTGAAGCCGTATCGATACGGACTGGGAGAGGAAGTTGCGCGCAATGACAGCACTTTTTAGTACAGGGAAATCCGCAAGCAACCGCTGTGCAGCATCACCCACAGAAAGTTCAAACAAATTCTGCCCTACGGCAATACCAGTATCACGCAGTATAAAAGGTGTTGGTATATCACTTGCACCGCTGACATGAATCGTGCGCACCAGCGCAAGCGGTGAACGAACATATACGACAATCGAAACGGCCAGAAAAAATATAATGACAAATACAGCATGCAGCGCGCGACGTTTGTGCGCCCGAGAAGGCAACTCCGCTAACACGATACAACAAACCTCCCACGACAACGATCGCGCAGTTTCGACTACACAAAAAAGGATGCCCTCGCGCAAGTCGCAAGGGCTCGTATCGAATCACAGCGCAAAAGCTCAAATCTCAGCAACAGATGCTTGCGCATGAGGTTGATCTCGCAATCGCATGATGTTGGCCCCAAGATCGCGCAGTTGCGTCTCAAATGATTCGTATCCGCGATCAATATGATAGACTCGATCCACGACGGTCGTGCCTTCAGCACCTAAACCAGCCAATACGAGCGCAGCTCCCGCGCGTAAATCTGTTGCTTCAACCATCGCACCTGATAATTCACGCACACCCTTGACAAAAGCGGTCCGCAAGTCGACCTTAATGGCTGCTCCCATCCGTTGCAATTCACTCACATGCTGGAACCGATCCTCGAAAATCGTTTCTGAAATGATACTGGTCCC
>JAKACU010000149.1:1022-4248 GCA_021821185.1 Bacillota bacterium
GCGTGAGAAGAGACATAAATGGAGCTTGCAAATCCGTTGGAAAGCCAGGGTACGGTGCCGTTTGGATCCTATCCACCGCGCGGAGCGCCCCATTTCGTTTCACTTCAATTATATCATGGCCTGCTGTTACCTGAACACCCGCCTCGCGCAATTTCATAATCACAGCGGACAAATCACTCGCGCGAGCATTTTCAAGCACTACATGGCCTTGTGTAATCGCTCCTGCTACCATGAGTGTACCCGTAACCACGCGATCTGGCGAAACGCGAAAATCACACGCGTGCAGGCGGGGCGCACCCTGAATGACGATCGTATCCTCACCTGCACCTTCGATATGCGCACCCATCTGGTTTAAAAAGGCGGCTAGATCTTTGATTTCAGGCTCTCTTGCGGCATTGCCGATGACTGTTTCACCATCGGCCATAACGGCCGCCATCATCAGGTTTTCCGTTGCACCTACACTGGGAAAGTCAAGGAATATAGAGGCACCGTGCAAGGTTTGTGCGCGACACTCAATGTATCCATGGCGATCGATGATTTCTGCGCCCAGCATAGCGAGCCCTTTTACATGAAAATCAATCGGCCTCGTACCGATAGAGCAGCCTCCCGGCTTGGAAACGCGAACAGTGCCAAAACGGGCAAGAAGAGGCCCCATAAGAAAGACGGACGAGCGCATCATCCGCATCAAATGCTCGGGAACGTCTGTTGTGTGAATACCTGTCGGGTCTACCGTGACAACGCGATCAGCGTAGTGCACACGGGCTCCTAGCGAGCGCAGGATATCCAACATCACCCGAATATCATCGAGATTGGGAACATCACGTATCACTGTTTCACCGCTTGCCATGGTAACAGCCGCCAAAATCGGCAGTGCTGCATTTTTGGCCCCATGAATCCGGGTGGAGCCTTCAAGCGCTCGGCCTCCCCGGATAACCAATCGTTCCACTTCTGTCACCTCCGTGCTAATTCTCCCCAACCACACGCACTTCCGGCAACAGTTGCACGCCAAATCGATCTTGCACCGTGAACTTTACAAGGTCAATCAAGGCTAACACATCCAAAGCACGAGCTTGCCCGAGGTTGACGATGAAATTGGCGTGCTTCTCCGAGATTTGCGCATCACCGATACGCGTTCCTTTCAGCCCGCATGCTTCGATCAATCGAGCGGAGTAGTCTCCTGGGGGATTGCGAAAAACGCTTCCGCAACTGGGCATCGATAAAGGCTGCGTTGCTTGCCGGCGTTTTGCCCACGCGCGTGTTCGTTCTTGCATCTCCGTCGTATCACCTGGCCTTAAGTCAAACACGGCGCTAAGCACGATCCACCCATTTTCCCGAATGACGCTGTGACGATATGCGAATTGCAGTTCACTTGCTGGCACGGTGAAACATGTTGCGTCCTTTGTGACAACTTCAACGCGTGCCAAGACATCCTTGATCTCCCCGCCGTGTGCACCAGCGTTCATCGCTACTGCACCACCTATGCTGCCGGGAATCCCCGTGGCAAATTCGAGGCCCGAGAGACCATGGCGAATCGCGATATGCGCTGCAGATACCATACTTCGGCCTGCATAGGCTATGAGCTGATTGCCAACAACGCTGCAGTCGGCAAAAGAATCGCCTATTTTGATGACCAACCCACGAATGCCAGCGTCACGCACGAGCAAATTGCTCCCTCGTCCGATGATAAAGAAGGGGATATTGTTGCGTTTAGCGATTTGCAACAATGCCAACAATTGCTCGGTATCGTGTGGCACAGCAAAAATATCGGCAGGGCCGCCAATGCGCCACGTGGTATGCCGGGCCATCGGTTCAGCAAAGGTAACCACGGAGGCAAAATGTTCAAACAGCGGGCGAAATTGATCGCGGTCCATGGTTTTTGGACCAACTCCTTTATGATAGAAACCACGGTGTGATGACGTCAGGGTGCGTTGTGTACGACATCATATGTCAAAATGTCGATTTGTGACACGCGCCCAAAGCCAAGTGTTACGCCATGGCTGCAAGACGGGTGATTTCCTCATGTATGCGCTCTAAAGCATCCGTTTTACCCAGGCTCTTGCTGGCTTTTTTCATCGCTTCCAGGCGAAAGGGATTTTGCATAAGCCCGTCAACTTGCATTTGCAGGCTCTCCCATGACAGATCCTTTTGCGCAAGCATGACGGCGGCTCCCTGATCAACAAGCACAGCCGCATTGACATCCTGATGATGATGCGTCACATAAGGCGATGGAATTAAGATAGAGGGGACGCCCAGTGCCGTTACTTCGGCCAGCGTCGTTGCACCTGCGCGGCTGACGAGCACGCTCGTTAACGATAGTAAAGCGGGCATGTTATGATAAAATGGCACGACTTTCACCATACCATCATAGAGTGTGTCAGTGCCGAATTGTTCGATCACTTTTTGGTAGTGAACCTCCCCGGTAATCCATACGATGTGATGGGAAAAGTGTGTCTTTTTATGCAGCCACTCTGTCACAGCATCGTTAATGGGACTTGCACCTCGACTGCCACTGACGATGGTTAACACGGCAACCCCTTTTTTCAGCCCCAATTCAGCCTGGCACTGTATTTGCGCCTCATAAGAAAGCATCGATACTTCAGAAGCCCGAGGATTTCCAGTCAGCACGACGTGCTTTGCTTTCGCAAAAGTATTTGCCCTATTTTCCATGCCGAGCATCACTGTGTCAGCCAATCGATAAACCAACCGATTGGCGAGCCCGGCATGCGCATCAAGCTCCAAAATGCCGGCACGTATGCCAAGTACACGCGCTGCGGTGATGACAGGCACAACCACATAGCCGCCTGTGCCAATCACAACATCCGGGCGAAAACGCGAAACCAAGCGTGAGGCTGCCAAGATGCTTGTGAGTGCCAGCCATGCTGTTTTAACAGCGCGCAGCGATAACGTTCTTTGTAGACCCTCCACTTCAATAAACTCGTAGGGTATGCCCTCGCGTGGCACCAAATCGCGCTCCAGCCCTTTTTTTGTCCCTATGTATAATAACTCTACGTCAGGGTGCTGTGCCCGCAACATGCGCGCAATCGCTAAAGCTGGGTAAATATGCCCGCCTGTTCCACCACCCGTCAAGATTACCCGCATGTTTGACAAACCCCCAATAAAGGTCAGTAATCCGCATTGCGCGATACCGACATAAGAATACCGACCGCCGTCAACATCAGCGTCAAGGATGATCCGCCGTAACTAATAAACGGCAGCGTAATCCCCG